>CALUMJ010000024.1 GCA_944321715.1 uncultured Muribaculaceae bacterium | reverse complement strand
CAATCGCCAGTAAAGGCAGCCTGATGGCAAATGCAGGGCTAAGGGCAAAAAAGGCTGTCAAGAACTTGAGCCTGCTATTCACTTCGCAAGCCGAATACAAAGACCAGGACTACAACATCATAAAACCCAACGCTGACGACAGCAGCACCAAACAAGACAAGACCAAGGAATGACCCTTCGCCTCCTTATGCCGTGCCGACGACCGGAAAAACATACTGATTTTCGACCCAATCGGCACCAAGCCGCTTGCACAACCCGCACTTTTGTGCTATATTAGCAATTAAAATAAAAGCAATTGACCCGATTATGCCATATTTCTCCATAATCATTCCTGTCTATAACCGTATCGACGAGGTGCGTGACTTGCTCGCAAGCCTTTCGCAACAGACGCTTGGCGACTTTGAAGTAATCATCGTCGAAGACGGCTCGACCGAGCCATGCAAAGCTGCCGTAGACGAATACGCCTCAAAGCTCGACATAAAATACTTCTACAAGAGCAACGAAGGGCGCAGCATCGCCCGCAACTACGGCATGGAACGTGCAAGCGGCGAATATTTCGTGTTTTTTGACTCCGATTGCGTCATTCCTCCGCAATATTTCGCCACACTTGCCCAAGAGTTGAAACGTAACCCCACCGACTGCTTCGGCGGGCCCGATGCCGCCCACGACTCGTTCACCGACGTGCAAAAGGCCATCAACTTCTCGATGACCTCGTTCCTCACCACGGGCGGAATACGAGGCGGCAAAGTCAAACTCGAAAAATTCGTGCCTCGCTCGTTCAACATGGGCTACTCTCGCCGAGTGTGGCTCGCCGTCGGAGGCTTCCGCGAAATGTTTTCGGAAGACATCGACATGAGCACACGCATACGCAAAGCTGGGTTCTCAATCAATCTGTTCCGCGATGCCTACGTTTACCACAAGCGGCGCGGCAACCTGCGACTATTCTGCCGGCAAACCTACGTGTTTGGCATGTCGCGCATCACGCTCAAGCTACTCTACCCCGACTCGCTCAAACTCGTTCACTGCTTGCCAGCCGCATTTGTGCTATGCTCGCTTGCAATGATTGTGCTTGCCATCGCTATCACCCCGTGGGCCATCGCGCCACTTGCCGCATACCTGCTTGCCATATTCGTCGCAGCCACCGCTGCCAACCGCAGCATCAAAATCGGGCTGCTGGCAATCCCTGCGAGCATCATACAGCTTGGTGCATACGGCTGCGGCTTCCTGAAGGCGTGGTTCGTGAAAATCCTGCTCGGCAAGGGTCGCAATATCGAAGAAGAAATCTTAATCAGGAAAGGCAAGTAGCACGGCCATGCCACACGACAGCAGCGAAACTTACACCAGAGCCATCAAAGACCTTGCCGCCGACGACCGTCCGCGCGAAAAGGCACTGCAGCACGGCTTCCAGTCGCTATCGACTGCCGAGTTGCTCGCCATACTGGTGGGAAGCGGCACTCGCGGCGAGTCGGTGGTGGACTTGTGCCAACGCATACTCAACTCGTGCGGCAACCAGCTGAACAACATTGCAAAGCTGACAGTAAAAGACCTCACCAAGCAATTCAAGGGCATAGGCACCGTGAGGGCAATAACCATACTTGCAGCACTCGAACTCGGGCGGCGATACCATTCCGAAAAAATCCCGCAACGCCCGCAAATAATATCGAGCGCATCGGTTTACAACTACATCAAAATGGACCTCATACACTTGCCATACGAGGAATTTTGGCTGCTCACGCTCGACCGCGCAAAGCACGTGACGGCAAAAATCAAAATCAGCACAGGCGGAACACACACGACAACCGCCGACCCCAAAATCATATTGAAAACCGCCATCGACCACCTTGCCGACGGCATCATAGTAGTCCACAACCACCCGTCGGGCAACACCACGCCCAGCAGCGACGACGACAGTATCACAAGCCAGCTGCGCCAAAGTTGCAAGGTGATAGGCATCGAAATGGTTGACCACGTGATTGTAGGCGAAAGAGGATATTACAGCTACGTTGACGAAGGTAGATTATAAAACACTTATACACACATGATTGCAAACAACATTACAGAACTTATAGGACACACGCCGATGCTTGAGCTGCATAACGTGGCAACCGCACTTGGCCTCCAAGCCAGAATTTTGGCAAAATTAGAGTATTTCAACCCGGCAGGAAGCATCAAAGACCGCGTGGCAAAAGCCATGATTGACGATGCCGAAGCCTCAGGACGGCTGATGCCCGGCGGCACAATCATCGAGCCGACAAGCGGCAACACCGGCGTGGGCATAGCCATGAACGCCGCCGCCCGCGGCTACAAGGCCATCATGACGATGCCCGAAACCATGAGCGTGGAACGGCAAATGCTGCTGAAAGCCCTCGGTGCAACAGTGGTGCTGACCCCGGGCAGCGCAGGAATGCAAGGCGCGGTGGACAAGGCCGAGGAACTGCAACGCACCACGCCAAACTCCATCATACTGCAACAATTTTCCAACCCTGCCAACCCTCATGCCCACTATTCTACGACTGCCACCGAGATATGGGAAGACACCGCCGGAAAGGTGGATATACTTGTAGCCGGTGTAGGAACGGGTGGAACTATCAGCGGAACGGGCAAGAGACTTAAACAATACAACCCCGGCATTAAAGCGATTGCGGTACAACCAGCATCGTCACCCCTATTGACCGGTGGCGCACCGGGCAAGCACAAAATACAAGGCATAGGGGCGAATTTCATTCCTGGTAACTATGATGCTTCGGTCATCGATGAAGTAATCAATGTACCCGACGACGAAGCCATCAAGACAAGCCGCACGTTAGGCACTCGCGAGGGACTGCTCGTTGGCATCTCATCGGGAGCTGCTATGTGGGCGGCTCTGCAAGTGGCGCAACGCGAGGAAAACCGCGGCAAGTGCATCGTCGCCATCATGCCCGACACTGGCGAGCGGTACTTGTCAACCGAACTGTATGACTATGACAACTACCCTCTATAGACAACCGTCTTGCAAGGACAGCACCAGAACGTAATTCCACATGATTCCATAAGGGGGGGATAGCATCGCCCAAATTACAAGGGGTGTATCAAAAATGTATTTGCAATTTTGATACACCCCTTGCCATTTTACTTCTCCCCGCAAATTTTGCGGACCTGCAATCACGGCGCAACAACGGCTCAATATGGGGCTTGTATATCATCGGGGCCTGCCGAAAAGTCGAAATCGCCTGGCAGGTCTTGGCTGTTGCTCGATGGTGCTGGTGGCATAGCCGCATTTGCATCGCTCGTTGCGACATTTCCCATACCCAACTTCGACTCATACGTTCCTCCGCCTGAAATCACATTATCGCTCCAATTTTCAAAACGTGCAAAGCGTGCCGTGAATCGCAATTTCACATCGCCTACCGCACCACTACGATGCTTGGCGATAATAAACTCGGTAAGCCCGCGAATGTCGCGCCCACTTGCATCTTCGCTCGACTTGGTGTAATACTCTGGGCGGTGAATGAAGCACACGATGTCGGCATCTTGCTCGATTGCACCCGATTCACGCAAGTCGGAAAGTTGCGGACGCTTGCCATCGGTTCGGTCTTCCACCTTACGGCTAAGCTGCGAAAGCGCAATCACCGGAATTTCAAGCTCCTTGGCAAGCTGCTTGAGCGAACGCGATATGGCACTTACCTCCTGCTCACGGCTGCCAAACTTCATCCCGCTTGCATTCATCAGCTGCAGGTAGTCGATAATAATCATCTTTATGCCATGCTCGCGCACAAGCCGCCGAGCCTTGGTGCGCAACTCGAATACCGACAAGTTGCTCGTGTCGTCGATATACATCGGTGCCGAATACAAGTTTTTAATGCGGCTCATGAGCTTGTTCCACTCATCGGGCGACAATTGTCCGCTCTTGATTTTATCACCCTCAAGCTCGCATACATTACTTATAAGGCGGTTGACAAGCTGAATGTTCGACATTTCAAGCGAGAAAATCGCAATGGGTATGTTGAAATCCACCGCCATGTTCTTTGCCATCGACAGCACCAGTGCAGTCTTGCCCATCGCAGGACGGGCAGCTATGATAATAAGGTCGCTCGACTGCCATCCCGAAGTGATTTTATCAAGGTCAATGAAGCCAGTTTGCAAGCCGCTCAAGCCCGACTCGCGGTTTGCAGCATCTTCAATCTTCTTGATAGCGGCATTGATGACAGGGTCGATTTGCGTGACATCTTTTTTCACATTGTGCTGTGATATTTCAAACAGCCGCCCTTCTGCCTCCTGCATCAGGTCGTCAACATCATTCGTCGGGTCGAAGGCCTTCGTTTGCACCGATGAGCAGAATGCTATCAACTCGCGAGCAAGATATTTCTGGGCAACAATCCTTGCATGATACTCGACGTTGGCGGCCGACGACACTCTGCCAGTCAATTCCGACACCCTTAATGCGCCACCAGCTTCGTTCAAAGTTCCGTTGTTCCGCAGCTGCTCGGTCACAGTGAGCATATCAATCGGCCGCTGCATTGCTCCGAGCTGCTGTATAGCCTCATAGATTTTCTGGTTGGCAGGGTCGTAGAAACTTTCGGGCTTCAGCAGGTCACACACTATAGTATATGCGTCTTTTTCAAGCATCAATGCACCCAATACCGCCTCTTCAAGGTCGGTATCCATCGGCGGCATAATACCCATGTCGGCAACAAGTTGCTGCGATGGCTGTCTATTGCCACCGCCATATTGCCGGCCACTACTTTTGTAGGAATATCCGTTATTGTTGTCCATGTGCTTATGTTACTTTTTTCGGAAATGCAAATGTATAAAAACCATTCCAGCCCCACAACAACGCAATCACAACACCCAACAAAAAATAATCCCCGACATCACTGCCCGGGATCGCTTACCAATTAACCTTTAATACCATTAACATAAACCTAAAACATGAAACTCCTGCCTCACGGCATTTAAATCATTTACCTAAAAAACTATTACTATGAAAACGCTGCAAAGGTAAAGCAAATATGTTTTACAACATAATTTTTCGACAATAATTTTCTTTGCGCTTACATTATTTAACATTCAATATAATTCGCAGGGAAAATTGGCGGCTGCAAACATGGCAATACCGCCCTTCCCACACATAAAAATCTAATCTCAATCAAACCACAATAAGTCCAAAAAGCATAAATACGCATGTTTATAATCAATCCAATCCTTTTCGCCAAATTTCAAGCACACTATCGACACTTTGACTTCTTGCCCGAGGTCGTCGTCATAACAAAATCCCCATTTCACGTCGGACCACCATGTACAAAAAATATCTGCAACGCCCTTGCGAGCATTGCAGACACAAATCATTAATTTTATTGATGAGTAATCAGCCTATGCCTATTATGGAGTGCTGCGCCCAGATGGTCAATATGCCACAAATGTAGCCTATGAGAGCCAGCCAAGAAATGCGTTTCAAATACCACCAGAACGAAATCTTTTCAAGCCCCATGGCAACGACGCCGGCAGCCGACCCGATAATCAACATACTACCGCCCACTCCAGCGCAGAAAGTGAGCAAATGCCAGAACAGCCCGTCTTCGATGAAATTGTTGGCGTATGCCGGGTCAACAGCAGCAGCCACCTGCGCCGGGTCGAGTATCGGGTACATGTCCATACAAGCAGCCACAAGCGGAACATTATCAATCACCGACGACAATGCACCTATGATTGTATTGATAATGAACGGTTCATGGATTGTACGGTCGAGGAAGTGGGCAATCTCGCTCAAAATTCCGGCAGCCTGCAATGCGCCCACCGCCATCAATATACCCAAAAAGAACAAGATTGTGGGCATGTCGATATTGCGAATCGCTTGCGAAACGCGCCCGTCGAAATCATCACCGAAATGATTCTTACGCACAATGATTTCGGTCATAAGCCACATCACGCTAAGCGAAATCATCATGCCGACAAACGGCGGCATACCAGTCAAAGTCTTGAAAATCGGCACAAAAATCAGGCAAGCAACACCCACGACAAGCACCAGTCGGCTCAATTGCGGATTGATGCCGCCACCGACCTGCTCGGTATTACCCGTTGTGGTAACGGCTTCCATGGCATTGTTCTTTATCATCAGCGATGCCAAGTAGGCAGGAACGATTGTCGATACCAAGCACGGCACAAACAGGTTAACAATCAGGTCGAGCGAGGTCACATTGTCGTTCATCCACAGCATGATTGTAGTCACATCGCCAATCGGCGACCACGCACCGCCACTATTCGCGGCAATCACTATCACACCGGCAAACAGCCATCGGTCGTTGGTCTCGGTCAAGAGTCGGCGCATGAGCATTATCATGACAATTGTCGTCGTCATGTTATCCAATACTGCCGACATGAAGAATGTAATCACCGACATCAAGAACAGCAACTTCTTCTTGCTGTGAGAATGAATGACATGGGTAATGAAATTGAATCCCTTGTAACGGTCAATCAGCTCGACTATCACCATCGCGCCAATCAAGAACACAAGTATCTCGCAAGTATCGCCAAGATGCTCCACAAGCACGGCATCGACATTATCGACCATACCCGTGAAAGCAAACATCGTCCACAACACGCCGCCCATCAGCAGGGCAAATGTCGCCTTGTTCACCTCAAGCACATGCTCGATGGCAATCATCAAGTAGCCTACGACAAAGACTACTATCATCATCTCTATCATATATAATACCTATTTTAATTGAAGTTATATTCTGTAACAATCCTTCGCCTCCCGATTAACGCAAACGGTCGGCATCACTTATTTTTTTATAGTCGCTTATGATGCCGCGCAATGCCATCACATAAGCGATAATTGCCAATATGGGCATGCAGTTGGAAAAATAATATCGAACGTTTTCCCAACCATTCACCATGACAAGCAACGATGCCACCAATGCTATAGTCAATATTATGCACACACGGCACAATGCCTTTTGCAACTTCATTTGCTTGAACTTGAATATTGCCACCAACGACAGCAACGAAGTCAATATAGCCACGGCAAACAATGGCCACGTCAACACCCACGGTATGTCGGGTGTCGCCGCACATTCTGCGCCACTTGCAGCCGACATATTATCCACCCCGAGCAACGACAATTCAAAACCACTACCATCAATGCTAAATCCCACAATCGGCATAAAGGCGTAAAAGCCCATTAGCAACGCCGCTACAAGCAAGTAAACACTTTGCCATCTTTGTATGACCATAAATATTACAGTTTAAGTTATAGTATTATTCAGTTGTAGTGCAAATGTACGACTTTTGGCGGTAACAAAATAATCCACGCCCCCATTATACACAATATTTTCTGCAGTCATACAAAAAAAAGAGAAGCCGGCACACAAGCCCGACTCCTCCCATTAATTCAAAACAATTTCAATAACTTCAATCTTGCTGCAGCAATGTCACACACCCATCACATTCTTCACTTCATCCAATGTGGGATTTTGTGCGACAACTTCACCCTGGGGGTCAATCAACAAACTCACGCAACCACCGCGCAAGCTATATGACTCCATCAAAGCCGAATTACGTTCGACATGAAATTGCTTACAGGCATCAAGACCGTCAATTTTAACTATCTCATTAAACACGTTCGACGACGGGTCGAAATTCACGGCCACATATTCGATTCCTCCTTCTTGGCCGGCAACAAAATCATTATACGTCTTGTTTGCTATGCGCGATTGCGGATTGGTCGATGTCCAGAACGACAATAACACATATTCGCCTCGCAATTGCTGCATTTCCACTTCGTTGCTGTCGTTAGACACCGAGAAGCCCGGAACAGTGTCGCCGATGCTGAAACCCGATGATGCAGGATAATCGGCCGACAAAACAATCAATAATAAGGCGGCTCCTATGGCCGTCAAAAGAAATTTCCTCATTCTTTAGCTCTTAGTTAAACAATCAGGCCAGTTTGCGAGCATACTCGGAAAAAGGCCCCGCCGAGTTTCGGCTATCATGCCACGCTTGCTACTTTTCTCTTTCGGGGTCTATACCCCACGTGGCAACCTAAAACGCTGCAAAATTAATGCAAATATTTTATTTCAACAAACGTATGTCACCCAGCGGAAGTTTAATTATTTGCAAAAGAGTTAATTGCACATTTTATTTCTCCGAAATTATTTAACCATTCAAACATAATTAAGTTAACACGTTAAAACAGCGACCTACAAGCGGTTTGCGCTGTGTTTGAAAAGTATGTTTTAAAGCATATTTTAACACCCCGTGCATTAAATTCGATTTGTTAATTGGCTCATATAAAATAGCCGAAAAAAGATTGAAAAAATTTCTGTTCCACCCAAAATAATGCGTAATTTTGGCAGAAATTCTGCCACACATACATAATATATACATCAACACAATCTAACTTTTATGGTAAAGCAGCAAAACCTGGAACTTATCCAAATAAACATCTCGGGGCAAGACCGCCCTGGAGTCACCTCGGCACTCACAGCAATTCTTGGAAAATATGGAGCATCAATCCTCGACATAGGACAAGCCGACATACACCACACGCTGGTACTCGGAATCCTATTCAAAACTACGAGCGACCGCAGCGGCGACATTATGAAAGAATTGCTCTTCAAAGCGGCAGAAATGAATGTGCAAATCCGTTTCTCGCCCATATCGGTCGAGGACTACGAAGAATGGGTGAGCCTGCAAGGGAAAAACCGATACATCATCACAATACTTGGGCGGCGTATCACTGCCGAACAAATAGCCTCGGTGACTGCCATAGTGGCCGAACAGGGGTTGAACATCGACATGATTCAACGACTGACCGGACGTATGCCATTGTCGGAAGAAGATACATCGACAGGGAAAACCTGCATCGAATTTTCGGTGAGAGGAACGCCGTCTGACAAGGGCAAGATGCAACGTGCATTCATGCAACTCACCAACCGGTTGGGATTCGACCTGTCGCTACAAGAAGACACAATTTTCCGCCGATGCCGCCGGTTAATATGCTTCGACATGGACTCCACACTGATTGAAACCGAAGTAATCGACGAACTCGCCGAACGTGCTGGCGTGGGCGACAAGGTGAAAGCAATAACCGAAAGTGCCATGCGCGGCGAAATTGATTTCAAGGAAAGTTTCACTCGGCGCGTGGCCATGCTTAAAGGCCTCGACGAATCGGTAATGAAAGATATTGCCGAAAAACTGCCCATCGCCGAAGGCGTTGACCGCCTTATGAAAGTCCTCAAGCGCACTGGCTACAAAATCGCCATTCTATCGGGCGGATTTACATATTTCGGCAATTACTTGAAACAACGATATGGCATAGATTACGTTTATGCCAACGAACTCGAAATAGAGGACGGCAAACTCACCGGACGATATGTCGGCGACATAGTCGATGGCAAACGCAAAGCCGAGCTGCTGCGGCTGCTGGCGCAAGTGGAAAACGTCAACATTGCACAAACAATCGCCGTGGGCGACGGCGCAAACGACCTGCCAATGCTCACAACAGCCGGACTTGGCATTGCCTACCACGCCAAACCCAAAGTGAAAGCAAACGCCCAGCAGAGCATCTCGACCATCGGCCTCGATGGTGTGCTATACTTCTTGGGGTTCAAAGACTCGTTTATCAACACATAACCGCAGCGCATTGCTATGAGAAAAATCGTAACGCTGATTACTGCCATAGCAATGGCATTTACCGCCATGGGCGAAAGCGTCGGCTTGGTACTGAGTGGCGGCGGAGCAAAAGGCATCGCGCACATAGGCGTGATTCAAGCATTGGAAGACAACGATATTCCCATCGACTACATCACCGGCACATCGATGGGAGCAATTATCGGCGGATTGTATGCCTCGGGATACTCGCCGCATGAAATGCTTGAGCTCATCAAATCTGATGGATTTGCCGATTGGTCAACTGGCACTATTAGCAGCTCGCTCACCTATTATTTCGACCAAAAGGAGCCGACTCCGGCAATGTTCCATATCAACATCGAGAGTGCCGACAGTTCTGCCACCAAAGCTGGAATCCTGCCTTCAAGCCTCATCAACCCATTACCCATGAATTTTGCATTCATGGAACTATTCTCGCCCTACACGGCACAGTGCGCCGGCGATTTCAACAATCTTTACGTGCCTTTCAGGTGCGTGGCAGCCGATGTGTTCCACAAGCGCAGAATGGTGATGAAAAGCGGCAGCCTGGGTGCGGCAATTAGAGCGTCGATGAGTTTCCCAATAGTGTATAAACCGCAATATATCAATGGATTCCCAATTTTCGACGGCGGCATATACGAGAATTTCCCTGTCAACGTGATGAATGAGGAATTTTCTCCCGACTTCATCATAGGCGTGGACGTAAATGCCGGAGAAGACGAGATTGGCGTTGACAATCTCATCAAGCAAGTGCAAAGCATGATAGTCCAAGACAATGGTGCCGACATTCCTGCCGACAAAGGTGTGAGAATAAATGTGGTGCTGAAGGAATTCAATATACTCGACTTCGACAAGGCCGATTCAATCTACCGCCGTGGCTACGACAAAGCCATATCGATGATTGACTCAATCAAGGGACGCACCTCAAAGCGGACTGGCAAGGCCACCCGTGCATTTACACGGCAACTATTCAAGAGCAAAACACCTCAAGTGATTTTCGACAGCATCTCGGTTGACGGTGGAACCGAACGGCAAAACAGTTATCTGCTAAGCCTTTTTGAACAAAACAAGAAACCGACACTCGACATCGGCGGCGCACAAACGGCTTATTACCGCGCCATCTCAAGCGGCAAGCTAAACGACCTTGTTCCCGAAGCGACGTATGACCCACACCTCCAAATGTTCGACCTGCACCTCCGTGCCGACATGAAAGACCCGTTCTCAATAGGGGTTGGCGGCTGGCTAAGCTCATCGACAAATAGCATGATATTCCTTTCGGCCAATTACAACACTTTCAGCTACAACTCGTTTGATGCAAGCCTTGACGGTTGGATTGGTCAAAGTTATTATGCAGGCATGTTACAAGCAAAAATTGCACTCGACACCTCCACTCCATCGAGCATAGGAATCGAAGGTGTCATGTCGAAACAAAAATTTTATGAAAATGATGCCTTATTCTACGAAAACGAACAGCCTACATTCATCATAAATTATGAAAAATACATCCGGCTCAAATACATGCTTGCCGTCGGACGCAAGTCACGCCTGCAAATATCGTTGGGATATGGCCATCTTAAAGATAAATTCTACCAGAGTAATGTGATAGACTTTGCCAACACACAGCAAGACGAAGCCAATTACAAATTAGGAATAATAAAAGCCGAGTTTGACAATAACACGCTCAACCATCCCTTATACCCGACTTCGGGAAACAGGTTCAGAATTTCGGCTGCCGGCATATATGGCAACAGCAGTTACCGACAAAATAGCAACCAAAACTCGGCTCTTCAAATCTCGGCAGACGAAAACAACGGCTGGGTCGAGGGCGAAATAGTATGGGACAAATACTTTAACATATTGCGCCGGTTCTCATTAGGTGTCAAAGCCAATGCTGTGGCATCAACTCGCCCACTCGGTGCCAACTACACTGCGTTCTTGGTGCAATCTCCGGCATTCACGCCTACCCCATCGACCCAAAACTATTTCAACATCGCTTTCCGAAGCAATTCATACGCAGCTGCCGGATTACTGCCTATATGGACTATAAACAACAACTTACAGTTCCGGCCCGAATTTTATGTGTTCGCCCCATTCCGAGAAATACTCGAAACCGAGGCGCACCAACCCCAATATGGCAAATGGTTCAGGAGCTTGGACTACATGGCCGAAGCGTCGGTTGTCTATACATTTCCTTTCGCAACATTGAGCGTATATGCCAACTATTTAAGCTATCCCAAGCGGAACTGGAATTTCGGCATAAACTTTGGCATTCTTCTATATGCCCCTAAGCTATTAAGGTAAATTACGCCATTCCACCCCTAAAACAATGAGGTAGCGCAAAATGTGAAGTGACCCGTAAAAGTTAGGCACAAAACTTTCGTGGGTCACTTCACATTTTTCACTGCCCCGTTGCAGGGAGGCTAATTTTATTTTAGCACAACTTCATTATTTCTGTCATGCCATGATGCGTTTAAAAGAAATAAGCTACTTGCACTCGCCAGAACTTATTTTTTGCTTCAAAATCATCGAGCTTGATGGTCGATAGCGTTTCATTTATCGCCCATGAATAGCTTGCCGACACCTGTACCTTGCGGAACAACTCGCAACCGACACCCACATGTATGCCCACAGCCACACTCTTGTAGCTCACGGCACTTGCTCCGTTGCTGCCATCCTTGAGATGAACCGTGAACGACGGACCGACGTAAACCAACGGCGATATGATATTTTCCACACCATTAAGGTTGGTGTACTTAAATTTCAAGTTTATAGGTATGTCGATTGTATGATTACAAAGCGTTTCGTTACCATAACCATCGCTGCTCCACACTTTCTTTTCGCCAAAATGCACATTCGTCGTGAATGCCGAATACATCAACGACCCGTCAACAGCAAAACCTATCCCCGGGATAATGATTTCACCTATCAAACCGGCACCGCCGCCAAATCCATTTTCTACACCTATCAGGTCTTGATTGAATTTAAGCGTGGAATAGTTGCCTGCGGCCACAACACCCCATCGTGTTTCGGCCTGTGCCGTAATACCGGCAAATATCATACAGCATAATGCGAGTGCTAAAACAATTCTCTTCATATATTGCTCTTTCCAATATTAATACTTAATGCAAAGCTACCACATTTTATTGCAAATGACAAAAAAAATCGGCATTCTCGTGCATTACAAGTAATGTGACGAGCGAGAATGCCGTAATATTGCGACTGTTTAATAAAATTTTATGCCACAATCATCAGAAAAGCCAAGCTGCCGTGACTGTCCAATAACGGTTCTTGCCCTCGATTGTTTCGCGGTTGCCTGTCACGTTAATATATTCAAGCGTATTGGTCAATCCCAAACCATAGCTTGCCGCAACCTGCACTTTCGAGAAAAGCTCTATGCCGAACCCGAAGTTCCATGCAATGTCGCATGTCTTGTTTTTAAATGCGTCGCTTATATCCTTTTTGCTGACAAGGAATGCGAAACTCGGCCCTGTGGTCACAAATGGCGCAACGATGCTCCCTACACCCGGCAAGTTCAATTTATACTTCAAGTTAACGGGAATGTCGATATAGTCACGTCCAAGTCCGTCTATTTCCTCCTCGGTGAGTTGGTAATAACCTTCGGTATTGTCGGCATTCACTGTGCGGTGCACATACATTGCCGACACGTCAAAGCCGAGGTTAATTACTGGCACAGTAAATTCGAGCATCAAACCACCTGTGAAGCCCGCACGGTTCTCTTTTGAGAATGCATCGGTGTTGAATTTAAGGTCATTAATTGCGGCACCAGCCTTGATACCAAACCTCAACTGGGCATTTGCCGCAGTTGACGACAATAACATCACAATCGCCAACAGGACGACAGAAGTCACACTTTTAATTAATTTCATTTTATTCTGAATTTAAAGGTTTACACATTGGCTACCATACGCATCGGCCACGTCCTTACCGGTGCGGCTGCGGCATTGCAGCCCTATTTCAGTGACAAATTTAAACAATCTTTTGCTTTTTGCAAATTATATCAAATCGGGTTTCAACTTTTTTGCCTGAAAATTGTGTCAAAACGCTTCCGAGAAACTTATATACCACATCGTATCATCATCAACTGGATTATGCGCAACATCGAAACGAAAGTTCAACCGTTCACGCAAGGCAAACCTTATGCCGGCACCTGCCTGCGGAAGCAATGCCTCATACTTGACGGGATTTGGTCCTATCACGCCAGTTCCCACCCACACGGCGAAGCCGAAACGGTTAAGCAACACGCCCCAGTTGGAATTGACTTGCAGCCAATATCGATATTCCACCTGCGCCGTCAGCATTGATTTGTCGCGATATTGGTAGTTGTAATAGCCTCGGAAATTGTTGATGCCCCCGATTGTGGCATAGCGCATGAATGGCACATTGTTGCCAAACACATTGTTGCTGGTTACATTCCATGCCAGCACCTGCTTGCGTCCGCCCAATTGCAGGTATTGGCGATAGTCAATCAGCAGAGTTCCATATTTGGCATTGCCTCCAAAGGCGGTCGTGTATAGCATCGTTTCGGCCGTCAGCAACACGCCGCGGTATGCGTCATTTGGCACGTCGCGAGTGTCGTATGTCATGTTTAACCCCACTCCAGTGCCGGTAGCCGAATATGCCTCACCGGCATTGCCGACCAACTTGATGTAATCGGGGTCAGAAACCACAAACTGTTCGGGGTCCTTAACCTGCTCATTCCACACATCGACTACCAGTCCGCCATACAAGTCGTCATTGCCCATGCGCAACTGTAAACTCGGTTTGAAGCGTATCAAGCGGCTCTCGTAGGTGTAGCGGTCTTTTTCATACTCGGGCTTGTGGCCAGTCGAATATCCGACACCGAAATAGTATTCGAGCCAATCGCGATATGAAATCTCGGCCTTGAGCAAAATGGCATTGCTTGCAAAATAAAACGATGGTTCGCAACCTATGCTGTAGGAAAACGGCTTGGTAAAAGCCACCGACACATACAGCGGAACTTCGCTGCGGCGCAGCCGCAAGTTGGTCTTGTCGGTGTAAAACGATACCGCGCCGCCCAATCCAAAAGAGAACCCATATCCAGGGATACGCTTGACTGTAGGCAAAATCCTGAACGACGGCTCGCGGTCGAGAATCGAACTCTCCCGTTTAAACACTATGTCACTAAGGTTGGCCTGTAATTCAAGCATTTTGCCAAGGGTCGGATTTTCATAAATCAGCGTGGAATCGACCGCATATTGCTGTTGCGCCTGCACCACACCAATTCCCAGCATACATATTATGAAAATCACCAAATCTCTCGTCTTTCCCATATACATTAGAAAACAATCGCCGCCAAAGTTAATCAAAAGCGTGCAAACCCGAGCCACCATTCATGTGAAAATACATCAAATAAAAAAACTCGCTGCCGCTCACAACAGCAAGCGGCAGCATACATTTTCACGTTACACGGCAATGGTTAATTTTATTTGCCTCCGCCACCTGCCGATGGCGTACCGCCTCCTTGACCGCCACCACCCACAACGTCATCGTTTGTGATGGTTTTGCGTGTCTTTTTAACCGAAGCCTTGAGCGAGCCGAAGCGGAACGACACCGCCACTTGGAACATACGGCCCCTGTACCGGCCAGTTTCCCACCCTGTGTAATCGCCATAGCGGGTGACACTCTCATTGGTCTGGTAATCACCCGAGAACGGATTTATTGCAAACAGCTGCACTGTCAACCTGTCATCTTTCAAGAACGAGCGTTGCAAGCCGAACGAGTAGTAATAATTAGGACGATAATAAGAATACAAATCCCATACTCCGCCTTCGTTGCGGCCGCCATACGCGCTGAGCCGCAACTTCCACGGCAACTGCTGCGACACTTGCAAGAAGGCATAGAACGTCCAGCGTTTATTGCTTATGCCAAGGTCGTCGTTGGCATAGTCATAGTGGTTGACACCGCCGTTAAACGACACATTGGTCTTTTCGGTTGGCATCCATTGGGCATACACATTAAGCCATCCACGCCGCATCTTGCCTATATTGCCGTAGGTGCGGTAGCGAAGTCCGTCTTCGACATAAATGGCTTCGGTAATCTGGTCGTTGGCAAACGAGTATCCAGCCGATGCATTAAGCGTGAGCTTGGGATGAATAAAAGTGTAAGTGGCTTGCAACGAGTTGTTGCGCGAACTCGACAGGTCGGGATTGCCATACCGCACCTCAGTGGGTGTTTCGTTTATTGTCGGGTCTAAGTAACTTATGCCAGGGCGATTGATACGTGTCGAGAAATTAAGTTTGAAACTGTTTTTGTCATTCAACTTGTAACCCAAACTAAGCGTAGGTACAAAATCATTGAGATTTTTCTCCACAGCGGGGCCGTCACCACCACGATAATCAGTGGTCATGCGCGAAAACTCATATCTCACGCCAGCACGAGCCATCCATGGTCCCGATGTGAACGAATACTCGCCATAAACAGCCCCGACATGCGTGCGGTGCATGAAGTCAACGTCAATCGGCGCATTGTCATCTTGCTGAGTGGTTGACACGCTGTGATTGCGGCGGAAAATATATTTGGCACCTATATCCAACTTGTGCTTCTCGGCTATCGGGCGTGTCCAGTCGAGCTGGAACGTGTGTTCTATGAATTTCTGGTCGCTATTGCTCGCGTACCTCGTGTAGTCAAACTGTGGGTTTACCAGTTCTTCATACCGTGAATCGTAATCATTGCCTACGTTCGACGATGACAGCAGGTATGAGAAATTAATCGACTCACCTTTATTGCTGGTGAGGTGCTGGTAGTCGAGTCGCCCGCTCATGTTGCTGTAGTCATACTGCTGCCCTGCGTCGAATGTCTGCACATAGGAATACATCAAGTTGCCATTGCTGTCACGCATCTGTACACCTCTTTGCCCGTGTTGGTCCACACCTATATAATACCCACTGAATGAGGCCGTAATCAGATTCAATGTATCAATCTCATAACTCAAGTCAAGCGATGCGTAATGCAAATTGCCTGGATTCTCGACTTCCATGTTTTGTGTTTCATTATTGCCCGTTTCCTTGTATGTATAGGAATTGTCGCCATAATACATGTTTTTGTCGCTCATGCGGAAATACGAGTAGTTAATACTCGCCGTGAGCTTATCGTTGATGCTGGTAGTGAGGTACATGTTGCCACCAGGCTGGTTCAAAGTGTTGTATTGGGCGTAAAGTGTACCCATCACGCCATCTATGCGGCTGCTCTCCTCCATCACTATGTTGAGTATTCCGCTCACTCCCTCAGCATCATATTTCGCTCCCGGCTCGGTGATTACTTCAATCTTTTTCACCATGTTGGCCGGAATGGATTTCAGCACTTGCGACGGATTGCCTTGCATTGTGTTGTCGGGGCGGCCATTTTTATAAATCTTGAAATCGCTGCTCCCGTTCACCCTGATGTTATCTTGCCCATCGACAGTCACCATCGGCACTTTGCGCAACATCTCAAGTATCGTGTTGGTCTTTGAGTCCTCGTCGCTCTGCACGTCATAGCTCAAGCGGTCAATCTCGGCCGTCACGAGCGGCTTCTGAGCCACCACTTCCACCTCGCCGAGCACATTGTCGGCTGTCCGCACTACCAATTTACCGAAGTCATAGTTGCGATTACTGTTATCGACACTGAAATTTCTTGTGACATTCTCCTTTCCGACCGAAGCTACAGTCAACACATAGCCGCCTTTTCTCGCAAGTTCCTGCTTGAACGTGCCATCTTCACCGGTCACACCCATCGCGACAACCTTGGTGGTGTCGTCCGACGCATATATCCTGACAGTGGCGTATGGTTCGCCCACACCGGTAGTATCTACTACCTCTCCTCTCACAGAATATTGCGCCTCGGCAATGCCAATACCTATGCACAGCACAAATAAAGTTGATAAAAACCTTTTAATTAAACACATAATTGTAATATTCATAATAAAAAACGTTTAATGCTACTTTTTTGCAACATTAGACGCTGCGAAATTATAAAAAAGTTGCACCCACGGCACTATTGAATATGAAAAATATTACCCCCCCCCCATTTAAGAATTATTAACAGTAAAAGTGGCGCAAAGGTTTGTTTCAACCCTGCACCACTTGTGTTGTATCACTTCTGTATATCAAAGCCCTGTTGACGAGCGGCATCGAGCATACGGTAATTCATTGCCTCACGGTAATAGTCCAGTATATGCCCACACCAGTCATTGTCGCTCTTGCTGCCACTTCGGGTGGCATTGTACTGTGTCACCTCGTTGTCGTATGCCACAAGCTCGGCAGTCATGTCACGGTCGGTGTAACGCGATTGGTGGATTACAAGCTCCCGGGGCAACTTGGGCTTTACGTCGGGATGCTCGCGTGGAACACCGATTGCCAACCCACACACTGCAAAAACGCCCTGTGGCAACCCGAGCAACTCGGCCACTGCCGATGGATTGGCCGTGCGCACATATCCCATGCAGCAGCACCCCAACCCGCATGCTTGTGCTGCAATGGCGGCACTCTGCATGGTGATGGCGGCATCAAGCACTCCCACGGTGAACCCGTCGAGCGTGTTGCTAAATTCAGGCATATCGATTCCTTTGGCCTTGGCAAGCACTGCTATGCGGTTGTAGTCGGCGCAGAACACCATGAACCTGTTGCAAGTCTTGATTTGCTTCTGTCCGGTTATTTCATACAACTTCAGTTTCACATCTTGGTCGGCAATGTCGATGACCGAATATTGCTGTCCATTGTAACTCGTTGGCGAATTGCGTATTGCTGCATAAATTACTTCAAGAGCCTCGGCAGGGATTGGGTCGTATTCATACCTGCGCACACTCGTGCGCGTTTCAAACAATTGTTTTATCTCGTTTTGCATATTATTTTATTAAGAGGTTTAAAACTACTCAAAAATAGTGTAACTTTGCGTGAAAAACAAGAAAGTTATATTTTATTTATGTCAACCACACCACTGTTACAGCGTCTTGAAGGATTAGATTCTCGCTTTGAAGAGATTGGCACTCTCATTACCGACCCGTCGGTCATTGCCGACAAAAAAAGATATGTAAAACTGAGCAAGGAATACAAAGACCTCGAAAAACTGCTTGCCGCCACTCACCGTTACCGCAAGCTGCTCGACGAAATAGACCAAGCCAAGTCATTGCTTGAAACCGAGAGCGACGAGGACTTGCGCCAAATGGCGCATGAAGAACTTGATGCCAACACCGCCGAACTTCCGCGCATCGAAGAAGAAATAAAGTTGCTGCTTATCCCCGAAGACCCCGAAGACAGCCGCAACGCAATAGTGGAAATTCGTGGCGGCACTGGCGGCGACGAAGCTGCATTGTTTGCCGGCGACCTGTTCCGCATGTACGCCAAGTATTGCGAGAGCAAAGGGTGGCGAGTCGAAGTGTCGAGCAGCAGCGAAGGTGCAGCAGGTGGGTTCAAAGAAATCATATTCACCGTGAGCGGTGCAAATGTATATGGCACACTCAAATATGAGTCGGGCGTACACCGTGTGCAGCGTGTGCCGGCCACCGAAACGCAAGGCCGTGTACACACATCGGCAGCATCGGTAGCCGTGCTGCCCGAGGCCGAACCATTCGACGTGGAAATCAACGAAGGCGAAATCAAGTGGGACACTTTCCGCAGTGGTGGTGCCGGCGGTCAGAATGTAAACAAGGTGGAATCGGGCGTGCGACTGCGTTACATGTGGAAAAATCCCAACACAGGCGAAACCGAGGAAATACTCATAGAATGCACCGAAACACGCGACCAACCCAAAAACAAGGAACGTGCATTGACGCGCTTGCGTTCATTCATATACGACAAGGAACACCAAAAATATATCGACGACATCGCATCGCGCCGCAAAACACTTGTTTCGACTGGCGACCGCTCGGCAAAAATACGCACCTACAACTATCCGCAAGGGCGCATCACCGACCACCGCATAGGATATACCATCTACAACCTTGCCGCCTTCATGGACGGCGACATACAAGACTGCATCGACCACCTCATCGTGGCCGAGAATGCCGAAAAACTCAAAGCCAGCGAGATATAACGATATTATCATTTATCCGGATATGGGCAACAATATAGTTTCACAATGGCTCAAATATGCAGCCTCGTCATTGAGCAGGTGCATCACTCGTTTTCCTCTCGCATTTGCATTCATCGTGTTGCTTACAATATGGTGCATAATACTTAACCACGGAAACGAACCAGGCGACGAGCGTTTGTGCATAATACTTTCCTACTACCTGCCAGTCGGCATTCCGCTATCACTGATGCTGCAACTGTGGAGCGAGGAAATGGCAAGCCGCGCCAAACGCATGGCTACACACGCCATCGGACAATCAATATTGCTTGCCGATGCCCTATTGTTATACCTGCTCGATAACATTTCCACAACAATAATCATTGCACATGCTGCTGTGGTTACAGCCGTTGTGGTCGCCATATTTATCATACCATTCCTCAAGTGGAATAATGATATGCCATGCTGGAACTTTGCCATGCGCAGTGCAGTCGCTTATATCAAAGCCGCCCTTGTCGGCCTCTTGTTCACATTCGGCATCATTCTGCTTATCGTTTCAATCCAGCAGTTGTTCGACCTGCCATTTGGCGACAGACTTTATGCCGATATAATGATAGTGTGCAACATTGGGCTTACACTACTGCTATTCATCGGCATGATGCCTGCCGGCGATGCCAGGCACGACCGATTGCCTCACACCAACAATTTCCTCAACATACTGGTACGGTATGTGTTCATTCCACTCACAGCCGCATATATACTCGTGCTTTATGCCTATGCTGCACGTATATTGGTGACATGGCAGCTGCCCGACGGCTATGTGTCGTGGCTCGTGGCTGCATCAATGGCTGGCTGCATAATCATCGAGGCAGGTCTTTACCCGTTCCGCCAATTTCCCGCCAAGAAAAAAGCTGATGAATTCATTGCCCGCTGGCTGCCCATGTTCATATTGCCGCTATTGGTGCTTATGACAATAGGCATAGCCCGCCGCTTCAACGATTATGGCATCACCGTCACACGGCTCTATCTTGCGGCATTCAACGCTTGGTGCTATGCAGTGTGCATCATCTTGTTCATCACACGCGCACGACGCATCAGCTGGATTCCGGCATCTTTCGCCGCCGTTTTCCTGTTCACTTCGGTGCTGCCGTGGTTAAATTTCTCAAACATCACACGCACCGCGCTGTGCAACGAGATTGAAACTGCAATGGAGCAAACGTGTACCGACACTCCTCCCCTCTCGGAAGAACAATATGCCAACTGGATAAACAACATCATGCCATACAGCGAAGGGCAGAACATCAACGACAAACTCATGTATCTGCAAAACATGTACGGCAATAACAGTTATGACCATCTTGTCGCCGACAGCGTCCAATTCTATATATATGAATCATTCGATACTGTATATACCGAAGGCGACTATTATGGATTCTACACCACGTTGGAAAACGGAATCGATATTCCCGATGGTGCAACGCATATAACCGAAGTCGATGTGTATGATTACAGCAATGTATCATTTCTAAAAGATGAAGCAATACCTATAGCATTGAACAACAGCGATACTGTGTATATCGACTTTGCCACCTTGCGCCAACTCAATACAAAGGAATCATACGGTGAACCATACACTGGCTTGCCACAGAACAGCAATAGCTTCAAGTTCATTCTCACAAGCATTTCGGCAACAGTGGGCGACAGTATCTGCATCAGCCAAATCAAAGGATATTTATTTCAACTAAACAATAATAACGACAAATGAACAAGCAACAACTAATCGACAACATACGTCGCAAGCAATCATTCCTGTGCGTTGGCCTCGACCCCGACACTGCAAAGATGCCGACACACTTGGATGGCAACCTATTTGAGTTCAACAAGCAAATCATCGATGCCACGGCACAGTATGCCATAGCCTACAAGCCCAACCTCGCATTCTACGAAGTCCTCGGAACACGTGGCTACGAAATGTTTGAACAAACGGTGACATACATCAACGAAAACTACCCCGACCTGTTCATCATCGCCGATGCCAAGCGTGGCGACATCGGCAACACATCGCGTATGTATGCCAGCAGCTTTTTCGAGCAGCTCGGTGTAGATGCCGTTACAGTAGCTCCCTACATGGGCGAAGACAGCGTTACACCGTTCCTCGGTTACGACGGCAAGTGGGTAATCGTACTCGGGCTGACTTCCAACAAGGGTTCACACGATTTCCAGATGCTCCGCACCGCCGATGGCCGTTACCTGTTTGAAGAGGTGATGGGCAAAGTGGCGACATGGGGCAACCAAGGCAATATGATGTTCGTAGTGGGTGCAACGCAGGGGAAAATGTTCGAGGATGTTCGCCGCATCGTTCCTCGCCACTTCCTGCTCGTGCCAGGCGTGGGTGCTCAAGGCGGCAGCCTCGAAGAAGTGGCCCGATATGGCATGACCGACGAGTGCGGCCTCATTGTCAATTCGTCGCGCGGCATAATCCACGCTTCTAATGGCAAAGACTTCGCCGCAGTAGCCGCTACCAAAGCCCGCGAAATGCAACAGCAAATGGCGGCACTCCTCGCCACCAAAGGCATAATCTAACCCCACCGCACAGTAATTATCACGTTACCGTAACACATAACAGAGGGTGTACTCCAAACGGGCACACCCTCTGTTGCGTTTAGCCCAAATCGGCAATAGATTTGGGGTTATTATATCGGCAACAATTAATAAGCAAACATTGGATATTCACTCATTATGCTGTTGACCTTTTCCCTTACCGATGTGATTACCGCATCGTTATCAACATTATGCAGCACGGTATCAATCATTTCGACAATTTCGCCCATTAATTCTTCCTTGGCACCGCGGGTGGTGATGGCAGGTGTGCCGAGGCGGATACCCGAAGTGAGGAATGGCGAACGGGTGTCAAACGGCACCATATTCTTATTGGCAGTAATGTCGGCAGCAACAAGTGCTCGCTCGGCCACCTTGCCTGTGAGTTCAGGGAACTTGCCGCGCAGGTCGAGCAAGATGCAATGGTTGTCGGTTCCGCCCGAGGCAATCTTGTAGCCCTTGTCGAGCAATGCTTGAGCCATCACGGCGGCATTCTTTTTCACTTGCAACTGGTATTCCTTGAACGACGGCTGCAACGCCTCGCCAAATGCCACTGCCTTTGCTGCAATCACGTGTTCGAGCGGGCCACCTTGTACACCGGGGAACACAGCCGAATCGAGCAACGACGACATCATGCGCAATTCGCCCTTGTTGTTTTTCTTGCCAAATGGGTTCTCAAAATCCTTGCCCATCATAATCACGCCGCCGCGTGGGCCACGGAGCGTCTTGTGCGTTGTCGAAGTGACAATATGGGCATATTTCACCGGGTTGTCGAGCAAGCCTGCGGCAATGAGCCCTGCAGGGTGCGCCATGTCGAACATGAATATGGCACCCACCTCGTCGGCAATACGGCGTATGCGGGCGTAATCCCATTCACGCGAATAAGCACTTGCGCCACCCACAATCAACCGTGGGTGTTCACGACGAGCCACCTCTTCGAGCATGTCGTAATCGACAAGGTTAGTGTCGGGCGTTACATTATATTCAAACGGCTGATATACAAGCCCCGAGAAATTCACTGGGCTGCCATGCGACAAGTGTCCGCCATGCGACAGATTCAACCCGAGGAACTTGTCGCCAGGCTTCATCACGGCCATAAACACAGCCATGTTGGCTTGTGCGCCCGAGTGAGGCTGCACATTGGCCCATTCAGCACCGAACAGTTGTTTCAAGCGTTCGATAGCGATGGTTTCCGATTCGTCAACCACTTGACAACCGCCATAATAGCGGTGTCCGGGATAACCTTCGGCATACTTGTTGGTCAGACACGACCCCATTGCCTGCATTACTTCGTCGCTGACGAAATTCTCGCTTGCTATGAGTTCTATACCCTTCTTTTGGCGTTGATGCTCACGTTCGATGATGTCGAAAATTACTTTATCTCTCTCCATTACAAATAGTTATTGTTATTATTCAATCATTTCTTTTTCTTTACCGACCAACCGAAATGTCCTATCTTATTGCCAAGCCCGAAATACTCGCCATGGCAATACACAAGCATTCCGGCTCGTTTCATGTCAAATTCCCCTGTTTCGGCATTTATATAACGGTCATCGGCAACGATGTTGACCACATCGGCGATAAACATATCATGAGAACCAAGCGAAACTATTTCCTTCACACGACATTCAATCGACAATGGGGCTTCGGCAATGTAGGGCGACGACACTTTCTCGCCCTTTATCGGTGTGATTCCCATTTCCTTGAATTTGTCGTAATCGCGTCCACTTCTCACCCCACACCAGTCGGTAGCCCGTGCGAGTTCCTCAGTGGTGAGGTTGAGCGTGAATTCCATGTTGCGCTTTATGATGCCGTGGCTGTGACGCTCAGGGCGAATTGACACATAGCACATTGGCGGATTGGTACATATAGTACCGCTCCAACTCGCTGTGAACACATTATATTCCTCGGGCGATGCCCCACAACTCACAAGCAGTGCCGGCAATGGGTAAATCAACGTTCCCGGTTTCCAGTTTTGCTTCATTCCAGCACAATATCATCTTTTGCAACCGTGCGCTCACAATAATGGCACTCCAGCACCACATTGTCGCGGTCTATCACGTGGAAGTGCGTCCTCATCGGCTCGTTGTTGGTGATGCACTTGGGATTGTTACACTTCACTATTCCATATATGTCGTCGGGCAGCGTCACTGTGTGCTTGTCCACCACTTTGTAATCCCTGATGATATTGATTTTGGCATTCGGGGCTACAAGGGCTATGCGGTTGAGCGTGTCTTCGTGCAGGAATACGTCGGCCACCTTTATTATGCCTTTTTTCCCACACTTCTTGCTATCGAGGTTGAACCCTATCGTCACGCTATTTTTCATTCGTGAAATCCCCAATAAATCCACCACCTTGAAAAGCGATTCAGTGGGTATGTGGTCAATCACTGTGCCGTTCTGCAATGCGGCGACAAGCAATTCATCGTTTTTTATCGTTGTCATTACTGTGTCCTCCTTATTTAACATCAATCCCTAGAACTTTGCATATAATAGCTTGGCGCGCATACAGCCCGTTGCGTGCCTGCTGGAAATAATAGGCCTTGGGATTGCTATCGACGTCGTAGGCAATCTCGTTGACACGTGGCAGCGGATGCAGCACACGCAAATTGTCCTTGCTGCCGAGCAGCATGGAATTTCGCAGCGTGTAGAGGTTCTTGACTCGCTCATATTCCATGATGTCGGTAAAACGTTCCCTCTGCACGCGAGTCATGTACAATATGTCGGTTTCGTTGATTACATCTTCGCTGAAATCGGTATACTCATGGTATTCAATCCCATGTTTGTTACAAAATTCCTTGTACTCGATGGGCATTTTCAATTCGTCACAAGCCACGAAATTGAAACGTGGGTGGAAATAATACATGGCCATGAGCAACGAATGCACAGTGCGGCCATATTTCAGGTCGCCCACCATCGTGATGGTCAGGTTTTCAAGCGTTCCCTGCGTCTTGTAGATTGAATACAAGTCGAGCATCGTCTGCGACGGATGCTGGTTGGCCCCATCTCCCGCATTGATGATTGGAACAGGCGAAAATTCGCTCGCATATCGAGCCGCACCTTCAAGGTAATGGCGCATTATTATCAAGTCGGCATAATTGCTCACCATCATGATGGTGTCGTGCAACGTTTCGCCTTTTGACGAACTTGTAGTGTTGGCATCGGAGAAGCCTATGACCCTGCCTCCAAGCCTGTTGACCGCAGTTTCAAAGCTGAGGCGCGTGCGGGTCGAAGGCTCAAAGAACAATGTTGCCACCACCTTGCCCTCCAACAATTTCCTGTTGGGAGATGCCTCAAACCGGCTTGCCGATTCAAGCAGCGACAAAATTTCATCTTTTGAGAAATCTGAAATTGAAACCAGACTTTCACTATTCATAATTATTCGTCGATTTAAAGTATATAGTTATATAGGGTTATGTTACATGAAATGCTGCACAAAAAAAGCCAATCACACATGCCACTTAACGAAAAATGGCTTATTATGATTGACTTTCCCGTTATCACGCCCCCATGCCATGCGCTGCACCACGCATTGGCTCGACGGCAATAGTTGATTATGCTTTGCTTTCATATTGACAAAGATACGCAATTTTCATCAATCGCCCCACATATATGTCACAAGATTTTTTTATCCGTGTTCATTTAAACGTAAAGCGCAGCCCTACCTGCAAATTGAAATTGCATGGCTTGTCCTTGTATCTGGTGAGCACGTCGCTGCCGTCGTCGAAATAATATTTTACCCCAGGCTCGACATACACGCCAAGCTTGTCGATGATATTATACTGCACGCCCACGCCTGCCGATACCGACCACTGCAGCCTGTCTATGTCAACATCGCCAGTTTCACTATCAACCACATTGCCGCTGTTGACATAATTGGTGACAGTCTTGCCCGACAACGGTATGTCCATAGCCCCTCCAGCACCTACATATACATTGAAGCGGTCGTTGTGCCACACGGTGAAACTCACATTCACCGGTATGCCGAGGTAATGGAGCGACTGCTCGGTAGCATAATAGTCAAGGTCGCTGCCCGAGGTCAAATCTGATTTCAGCAGCGTGTAGGTAAGACCGGTTTCAACACCCCACCGGTCGGTAATTTCATATTTCACCATTGCACCCACATGTAATGGCAAGTGGTGGTTCACTTTAGTTTCGGTCACGGCATCAATGTTGTTGAACATTATATTTGCCATTGCTCCTGTCGTCCATGTTTCTTGTTTCGGCATAGTGCTGAAAGGATTGGCACCCATGGTGAAATTCCTGTAGCCATACGACGAATTATTGGTTCCCGACATATTTGACGCATACAGGTTCATGCTCCATTTGCTCGATTGCTCTACTTGAAGCCTATTATGTGACCTGTATTCATAATCCCGTTTCGAGGCATCTCGTGTTGATTTTTGCCGTATGTTGTCGAATACCGAATGGTGTGATTTGTCACCTCCGTTACTTTCATTTGTGGCGTTGTCATTTGTTTCTTCAGTCGGTTTTAACATAGCTTGACCTTCTGCACCTACAACATCGGTTACAACATTTGCAACCGTATCAGCAACAACTTTACCAAATCGTTCACTTTGCACATCAGTTTCTGCATGGCCGACGCTTCCTTGACCCGCACGCGGTATGCTGCTGTTTTCGGCAATCAATGCTTCATCGCCATTCATTTCATCTACGTCCTTTTGCTCACCACTCTGTGCGACAACAGGCGAATGCACCTTCGAGGTTTCATTTGTAACATCGAGCTGCACGGTATCGTCGCGCAATGCCACAAAGGTCATGACTGCAAGCAATAACACTGCTGCAACCGCAGCCGCGCGCCGCAACCACACCATAGGGGCTATCTTGCGTAAACTTTTTTCGGGCTCATTCTGCTCGGCATTCCTAATGGCACCATTCTGCTCGTCCATCGAATGCTGAATACATTCCCATAACCCCTGCGGAACATCACGCTCGAAATTTTCCGAACGTTCTTTCAGTTTTTTCAACCATTGTTCTTCCATTTCTTAGTCTTTTAAGTGTTGCCGATATTCATTAATCTGGTATGCAAGAATAGCTTTGGCTCTGTGCAATTGCGATGCCGACGAATCCTCTTTTATGTTCAGCGTCCGGGCTATTTCGCGATGGCTTTTACCTTCAAATACATACAAGTTGAACACACTGCGGTATCCTGCCGGCAGGTGCCTTATCATTTCAAGTATGACTGGCATGGGAATATCATCGACATTGGGTTCTTCATAATCATCTGTTATTGCATCATAGCCATTCTCGGCAAATCCGTCAACCTGCTTGTTGGCGGCTATCCAATCAAGCGACTCGTTAACGGCAATACGCGTCATCCATGCCTTTAACGAACCTTCACCTCGATATTGGAATTTATTTATCATTGTAAATATCTTTACAAAGCTATTCTGTAACACGTCTTTCAGGTCATCTTCATCGGGTATGTAACGAGCAACGACTGCCGAAAGGTACCTTGCATAACAATCATACAGTCCTCTCATTGCAGCCTGCTTGCCGGCAACGACATCGGCCAGCAATTGTTGTTCATTATTTTTTCCGTTATTTACCAATGATAGATACATTTTGGCAGTTCAGCCACAAGGGTAACGATGCAGGATTGCATGACGCCCGTGCAAAGCCGCCATGCAAACCCAATCGTCTTTTTCAAATTATAACTAACATTTTTTCCATTAGCCGGCAAGATAAATTGTGCCTTAGAAACTGTTTTGCTTTTTTGTTCAATGGTTTGAGATGAATTTTCGAGGCGGTTTTGATTATTTTTTGAATAAGTCTAAAAAGCTAAAGTTGAAAAAACAATCCGAAAAAGCTCTCAAAACATAAACAAAGAACTTCATTCAAAAAATGTTCTGCAAAAATTCAAAACAGTTTCTTAATATAGATTAATTATGGCCTTATCCAAGTCAAATTCATAAAGTTGCGGATTGCCAATAGTGACTTCTGCACCGTCGAGCGTAACTTTTTCAAGCTGCATTTCAAACGAGAACGAATAATCGCTTCCGTTATATACGCCACTTTTTTCGGTGTAGAACGTGGCTTCTACCACATGGCTTGCGCCACCATACTCCACATCGATGCTGACCGGAGCGAAAGTAAAGTCGGCAAACAAGTTCAGCCCAAATATATTCGTCGTGTAGTCAATCACATAATCGACCACCTGTGCCGATGCCAATGCTTCGTCAAAATGTTCAGCCGGTACTGCTATTCCCAATATCGAGTCAACAGGAAGGGCGTTGATTGCCACCGTGTCGCCTACGACCACAGAAGCATCACCCACTGTGTCGCCGCTAATCGTCAATACTCCGGTGTATGAGCCTTTCACGCTGTCGGCTGTCAATGGTTCAATTGGGTCGTCATCGTCGCTACACGATGCCACTACCATTGAACAAACACACATTACCATAGCTGTAAAAATAAACTTTTTCATCTTTCTTTAAAATTATCATTTATAGGTTAATACTAAAAATTCCCATAGAAAAATGCCCACTGCCGTGAATTAAACAAGCGTTGTTCTCATATCTCATCGAAGCTCGTCATCTAATTATAAAACGTATGCAGGGTAAACAAACACGTCACAGTGGGCTGTTATTGCTAAATAATGGTCATTCCACTTCTAATTTCAGCGATTCAACCTCTATCGGGGCGTTTGTTCCATTAACATCCTCCGAATCTCCGGCACTTGAGCTGCCTCGGGTGCAATAGTCGAATGTCACCGACTTGTCGGCATCATAACCTTTCCACTTCAAGGTCAGCTTCACCACTTCGCCCCCTGTGTCGGGAAGTTGGCTCAGGTCGAATGCAATCAGTCCGTCAGTTGCTATCCCCGACACGTCGCCACGGGCATCATGCCGCAGTTCCACAGTGTATGGGTCGTCATCGTCAACGCCGGTCAACAAGTTGACATAATGCACACGGCCAGTGCGGTCCGACAGCGTCCTGAAGCGCAACGTCAAGTAACCATCTTCGGCAACCGTGTACCAGTCGTTGACTATCTCGATAGGGTCGTTACCGTATGCTTCGTCATTCAAGTCGCCAAGCGTTGCCACAGTTGGCTTAGTGCGGATGCTATCCATCCAGTTGACATACACGTTCAAGCTGTTGGGGTTGATTACCTCCTTCATTTCATAGTAATTCACCAGTGCGCGTACTTCCTTCTCTCCGTAGGGCGAACCTTTGAGATTGATTGGTTGTAACGTGGTAGAATCGTCGAGTTGGAAGTAACAGTCGCCATCGTCAACAGGCTTCACTGTCACAATCGCATTTACCGTATAAGGCTGGTAAACCAGCATCCAGTCGTCA
This sequence comes from uncultured Muribaculaceae bacterium, assembly GCA_944321715.1. GTDB lineage: Bacteria > Bacteroidota > Bacteroidia > Bacteroidales > Muribaculaceae > Avimuribaculum. Next base: position 11,793 of record CALUMJ010000024.1, on the reverse strand, counting down.
TCGTCATCGTTGCACGACACCAACGACAGTGCCGCCGTTCCTGTCGCGGCCAGCATAAAGACTAATTTATTCAACTTATTCATATTTCTTCGTTTTTATCGTGTTTTTACCCTATAAACCAACATTCGGCGAAACCTTGCACTGGGCAGCCGACATTTAACCCATGTTAACACTATTTGTGCCCACAGTGCGCCTTTGCTCCTGCTGCCCACTGGCAACTCCATGCACAAAATGCAAGTGGGTGCACCGAATATCACATTCGACGCACCCCCTTTTAAAGCAAAGATATGTAGTAAATTTATTTCTATGCCTCGGTCGAAACCGGAGTTTTTACACGGCGTTCCTTGATGCGAGCCTTCTTGCCCGTCAAGCCACGCAGATAGTACAGCTTTGCACGACGCACTTTACCATACTTGTTGATTTCGACGCTGTCGATAAACGGCGAATCCATCGGGAAAATACGCTCAACACCGATGTTGTCGCTCATTTTCCTAACGGTGAAACGTTTCTTGCGGCCTTCGCCGACGATGCGTATTACCACACCGCGATATTGCTGAACACGTTCCTTGTTACCTTCCTTGATGCGATACGACACAGTTACAGTATCGCCTGGTTGAAATGGAGGCAATTCCTTGCCGCTCTCAAAAGCCTTTTCTACTATTTTAATTAAATCCATTGTTTTCTTACTGTATTTTATTGCCAGCGCAATATTAACAAGCTCCAATCTACTTTACTCTTGCCAGAGATTGCACTGCAACTTAAAGTTTATAATTAAATTAAAAGTGCTGTGAATATTAACAATCCACACATCGCACACCTGTGCGGCATCGTCCGAGCCGCTTATATGCCGGTATGCGCTTCAGGCCATCTTTAGGCAACTGGTGCTTTTACCTTGTCAACGATAGCCTTGAAAGCCTCGGGATTGTTGAGAGCCAAATCGGCAAGAACTTTGCGGTTGATTTCAATCCCAGCCTTGTGCAATAAACCCATCAATTGGGAATAAGAAAGCCCTTCAAGGCGAGCTGCTGCATTGATACGTTGTATCCACAGTGCGCGGAATGTGCGCTTTTTGTTCTTGCGGTCACGATATGCATACGTTTGGCCCTTTTCCCATGTGTTTTTGGCGACGGTCCAAACATTCTTGCGTGCCCCGTAATTACCCTTTGTAAGTTTTAGAATTTTCTTCCTGCGTGCCCTTGAGGCAACATGATTTACTGATCTTGGCATTTTGCTAATGTTTGTGAATGTCAGCGGCTTTTCTGCTCTTTACTTTGCTGAGACATTCGGTTAATAAATTGTTTTGTTTTTTATCTCCAAAAGAATATTTATGCTCTGCAACAAGTGTTGCACCACACACTTACTTCAACACAAGCAGTTTCTTGATGTTTGAACGGTCGGCTGTGCTGATTGTTGCGAAATAGCCGAGGTTTCTCTTGCGTTTCTTCGACTTCTTTGTCAGAATGTGGCTTTTGAAAGCATGTTTTCTTTTGATTTTACCCGTTCCGGTAAGGGCGAACCTCTTTTTGGCACCGGAGTTAGTCTTAATCTTTGGCATTTTTACTTTTAGTTTAAATTGTTTTTATATCAAATAGGGGCATGGCACTTACAAGCCATGCTCCCGTTTTAATCATGATTGCGCCTTGCAGCTTGCGCGCGTCATGTAGCAACTCGACGCTTGCACAAGGCTCGTGTTTATTTCGACTTCTTCGGAGTTAACAAAATCGTCATCCTTTTGCCCTCAAGTATAGGCATCTGCTCCACCTTGCCATATTCTTCAAGGTCGTTGGCAAATCGCAGCAGCAACACCTCACCCTGCTCTTTAAAGAGGATGGAACGGCCGCGGAAAAACACGTATGCTTTCACTTTCGCTCCTTCCTTGAGGAACTCCATCGCATGCTTCAACTTGAAGTTGTAGTCATGGTCGTCGGTTTGTGGGCCGAAACGTATTTCTTTCACCACAACCTTAACCGACTTGGCTTTCTGCTCTTTAAGCCTTTTGCGTTGCTGGTACAAAAATTTCTGATAGTCCAACACGCGGCACACCGGCGGGGCTGCATTCGGAGATATTTCTATAAGGTCGAGGCCTTGCTCGTCGGCAATCCGCATTGCCTCGGCAATCGGATACACACCTTGTTCCACATTGTCACCCACAAGCCTCACCTCCTTGGCGGTTATCTGCTCGTTGATGGCATGTCCGTCCTTTTCCTTATCGTTCCTTCTTCCCCCTTTTGCCTGGTTGTTTTCATTGTTAGGCTTTTTCGGGCCTGTCCACGATGGCTTTTTCTCCATTCAGTTAACTTAAAAGTTTGTCATTTTCTCGATTTCGCTTGCAAAATCGTCTGCAAAGGTAGTAATTTTTTGCGAACCTTTATCACCTTCGCCCTGTTTTCTCACCGAAACCTCTTCATTTTGTGCCTCTTTCTCGCCTACAACGAGCAAGTAAGGTATGCGCTTTAGCTCATTGTCGCGGATTTTACGGCCTATTTTCTCGTTGCGGTCGTCGATGAAGGCGCGGATGTCTCGCTCCGACAATATCTCGACTACCCGGCGCGCATAATCGTTGTACTTCTCGCTGATTGGCAGCACCACCACTTGGTCGGGAGCAAGCCACAACGGCAATTTTCCTGCTGTGTGTTCAAGCAGCACGGCCACGAAGCGTTCCATCGAGCCAAATGGCGCACGGTGTATCATGATGGGGCGGTGCTTCTGGTTGTCGGCACCTGTATATTCAAGCCCGAAACGTTCAGGCAGGTTGTAATCGACTTGGATTGTGCCGAGCTGCCAACGGCGGCCGATGGCATCTTTAACCATGAAGTCGAGTTTCGGCCCATAGAACGCGGCCTCGCCTATTACCTTCTTTGCCGGCAATCCCTTTTCCTCGCAAGCCTCGACGATGGCACGTTCGGCCTTTTCCCAATTCTCGTCGGTTCCCACATATTTTTCGCGGTTGTTGGGGTCGCGCAGCGAGATTTGAGCCTCATAGTTGTCGAAGTGCAAAGCCTTGAAGATGTAGAAGATTATATCCATCACTTTCAAGAACTCGCCCTTGAGCTGGTCGGGTGTACAGAATATGTGGGCATCGTCTTGCGTAAATCCGCGCACACGGGTCAATCCGTGCAATTCGCCGCTCTGTTCGTAACGGTAAACCGTTCCAAACTCGGCATAGCGCAATGGCAGGTCCTTATACGACCGCGGCGATACCTTGTAAATCTCGCAGTGGTGCGGGCAGTTCATCGGCTTCAAGAAATATTCCTCGCCCTCCTCGGGTGTGTGGATTGGCTGGAACGAGTCCTTGCCATACTTGGCATAGTGGCCCGAAGTCACATACAGCATCTTGTTGCCGATATGCGGGGTGATTACCTGCAAGTAGCCATAACGCTTCTGTATCTTGCGCAAGAATTGCTCCAAGCGGTCGCGCAATGCCGCCCCCTTGGGAAGCCACAATGGCAGACCCGGCCCCACGTTGGCCGAGAATGCAAACAGCTCCATCTCTTTCCCGAGCTTGCGGTGGTCGCGTTTCTTGGCCTCTTCGAGCAATGCGAGATACTCGTCGAGCATCTTCTTCTTGGGGAACGTGATGGCATACACGCGCAACATCTGCTTGCGCTTCTCGTCGCCACGCCAGTATGCACCGGCAAGCGAAAGTACCTTGATAGCCTTTATCTTGCCTGTCGATGGCAAGTGCGGGCCGCGGCACAAGTCGGTGAAGTTGCCCTGTGTATATGTGGTTATATGACCATCTTCGAGGTCATTTATCAATTCGCATTTATACGTCTCGCCACGGTCACCAAAATATTTCAAAGCGTCGGCTTTTGAAATATCTTTGCGCACCACAGCCTCGTCCTTGGCGGCAAGCTCGGCCATCTTGGCCTCAATCTTGGGGAAATCGGCACTGGTAATGACATTCTCGCCCGGGTCGATGTCATAGTAGAACCCATTTTCAATCGCCGGGCCAATGCCGAATTGGATGCCCTTGTAAAGCTCCTGCAACGCCTCGGCAAGCAAGTGCGCCGATGTGTGCCAATAGGCATGTTTGCCTTCAGGGTCATCCCACTTGAACAGTTTTATCTCGCCATCGCTACAAATTGGCCTTGAGATATCCCATTCCTCGCCGTTTAACGTAGCCGCAAGCACATCTTGTGCCAGCCGCTGGCTGATACTCTCGGCAATCTGGAGTGGAGTTACGCCGCTCTCAAATTGCTTCACGCTTCCATCTGGAAAAGTAATGTTTATCATTTTAATAGTTTTTTCCGTTGTGCCATACAACAACACAACATTGTTTAAATCGTCCGCAAATTTATACAATTATTCAATAACCAACGAAATTATCGCCCCTGTTTTTTTGCAGAAAATCTCACTATTGCGCAATTTCGGCACGCGCCCCACGGCTGCGGATGAATGGACGTTACGAAACTTCACACGAAACGACGGTAAGTAGTTGAATATTAACCCTCTTTTACAATCGGTGTGAAATCCGACCAATCCTCCACTTTGTAAGCACGTATGTCACGAACCGACTTCTTAAACCAATCATACTTGCAAAGGTCGTTTATTGCCTTGTACAGGTTGCTCAAGTTGCCATTGGCTGTGAGATAGGTACTACCTTGAATCCACTCAAAGCCGTTTTTCTTCAAGCACACCTTTATCTCATAACATGCTCAGTTATACGGTTTGCCATAATTGGTTTTCAAGACTCTAAACCGTCATGTCAAAACTTATGGCAAACATACTTCCTCCTCTATTGGCTTGAACATGTCGTCACGGCCAAAAAATACGTTGTGGTCTTCGGTTTCCGCCGATATCACAATGCCCACAAAGGGATTGTTCTCCATTTGGATAACAATTCCCGGCAGCCAATCCTTTTGCAGGGTCAGGTCGGGAGAAATGAACACTCTATCTCCTACTTTCATACGTTCAGCTTGTTTATTCTCACCAATGCAAAGGTTACATTAAAAAAACAAAGAAACACAAGCGACACTATTATTTTTTGGCGGCGCAATGCAACAAAGCGATTATTGTCGTACATTTGCAACACATATATAAATGTGAATTATGAAAGCGCTATATATAATACCACTTGCGGCATTGGCCATGCTCGCATCGTGCAAGTCGAGCGAGGCCAATTACCGTGCCGCATACGACATCACCCGTGAACGCCAGCGCGAGATGGCAGGCGTGGACGAAAACACCTACGCCCGCATCGAAGCCGAACGCACGGCCAACACCGCCGTCGTGATGGGCGACTCGGTGCGCATGGTGACTACCTACGTCGATATTGTCGATGGCACCCGTGCCGACATAAAACCTTATAATGTGGTGGTGGGCGAATACCGCCAGCTATTCAACGCCCGCTCGTTCCGCAACCGTCTTATCAACAACGGACACGGCTCCTACGTGGTCAAGGACTCCGAAAGCACCTACTACGTCGTTGTCGAAGGCTTCGACACAGCCCCCGAAGCCGCCGAATACCTAAAAAACATATCCACCAAAGTGGCAATAAAAATCCCCATCGCAAAGCCCTGGATTCTCACCCTCCCCAAGCAGTAATCTATCCGTGGCGCACCGCGGCTCGTTACTGCAACACTTACAGCCCATTGCACCCACACTCAGCGGGCCATCATGTAGAGCCGTCATACCATGGCGGCTCGTTACTGTCACATTTACAGTATATTGCGGTCACAATCGAGCTATCATCGAGCCGCCATGGTATGACGGCTCTACAACAAATATGCAGTACGCAAAGATGCAGACACCAAACGAAACTGCTCCACTACCTCCTCAAAAGATTAAAACTAAAGGACGAGGCGAAAACCAAGGTAGTTGCGCCGATTGCTAGAGTTGCTACGACTCCTGTTCGACACCCGGCAGCTCCTATCATCATCGTACCAGCTACCGCCACGGCACACGCGGTGCACCCCACTAGTAGGTCCTGTGGGATTTCGTTGCGGCAATTTATCATAATAACCATTATCGTACCAATCCTGACACCACTCCCACACGTTCCCGCTCATGTCATAGATACCCAACTCGTTCGGTGATTTGCTCCCTACTGGGTGCGTTCCGTAGCCGCTATTACCCCTATACCATGCCACACTACCTATATTGTTACTGCCACTGTACTTGTAGACGAGGCTGCTACCGCCGCCACGTGCCGCATACTCCCACTCTGCCTCAGTCGGCAAACGATAACTCTTCCCTGTCAGCTGGTTCAACTTGCGGATAAACTCTTGTACATCGTTCCAACTTACATTCTCCACTGGCAGGTTGTCACCCTTGAATCTACTCGGGTTGCTGCCCATCACTGCCTTCCATAATTTCTGCGTCACTTCATACTTGCCTATGTAATAGCCACCCAACGTAACCCTGTGAGCAGGAATTTCATCACTGTACGCATCGCCACTTTGCTCCGTTGTTGCACCCATAGAGAACGTGCCACCAGAAACCCACACCATCTCAATTTCCATCAAATTGTTCTGATGCCGCTCTGTTTGCTCTGGCTCAATTACTGTTGGTTGCACAAATTGCGACTGCTGCTGAACTATTTGTTGCGTTGGCTGTGGTGAATTAGGCTGTGCAGGTTGCTGCTGTTGGACCTGTGGCTGCGACGGTGGCCGCACTGGCTGCTGCGGCTGCTCTTGCTGCGACACCGTGTCGGCGCCGCTTGCCACTGCCGCTATTATATCAGGTGGTATCGGCTCGGGCTGCTGGGGTAGCAGCATGATTGCCACAAATGCAACCACTGCCACCACGGCAGCTACCACCCACGGCAGCCACTTGCGACGTGGCTGCGATTGTGGAGTTGGCTGTGGTTGGGGGTTATGACCCGATGCACTGCTGTCACTTGCTCTGCCACCATTGTTGCCATTATTGCCTTTGCCACCACGTCCATCATCGATAACAATTACCTCGATGTCGTTCTGCTTCCGCTTCTTCTCGTCCACCTCGGTTTCCTCGCCGACGGCCTTGCCGTGCAGTATGCCGAGGAACTCGGCAACGGTGTGCGGGCGGTCTTTCTTCGCAGTCTGCATGGCGGCGGTGATGGCGCGCCGCACGGGGGCAGATATGCTGCCGGGCAACGGTGGGATGCCGCCTTGCGTCACCACGTCCATTGCATCGGGGGGCGTGGTGCCTGTTACCATCTTGTAGAGTGTCGCCCCGAGGGCATAGATGTCGCTCTCGGGCGTGAAGCTACCCACGCCACCGGGCTTGTACTGCTCGGGAGGCGCATAGCCGCGGCTGTGTGCCACAGGAGTGGTAGTCGTGGCCTCGCCCGTTTCGGCATCATACTGCTTGGCTACGCCGAAGTCGATTAGCACCACGTTGCCCGAGTTGCGCTCCACCATGATATTGCCCGGCTTGATGTCAAGGTGGTTGATTTTCTGCGAATGGATGAACTCCAATGCCTTACCCACACTGTCGATGATGCCGATGGCCTCCGTTTCGCCCATGCGCCCACGCTCGGCAACAATCTCCGACAACGAACGACCATCGATGTAATCCATCACGTAATATGACGTGCCATTCTCGCTGAAAACGTCGGACACTCGCACGATTGACTGATGCGACAGCTTGCTGGCTATGAGTTTCGCTTCCTTGACAAACTTGCGCCGGAACTTCTCCACAAGCTCGCGGTTGCCGGCAGTCGGTACCGTTACATGCGACGTGTCGGCATCGCGCTCGCAATACTGCCCGAAAAAGAATTCCTTGATTGCAACCCGCTTCTCAAGCTCGACATGCTCGGCAAGATAGGTGATGCCGAAGCCCCCTTGCCCCAACTTCTTGACAATGCGGTACTTTCCGCCCATCAGCATGGCACCCTCGGGCAATGCCGCACTATTTGCTTGCTCTCCGCTACTCATAATAACATGTTTTTTGAAAGAATTTAGCAAATGTAACAAATTATACACCAACCGACAAGCCCCCCTGCAAAAAATTACACCAACCATGCCGATTCCTACACCAAATGCCCAGTTTCCGTCCTCAAAACAGCATCAATTACTGTAGAGCCGTCATATCATGGCGGCTCGATGACCGCCTGATGGCAACCCAATGACACCTCGACAGCGGCTCGATGACCGCCCGATTGCAACCACAACCACAATGTGCTGCAAACTGTGGCAGTAACGAGCCGCCATGGTATGACGGCTACAAATCACACCTTTGCAATATGCCACATTCTGCTGCATTACAGCAATATATCGCCCATTGGCGCAGCGGGCGCACGAGCCGCGCGCCCCCGCAAAGTTTCTCCCAGCAAGACCGGCACAACAATTTATTCAACGCAAAAAGAAAAATTTTACATTGTTTTGCAAGCAATTTGAAAGAAAATATATATTTTTGCAAGCAAAAATTGAAAGTTATTAGGTTTATACAATAAAAATGTCGAGATGAAAACAAAGCAAGCAAACGAAAGCGCACCCTGCCGCAGCGGCGGCCAGCGACAATGCGCAGGACTGTATGACCCAGCCTACGAGCATGACGCATGTGGCGTAGGAATGATTGTTGACATTCACGGAAACAAATCTCACGAATTAGTCGATTCGGCCTTGAGGGTATTGGAAAACATGAAGCACCGCGGTGCCGAAGGTGCCGACAACAAGACTGGCGACGGTGCCGGCATAATGTTGCAAATCCCGCACGAGTTTATCCTGCTGCAAGGCATTCCCGTGCCAGAGAAAGGCAAATATGGCACCGGGCTTGTATTCCTGCCGAAGGACAAGGAGCGGCAATCGGCGATACTGAGTATTATAATAGAAGAAATCGAGCGCGAGGGACTCACATTGATGCACCTGCGCGCCGTGCCAGTGAATTCCGACGTACTCGGAGAGAATGCACGACGCACCGAGCCCGACATCAAGCAACTGTTCATAACCGGCGTGACCGACGTGGCCAATATCGACCGAATGCTTTACAAAATCAGGAAGAAAATCGAGAAGCGTGTCGATGACCCCGATTTCTATGTGGTGTCGCTGTCGAGCAAAAACATCGTTTACAAGGGAATGCTATCGTCGATGCAAGTGCGGAAATATTTCACCGACCTCACGCAGCCCTACTTCACGAGCGGCATGGCAATAGTGCACTCGCGGTTCAGCACCAACACATTCCCCACATGGAGCCTTGCCCAGCCGTTCCGCCTGTTGGCGCACAATGGCGAAATCAACACCATCCGCGGCAACCGTGGGTGGATGGCGGCGCGCGAAAGCGTCTTGTCAACGCCCCAACTTGGCGACGTGAAAGAAATACGTCCCATCATCCAACCAGGCATGAGCGACAGCGCGTCGCTCGACAACGTGCTTGAATTCTTCGTAATGTCGGGGTTGAGCCTGCCTCATGCGATGGCGATGCTCATACCCGAATCGTTCAACGACAAAAACCCGATAAGCGAAGACCTGAAGGCATTCTACGAATACCATTCAATATTGATGGAGCCGTGGGACGGCCCTGCCGCATTGCTCTTCAGCGACGGACGCTATGCCGGCGGCATGCTCGACCGCAACGGACTGCGCCCTGCCCGCTACTTAATCACCAAGGACGACATCATGGTGGTGGCAAGTGAGGCAGGTGTGACAAGTTTCGAGCCAGAGAAAATCAAGGAAAAAGGCCGTTTGCAGCCCGGCAAAATCCTGCTTGTTGATACACAAGAGGGCCGCATATATTACGACGGCGAAATCAAGGAGGAACTGGCCTCGGCACGCCCCTACCGCAAATGGCTGTCGGCCAACCGCATCGAGCTTGACACGCTGCGCAGCGGCCGCAAGGTGAGCAACAGCGTTGACGACTATGATTGCCACCTGAGGGCGTTCGGGTTCACTCGCGAAGATGTGGAGAAAATCATCATTCCCATGTGCGACAAGGGCGTGGAACCCACCGCCTCGATGGGCAACGACACGCCGCTTGCCGTATTGTCGCAGAAGCCACAACTGCTGTTCAACTTCTTCCGCCAACAGTTTGCGCAAGTCACCAACCCCGCCATCGACCCGATTCGCGAAGAGTTGGTAATGTCGCTCATCGAATATGTGGGAGCCGTAGGCACTAACATATTGTTGCCCGACGAAGGGCACTGCAAGATGGTGAGGTTGCCGCACCCGATACTGACCAACACGCAGCTCGACATACTGTGCAACATACGCTACAAAGGGTTCAACACCGTGAAGCTGCCCATGCTCTTCGAGGTGAGCCGCGGAGTGGCCGGACTGCGCGAGGCTATAAGCAAATTGTGCGCCGATGCCGAAGAAGCCGTGTCGAACGGAGCAAACTACATAATCCTCTCCGACCGCGGCATCGACGCCACACATGCTGCCATTCCATCATTGCTGGCCGTGAGTGCAGTGCACCACCACTTAATCAGTGTGCAGAAACGTGTGCAGACGGCATTGGTTGTCGAAAGCGGAGAAATACGCGAGGTGATGCACGCTGCATTGCTGCTGGGATATGGCGCAAGTGCCATCAACCCATACATGGCTTTTGCCGTACTCGACCACTTGTCGCACGACGGCGAATTGCCAATGCACTACGAAACCGCCGAGAAAAACTACATAAAAGCCATTTGCAAGGGGCTGTACAAAATCATGAGCAAAATGGGAATAAGCACCATACGCTCATACCGCGGGGCAAAAATCTTCGAAGCCGTGGGGCTTGGCGAGGAGCTGCTCAAGGAATATTTCGGCACCGCCACATCGTCGATTGGTGGCATCGGGCTGAAAGAGATTGCCACCGACTACATCAAGTTCCATGACGCTGGATTCGCCCATAACCACAACGGGGAAATATTGCCTTACATCGGGCAATATTCCTACCGCAAAGATGGCGAGCAACATGCGTGGAACCCCGAAACTATAAGCCTACTGCAGTTGGCCACACGCCTTGGCAGCTACAAGAAATTCAAAGAATTTACCCACCGTGCCGACGACAAACCATCGCCAATCTTCCTGCGTGACTTCTTCACGTTCAAGAAGAACCCAATCCCAATCGACGAGGTCGAACCTGTCGAAGAGATTGTGAAGCATTTCGTGACTGGCGCAATTTCGTTCGGGGCTATCAGCAAGGAGGCGCACGAGGCACTTGCTTTGGCAATGAACGCGCTCGGGTCGAGAAGCAACACGGGCGAGGGCGGCGAAGACTCGGTGCGGTTCCACGACAGCATCGACGGCATCGCACTTAACAGCAAGACCAAGCAAGTGGCATCGGGCCGGTTTGGCGTTACAGCCGAGTACCTTGCCAATGCCGAAGAAATACAAATCAAGGTGGCACAGGGCGCGAAACCCGGTGAAGGTGGACAATTACCCGGCTTCAAGGTCGATGAAGTGATTGCTCGCACACGCCATTCAATCCCGGGCATTTCGCTGATTTCGCCACCACCCCACCACGATATTTACTCCATCGAGGACTTGGCGCAACTGATTTTCGACCTGAAGAATGTCAATCCACGAGCTAAAATCAGTGTCAAACTCGTTGCCGAGAGCGGCGTGGGAACTATCGCCGCCGGAGTGGTTAAAGCCAAGGCCGACCTTGTGGTAATTTCGGGCGCAGAAGGTGGCACAGGTGCGTCGCCAGCCTCGTCGGTGAGGTATGCCGGCATTTCGCCCGAAATCGGGCTTAGCGAAACACAGCAGACGCTGGTGCTTAACGGGCTGCGTGGACAAGTGCGCTTGCAGACCGACGGGCAAATCAAGACAGGCCACGACGTGGTGAGCATGGCACTGTTGGGAGCCGAGGAATTTGCATTCGGCACTACGGCACTGATTGTGCTTGGCTGCGTGATGATGCGCAAGTGCCATGCCAACACATGCCCTG
>CALUMJ010000023.1 GCA_944321715.1 uncultured Muribaculaceae bacterium | reverse complement strand
CCGCAACACCGGGCTTCAAAACCAGAGTGTACTATACGTGCAAGACTCGCTCGGTGGAGAGGCGCGTGTGGTGCTTGACCCCAACAAGCTCAGCGACGACGGCACAGTGGCGCTTGCAACCATCAGCTTCAGTGACGATGGTAAATATATGGCTTACACAATATCGCGTAGCGGCAGCGACTGGAACGAAATTTATGTGATGAACCTTGCCGACGGCTCGCTGCTCGACGACCACATCGTATGGGCAAAATTCACGTCGGTGGAGTGGCTTGGCGACGGATTCTATTACAGCGGATATGATGCTCCGAAAGATGCCGAAAAGGCATACTCGACCAAGAATGAATACCACAAAGTATTCTATCACAAGCTCGGAACGCCGCAATCGGCCGACCGCATCGAGTACCAAGGCGACAGCCCGCTAATGTTCTACTCGGCGCAAGTCGAGGATAACCGCTACTTGCTGATGTATCCTTCCGACGGCGAGAATTCCAATATCCTCATCAAGGACACCAAGCAACCTGGGGCAAAATACCGCACAGTGGTTGGCGGCATGGATTGCCAGTGCGGCGTGGTGGGCATCGACACCGACCGCAACGTGATATATGTTTATACCAACAAGGACGCGGCTATGGGCAAACTCGAAGCCTACGACCTGCGCACGCTCAAGCTGAAAAAGACTATTTTGCCGGAGAAGGACGAGATGCTCGTAAGCGTAATTCCGTCGGGCAAGGACAATTTCATCGTGGAATATGAGAAGGATGCATATAACCGTGCATACGTTTATGACCGCGAAGGCAACATGCTCAACGAGATTGAATTGCCTATTATAGGTTCGGCATCGTTTGTGGCAAGTTCCAAGCACGACGAGGTGTTCTATGCAATGTCGTCGTTCACCGTGCCGGGATTCATTTACACCTACGATAAGAAAACCAATGTATCGACCGAATATTGGCGTCCGTCGCTCGACATCGACCTTGATGAGTATGTGACCGAACAGGTGCCTTTCACGAGCAAGGATGGTACTACGGTGAGAATGTTCCTAACCTACAAGAAAGGCCTCGAACGCAACGGTAAGACCCCTGTGCTGCTCTATGGCTACGGCGGCTTCAATATCAGCCTCACGCCAAGTTTCAACCCGCGCAATCTGCCGTTTATCGAGAACGGTGGCATTTTTGCATCGGTCAACTTGCGTGGCGGTTCGGAATATGGCGAGCAATGGCACCAGGCTGGCACGAAGCTGAACAAGCAGAATGTGTTTGACGATTTCATTGCAGCTGCCGAGTACCTTATCAAGGAGGGCTACACCTGCCCCGAAAAGCTCGCTTGCAACGGTGCGTCGAATGGCGGTCTGCTTATCGGTGCAGTTGTCAACCAGCGACCCGACTTGTTTGCCGCTGCAGTGCCGCAGGTGGGCGTGATGGACATGTTGCGCTACCACCAGTTTACCATAGGGTGGAACTGGGCCGGTGATTATGGCCGCAGCGACGACAGCAAGGAGATGTTTGAGTATTTGCGCGGTTACTCGCCGCTGCACAACGTAAAGGACGACGGTACCGTATATCCGGCTATCCTTGTCACTACAGCCGACCACGACGACCGCGTGGTGCCGGCTCACTCGTTCAAGTATGCCGCAACGTTGCAAGCGTCTAACATAGGCCCGAAGCCGCATCTTATCCGCATCGACAGCAAGGCCGGTCATGGCGGTGGCAAACCGGTATCTAAAGTAATCGACGAATACACCGACATTTACAGCTTTATACTCTACAACATGGGCGAGAGCTACACCGCTCCTGCCAAGTAAAGGCCGAGATATTTCCTCATAATACAACAGTGCCATGCGGCTTGATGCCGTGTGGCACTGTTGCATCATTTAGCCCAAATCTAATGACCGATTTGGGTTTAGCCGTGGTCTAAGCGTTTTGGTAGGATTGTGAAGACACGGCTCTTTCATTTAGCCCACGTAATTGTCTATGAAATGGACGGCTTCGCCGCCCCACCTAATGTTTCTATAAAAGAAAGAGTCGTGGTGTGAAGATGCAAAAAATCAGGCACTTTTTGCTATAAATGTAAAAAATTGGTATCTTTGTGCGCTTTTTATTGAGCATATTTTTGCCATGCAGTCGGTGCGTGGCGCATGACGATTGTATAAAATAACAAAAAACATAATAACTTAAATGGCAGCTTTAGAGAAAATTAGAAGCAAAGCAGTCCTGTTGGTAGTTTTCATCGGTGTGGCTCTTTTGGCCTTTATTTTGACCGACTTCCTTAACTCGGGCAGGGCTTTCTTCGGCGACGGTAATACCGTGGCCAAGGTGGGAAACACTAAAATTGATGCGATGGATTTCCAACGCCGTTATGAAATCGTCAGCCAGCAGATGCAGTCGAATCGCAGCAATATCGACGGTGCAATGCTGCAAAGCGAGGTGATGAACCAAATGATTCAAGAAATATTGCTCAAAGACGAGCTTGAAGCATTGGATATCGAAGTGAGCGACAGTGAAATCACTGAAGCCATCATCGGCCAAAATGCGCGTCCCGAGGTGCTGCAATTCGTGCGCCAAAGCGGTGCCCAATCGCCGTCGGAAATGCGCGACATGATTTTCAACCCGTCGAAATACGGTCTTGGTGAGGCCGACGTTGCCGAGGCACGCACAGCTTGGTTGCAACTCGAAGAGAATGTGGAAAACAACATGAAACTTGAGAAGTTGCAGGCTCTTATAATGGGTACAATCCGCGCCAACGACCTCGACAAGAAAGAAATGGCGGCCGAGAATGCTGTCACGAACACAATACAATTTGCACGTGTCAACTATTCGACATTGAAGAATGACGATTATGAGGTGAGCGACAGCGAAATACAAGCTGAATACAACAAGCAGAAGGAGCTGTACAAGCTTCCCGAAGAGATGCGCATAGCACACGTGATTTCTGTGGATATTACTCCGTCAACAGCCGACTTGAACCAGGCACAGTCGTTTATCAATGGCATTTACACCAAGCTTGTTTCTACAGAGGGTGTTGATGAAATCCGCAGCAATACCGAGCTTACTATCAGGGAGAACACTGTTCGCCTGACCGACTTGCGCCAAAACGATGTTCGCGACTTCGTTGCAAAAGCTGCCGTAGGCGATGTCACATCGCCGAAGTTCCAGTCCAACACTTACACAATCAACAAGCTGGTAGGCAAGGAAATGGGGCTTGACTCGGTTAACGTGAGCTTGATGAGCGTCGCAGGTCCGAAGAATATGCAAGACTCTGTTCTCAATCTGCTTAATGCTGGTACTGCATACGCCGAAATTTTGAAAATAGAAGGCACTCAAGGACAAGAGAATCTGTGGCAGTCGCTCATCGGCACTCCCGACTCGACAATTGCCAAGTTCCGTGCTGCTGGCAAGGATTATTTCGTACTCAACCAGTCGGAGCAAGGAGCAATTTATGTGAAGATAAACGAGCTTAAAGCACCTAAGCAACTTTATGACTTGGCACAAATCACCTACACCGTATATCCAAGCGACAAGACCACTCAAGACTTGCGCGACAGCCTGCAATCGTTCATCAGCACTAACAACACTGCCGAGTTGTTTGAAAAGAATGCGGCTCGTGCCGGTTACAATGCAATGTTGGCTCGTGTGATTTCGTCCACTCCGCAAATCAATGGCATCGAAAGTTCTCGCGAAGTGGTAAGGTGGCTGTTTGAAGTTGAGCCGGGTGCTGTTTCTCCTATTTTCGACAAACAAGGTAACGACAAGATGATAGTAGCATCGCTCGACTATGTATATAAGGAAGGTTATCTGCCAGCCAATGCGCCAGAAGTGAAGAATGAGCTTACAGCCATCGTGCGCAACGAAAAGAAAGGCGATGCACTCATGGCCCAATATCAAGGCAAGGCAAGCGACATAGCCGGATATGCCAAGTTGATGGATGTGGCAGTTGACACGGCAGCCGTGACTTTCGGCCAGAATTACATCGCTGGAATCGGTTCGCGTGAGTCAGATTTGACAGCAAGCGTAGCAGTTGCCGACAGTGGCAAGGTAGTAGGCCCGCTCAAGGCTAATACGTCGCTTATAGTTTATGAAGTCATCGGTCACGACAAGTCGAAACGTGAACTCACTGACCTTGAAACCGAGCAGCAGTTTGCCCGCACCCGCGGCAACCAGATGGTGATGCAGCAAGCAGTCAACATCTTGCGTGAAGCTACCGATGTAGAGAATATGATGATTAGATTCTATTAAAATACTTAAACAACCTTATATAAGCAAGGGCAGAGCCACAGAGGCCGCTGCCCTTGTTTGCATTTTACAGCAAAAATTCCTATTTTTGAACAATTTATTAAACAACATGAAATCAATCAACGAAATACAAGACGAAATTATCGAAGAGTTTGAAGGGCTTGCCGAATGGATGGACCGTTACAGCTACATCATCGACCTTGGTAACGCCCTTGAACCGCTTGAAGAAAAGTACAAGACCCCCGAATACCTCATCGAGGGTTGCCAAAGCCGTGTGTGGATAACGGCAAGCGAGGATAGCGACGGGCTGATACATTTCCGTGCCGACAGCGACGCCATCATAGTGAAGGGCATCATATCACTGCTCATTTCGGTGCTGTCGGGGCATACGGCGCAGGAAATCTTGGATAGCGACCTGTATTTTGTAAAAGAGGTAGGATTGCAAGAACATCTGTCGCCCACACGTAGCAACGGGCTTGTGGCAATGGTGAAACAGATGCGCATGTATGCAATGGCATTCAAGGCCAAAGATGGTACCAAGAAATAATAATATCTTAACAATAAACACATAAAACATTAATTATGCTACTTTCCATTTCCAGCTTTTGGCAAGCAAACCAGGCATTGGTAATACTTATCTGCATTCTGGTGATTGTTTTGCCGCTGTTAGTGTTCTACATTCTCAAGGCTCGTCGTGACCATCCCAAGGGATTGATACCAGCGGCTATTGCCAACATGGGTGAGCGTTTTGGTTATTACATCATGAATGCAGTGCTGCTGCTTTTTCTCTGTTCCAAGTTTGGTATCAGTGACGACCTTGCCGGTTGGATTTACGCTGTGTTCTACTTCTTCATTTATGTTTTGAGCCTTCCTGGCGGACTTATTGCCGACCGCACTCAAAAATACAAAGGTACAATCATTGCCGGCCTTCTCACGATGGCATTGGGCTATGGCTTACTCTCAATTCCAGTATTTTCCGATAAGCCATACGGTGGTTGGGTGTTGATTTTCACCTGCGCTGCACTCCTGATTATTGCTTTTGGTAACGGTTTGTTCAAAGGTAACCTTCAGGCAATTGTCGGGCAGATGTACGATAATTTGGAGGCCGAGGCAGCCAAGAAAGGCCCCGAAGCCTTGGCAGCGGTAAAAGGTCGCCGTGATTCGGGTTTTCAAATCTTCTATGTGTTTATCAATATCGGTGGCGTAATAGCTCCGTTTATAGCTCCGCTCCTTCGTGAATTTTGGCTCAAGGCTCATAATCTTGCCTACAATGCCGACCTTCCGCGCTTGTGCCACAAATTCATCGGTAATCCTGGTGGCATGACAACCGAAGACACGGCAAATCTTGCCGACCTGGCCGGGAAAGTAGGGCACTCTGGCCTGGTTGACAATGCTTTCTGCGCCGATTATCTTCAGATATTCAACACGGGCGTGCATTTCTCGTTCATTGCATCTGTTGCTGCCATGCTCATTTCGCTGGCTGTGTTTGCTTGGGTGATGAAGCGTCTGCCCAACCCGGTAAAAAAAGCGAAAGAAGTCAAGTCAACTCCGGAAGAAATCCAAAGCGACGCGACAGAGATACGCCAACGCATGTATGCCTTGTTTGCCGTGCTTGCTGTGGTCGTATTTTTTTGGTTCTCGTTCCATCAAAACGGTCAGGCTCTCTCTGTGTTTGCCCGCGACTTTGTGACTACCGATAATATTGCCCCCGAAATATGGCAGTGCATCAACCCATTCTTTGTGATTGTGCTCACTCCCATCATCATGTTTGTGTTTGCTGCTTTGGCCAAACGTGGGAAAGAGATTTCAACTCCCAAGAAGATAGCTTTCGGTATGTTTATCACGGCCTTGGCCTATATCTTCCTGATTGTGATAGCTGTTGTCAACAACTATCCATCGGGCGAGGAGTTTAAGGGATTGGAAGAAAGTGTGAAAATGGGGTTGAAAACAAGCCCGTATGTGCTGATTCTTACTTATTTCTTCCTTACTGTTGCCGAGTTGTTCATTTCGCCTCTTGGGCTTTCGTTCGTGTCGAAAATTGCGCCCAAGCATCTGCAAGGCATTTGCCAAGGTTTGTGGCTTACTTCTACGGCAATTGGCAATTTGTTCATAGCCCTTGGTGTGACGATGCTCAACCAGTTTCCGCAGCAGTGGATGTGTTGGGCCGTGTTTGCCGGCTTCTGCATCATCTCGATGTGCGTGATGCTGGGTATGGTTAAGTGGCTCGAACGCATCGTGGCTGGTAAGTAAATTATATCACAATTTAATCGGGAGAAGGCGGTCGCAAGCCGCCTTCTCCATTATTTGCCATATAACATGACACCTAATTTGACCGACAATGGCCGCATACAGGCGGTCGATGCGCTGCGCGGGTTTGCCGTGATGGGCATTATCCTGCTGCATAATATCGAACATTTCAATTTCTATTCGTTCCCCGCGACAACCGGGGCGTTGCAAGCACTTGACAATACCATTTGGGATTTCTTGTTCTTCACGTTCTCGGGCAAGGCCTACGCCATATTTGCATTGCTTTTTGGCTTCACATTCTATCTCCAGAGCCGCAGCAGCAGTCGCCGTGGCGAGGATTTCAAGAACCGTTATATGTGGCGGCTCGTGCTGTTGCTACTGTTCGGGTTTATCAATGCTTCGTTCTTCCCCGGTGAGATATTGGTGCTGTATGCCATTTTGGGCTTTGTGCTTGTGCCAGTAAGGCATGTGAGCAACAAGGCATTGTTCATAACCCTGACCATACTCATGCTCCAGCCAGTGGAATGGGGCAAGGTGGTGTATGCCGCACTCAATCCTGCGGCCAATCCCGAGCAGACGATTTATTCGCTCGTTGATGTATATCCCCAACTTGGCGGCAGCGATTTCATCGAGATGGTGAAAGTGAACTTTGTCACTGGGCAGCTTGCCAGCCTCAATTGGGCATGGTGCTATGGCCGGGTGTTCCAGACGTGCGCACTGTTTATGCTCGGGCTGTTGCTTGGGCGCAAAGGGCTGTTTTCGTCGGCCGACGATGAGGCTTTGGCACGTTCGCGCCGTTTCTGGACGCGAGTGGTGTGCCTTGCCCTGCCATCGGCATTGCTGATGTATTTTGCCAAACAATTCATATACACGCAGATTTCCAATTCATTCATGCTCGCATCGGTCGAAACTGTCCTAAACTCGTGGTACAACCTTGCATTTATGCTTGCCATGACGGGGGCGTTCTTGTTGCTCTTTTGGACTTTCAATGGTGCCGTGCTGCGCATTCTTGCCCCATACGGGCGCATGAGCCTCACCGACTACATCACGCAGTCAATCATGGGTAGCTTCCTCTATTATGGCTATGGGCTGGCGTTGCACACTGTGTGCGGCCACACTTATAGCTTCCTTGTGGGCGTGGCGATGCTTTTGGTGCAAATGGCATTTGCCCACTGGTGGTTCCGCCACTATCGCCGCGGTCCGCTCGAAACCATCTGGCACCACCTCACATGGCTCGGCACAAAGCGTTGACGCAGCCGGCGTGTGGCAGCCAGACACAATAAATCGCACCTCCTACCATGTATAACTGTAGTAGGTGTATTAATTGTATATTTGTAGTGGGTGTATCAAAATTAACAAATACATTACAATTTTTTCCCGTCTTATGAACAGGATTATCTATATCGACATTGCAAAGGCAATATGTATCATATTGGTGGTAATAGGCCATTACAGCCCCGAGAATCAACCTCAATGGTATGCCGCCATCAACCACTTCATTTATTCATTCCACATGCCACTATTTCTGTTCGCAAGCGGCTTCATTTTTAAACCCACGCACACTGATGGTAGCGCATATAAAGCATTAATCATCAAGAAAATAAAACGATTATTAGTGCCTTATTTTACTTGCTCGGTCATTGTCATAACGCTCAAACTTTTGTCACAAGGCAATGCCTACGTCGAAAATCCCGTCACAGCACTCTCATATCTAAAGATGTTTTATCTTCCCGAAGCAGGATACTTTCTGTGGTTTATATGGGCGTTGTTTACCATGTTCCTCATAACACCTCTGTTCAAGACACGTACCGCACGTAATTGGGTGTTCTTGGCAAGCATAATATTAGCATACGCACCATTCACACTACCCGAAGCATTCTGCCTAAATCAATTCAAGCGAATGTATGTGTATTTCATGTTCGGGATTTTCGTCCGAGAAAACAACATTGGCAGCATAATGAATGAATACAGCACGTTAAAAATGACAGTCACAAGCATTATGTTTGCTATCCTTGAATTTATATACCTGACTACCGACAACAATTCAATAACAGCAAACGTCGTCCTCACCATTCTGCCATTCATTGGAATAGCCTTTGTCATATATGTTTCACAACTTATATGCAAACATATAAATCCCGAAAAGCACAACTTGTTAATGTCAATCGCCGCAGCTTCCTACACAATCTACTTGTTCCACACCACATTCGAGGGATTAGCAAAAGCGATTTTGATGAAAATACCGTTCGACGACGGGTTATGGTATATCTTCTCGGTCAAAGCTTGTTTGATAGTCATGTCGGGGATTGTAATCCCCATGGCCATGCACGCCGTGGCAAAACGATTTGCCGCAACCCGCTTCCTTTTAGGATTGAAATAGCTACCATTTAGGCTGCACAAGACATACTTACCTCCTGCAAGCCCCACATCGCCCATATATGAAAACTCGCAAAAAAATCGTACCTTTGCAAGTTACAATATATAACCATAAAAATGGGCTTAATCGACATCGTAATATTGATTATCGCAATCCTTGGGCTTATACTTGGCTACACTAAAGGATTTGTGGGGCAGCTGTCAACCATTTGCGGCATTGTCGCGGGTATCGTCGTCTGCAACATGTTTGGCGACTGGGCCACCCGCATTTTGGTAGAAATCGTTCCCGAATCGGCAAGCTGGCCAATGCCCGAATACACGACCAGTGCAATCGCCAACATCGTGCTGTTCCTGATTGTGTTCCTGAGCATCAAGCTCGTGGGCATGATGTGCCGGTCGGTGCTGAAAACATTGCACCTCAACTTGCTCGACCGCTTGGCAGGGTCGCTGCTGTGCGCATTCAAATACCTACTGGTGGTGAGCATCGTGCTTAATGTCGCATTCGTATTCTTCCCGTCGGCAGCCTCGCTTGCCAATTCAAGCAACGCTTTGACTCGCTGGACTATGAGCCTGACACCTACTGTGCTTGGAGCCCGCTCTTTACCGCAAATTTTTGACGGCGTGGGCGATGTATTGGAACTAAATGACAACTGAAATCAAGAAACTATTATGGATAAAGACATAGAGAACAAAAACATAATCGACGAAGCCACCAGCGGCGAATATAAATATGGCTTCGTCACCGACATTGAAACCCACGTCATCCCCAAAGGGCTGAACGAAGATGTTATCCGCTACATCTCCGACATCAAAGGCGAACCGCAATGGCTGCTCGACTTCCGCCTGAAAGCCTATCGCCACTGGCTGACGCTCCCCGTGCCGCAATGGGCGCACTTAGACATCCCTTCAATCGACTTTAACGCCATCAGTTACTATGCTGCGCCGAAGCAAAAAGATGGTCCGAAAAGCCTCGACGATGTTGACCCCGAACTGCGCAAGACTTTCGACAAACTCGGCATATCGCTCGAAGAGCAAATGCGGCTGTCGGGCGTAGCCGTGGACGCGGTGATGGACAGCGTGAGCGTGAAAACCACCTACAAGGAACGTCTTGCCGAACTCGGTGTAATATTTTGCTCAATCAGCGAGGCCGTGCGCGACTATCCCGACTTGGTGAAGCGATACCTTGGCACTGTGGTTCCATACACCGACAATTTCTATGCAGCACTCAATTCGGCAGTGTTCTCCGATGGCTCGTTTGTATATATTCCAAAGGGTGTACGTTGCCCGATGGAACTATCGACATATTTCCGCATCAACGCAGCCGACACTGGGCAGTTTGAACGCACACTCATCGTCGCCGACGACGAGGCATACGTGTCATACCTCGAAGGCTGTACGGCTCCAATGCGCGACGAGAACCAGCTCCACGCCGCCATAGTAGAAATCATCGTCGAAGACCACGCAACAGTGAAATACTCGACTGTGCAAAATTGGTATCCAGGCGACAAGGATGGCAAAGGCGGCATATATAACTTTGTCACCAAGCGTGGGCTGTGCCGCGGCGACTTCTCCAAACTGTCGTGGACGCAAGTCGAAACCGGCTCGGCCATCACATGGAAATATCCCAGCTGCGTATTGGCCGGCGACAACTCCACAGGCGAGTTCTACTCGGTGGCACTCACCAACAACTATCAGCAGGCCGACACCGGCACAAAAATGATACACTTGGGCAAGAACACCCGCAGCACCATCGTGTCGAAAGGCATCTCGGCCGGCCACAGCCAAAACAGCTACCGCGGGCTGGTGCGCGTGGCACCAAAAGCCACAAACAGCCGCAACTACACCCAGTGCGACAGCCTGCTGCTAAGCTCGACCAGCGGAGCGCACACATTCCCCTACATCGACGTGCGCAACGACAGCTCGGTAGTGGAACACGAAGCCACCACATCGAAAATCAACGAAGAACAAATCTTCTATTGCAACCAGCGCGGCCTTACCACCGAGGATGCTGTCGGACTGATTGTCAACGGTTACGCCCGTGAAGTCCTCACCAAGCTCCCCATGGAATTTGCAGTGGAGGCCCAAAAGCTCCTGCAAGTTTCCCTCGAAGGCAGCATCGGATAAAATCATACATAACACACCACCACCGTGTGGAACATAAAATAATGTGGAACAAACTGATTAGCAAAATTTAGTCATAATATGCTCGAAATACACGATTTACATGCTCAAATAGAGGGCAAAGAGATATTGAAAGGCATCAACTTGACGGTCAAGCCGGGCGAGGTGCATGCCATCATGGGGCCTAATGGCTCAGGGAAAAGCACACTTGCTTCGGTGCTGGCGGGAAATCCAGCATTCACCGTCACTGGAGGTAGCGTGACGTTCTATGGTAAAGACCTGCTGGCCATGTCGCCCGAAGACCGCTCGCACGAGGGGCTATTCCTCAGTTTCCAGTATCCTGTGGAAATCCCCGGCGTGTCGATGGTAAACTTCATGCGCGCCGCAATCAACGAGAAGCGCAAATACTATGGGCAAGAGCCATTAAGCGCAAGCGACTTCCTGAAGTTGATGCGCGAGAAGCGTTCAATCGTCGAACTCGACAACAAATTAGCATCGCGTTCGGTCAACGAGGGATTCTCGGGAGGTGAGAAAAAGCGTAACGAGATTTTCCAGATGGCAATGCTCGAACCGAGGCTGTCAATCCTCGACGAAACCGACAGCGGCTTGGACATCGACGCATTGCGCACCGTGGCTGGCGGTGTGAACAAATTGAAAACTGCCGACAACGCCACAATCGTAATCACACACTACCAGCGATTGCTCGACTACATCAAACCCGACTTCGTGCATGTGCTTTACAAAGGCCGCATCGTGAAGACCGACGGCCCACAATTGGCACTTGTACTTGAAGAGAAAGGTTACGACTGGATTAAACAGGAATTTGACAGCTTAAAGGGCTAATTGCGTATGTCATCATCTATTCAACAATATATCGACATTTACAAGCAATTCGGGGCGCGCATCGACACGGCTTCGTCGCCCGTGTTCAATGCCTTGCGCCCTGCTGCGCTTGCCGCACTCGAAGGGCGGCGAATGCCTGTCAAAGGCGATGAAAACTACGAGGTGAGCGACCTTGAGGCAATCTATGCCCCCGACTACGGCATCAACATCGACCGGCTGGCGGCAACTGCCGACACCGACGAACCCTTTCGCTGCGACGTGCCAAACCTCAGCACAAGCCTCTACTATGTGTTCAACGACACATATCCACACGCGCAGCAGAAACTGCCTGGAGGAGTGGTTGTGACATCGATGAACGATGCCACATACCACGAAATTGTGAGCCGCCATTACGGCACAATCGCTCCTGCCGACAACCCACAAGTGGCCCTCAATACGCTGCTTGCGCAAGACGGTATGCTGGTTTACATTCCTGCCGGAGTGGTAGTGGAACGCCCCATCCAGCTCGTCAACCTGCTGCGAGCCAACAGTCCGCTGATGACCAACCGCCGAATGCTTATCATCGTCGAAACTGGCGCGCAAGCCAAGATGCTTGTGTGCGACCACACACAGAGTGCCGATACCGACTTCCTTAACACGCAAGTGGTGGAAATCATCGTTGGCGAGAATGCAACGTTTGACTATTACGACCTCGAAGAAGCCAGCGAACGCACACACCGTGTGTCATCGTTGTGGGTGCGCCAAGCCGCCGGGAGCAACGTGCTTGTCAACGGCATAACGCTAATGAACGGCACCACGCGCAACGACTACCACATCGACATCGACGGGCAGCACGCCGAAACATCGCTCTTAGGTATGGCAATAGCAAACAACACGCAACATATCGACAACCACACCTACATAGGTCACAACGTGGGCTATTGCCACAGCAACGAGCTTTTCAAATATGTCTTGGACGACGATGCCACAGGGGCATTCACGGGCAAAATCCTTGTCGCTGCCGGCTCGCCACGCACCGAGGCATACCAGAGCAACCGCAACATCTGCGCCAGCAGCCGCGCCAAAATGTACACCAAGCCGCAACTCGAAATCTACACCGACGACGTGAAATGCGGCCACGGAGCAACCGTCGGCCAGTTAGACCAAGATGCGATGTTCTACATGCAGACCCGCGGCATATCGTGCCAAGAAGCCCGTACACTGCTCATGCAAGCGTTCATGAGCGACATAATCGATGGCGTGAGGCTCGAAGCCCTGCGCGACCGCTTGCGTCACCTTGTCGAGAAGCGTTTCGCCGGCACACTTGCACAATGCCGCAACTGCACAGCATCACAATCGTGCCACACCCGAATCAAAAAGAAATAATCCGCAGCATGTCACTTGATATTGATAAAATAAGAGAAGAATTTCCAATCTTGCACCGCACTGTCGAGGGCAACCCACTCGTGTACTTTGACAATGCGGCCACATCGCAGACTCCGCGCTGCGTGGTGGACAGCATCTGCCAAATGTACTACGAGCACAAGGCTAACGTGCATCGCGGCGTACACACACTGTCGCAAGAAGCTACCGACCGCGTCGAAGATGCGCGTCTGAAAGTAAAGCAATTCATCAACTCCGGCTCAACCGAAGAAGTAATATTCACCCGCGGCACCACCGAGGGCATCAACCTTGTGGCTTCGTCGTTTGGCAGCTCGCTTTGCAATGGCGACGAAATCATTGTCACCGTTGCCGAACACCATTCCAACATAGTGCCGTGGCAGTTGCTGCAACGTTATTGCCGCGTGGTGCTGAAAGTGGTGCCTATCGACTCACACGGCGACATCATGCTCGATGCTTATGAAGACCTATTCACCGACAACACCCGCTTTGTTGCCCTCGCCCACGTGTCGAATGTGCTTGGAACAGTCAACCCTGTGAAGCAAATGATAGAAATTGCGCACCGCCACGGTGTGCCTGTGCTTATCGACGGGGCGCAAGCCGTAGCGCACCGCCGCATCGACGTGACCGACCTCGATGCCGACTTCTACGCATTCTCGGCCCACAAGATGTATGGCCCTGTCGGCGTGGGAGTGCTGTATGGCAAGCGGCACTGGCTTGAAACGTTGCCGCCATACCAGGGCGGTGGCGAGATGATAGGGCACGTGACATTCGAGAAAACCACATTTGCCGACCTGCCATTCAAGTTCGAGGCAGGAACGCCCGACTATGTGGGTGTCGCTGCAATGTCGGCCGCCATAGACTTTATCAACAGCATCGGCATCGACAATATCGCCGCCCACGAACGTGAACTGCTTGTGGCTGCCACTGCCCAATTAATGGAAATACCCGGAATGAAAATATATGGCACATCGGCTGGCAAGGAAGGGGTGATTTCATTCCTCGTGGACGGAATCCACCACTACGACATGGGTATGCTCTTAGACAAAATGGGCATAGCCGTGCGTACTGGCCACCATTGCGCACAACCACTAATGACCTCACTTGGCATCGAAGGTACTGTGCGAGCATCGTTTGCCGTTTACAATACACGTGAAGAGGTTGAACGCTTCGTGGCGGCAGTGAAACGCGTTACAGCAATGTTCCACAAAAGTTGACAAACCGAAGAAAGTACCTCCAACAAAACAAGATAGCCAACTAATCAGCAATTCGCACGATTAGTTGGCTATCTTTATATTGTACACTTCTTAATTCCCTATTGCAGCCAAATGCCGAAATCCTGACGTGGCAACTTGCTATTCAACACCACCACGGCCATCTTGCCATTGGTGAAAGTCATGCCATACCCCATCGCATCGCGGCATTGTTCCCACAGCTGTGATGCTGTACGTGATTTGTCAATGCCACGAATTACCAAGACCCCTTGCCGCAGCACCATACTGCCGATAAGGCTGGCAGCCTCGGGCATCTCGCCCGGGGCAACATTGTTGATTACCACAAAATGGTAATCGCCATCGCCAAGCATGGCTTCGTATGCAGCAAATGCCTCACTTATGCCACTTGTGGGGATTATACGGTCGCCATACGAGGCAATTATTTCATCGGCAGCCACATTATCACCAGGCACATACCCGCTCACCACGATGCGGCTCCTGTGCGACACCATGAGCATGCTTGCCGCCGCCACGCCATAACTTGCACCGACCGACATGAACACCGAGGGGTTGTAACGGTTGGCCACCCTGAACAGCACAGCGGCCTCGGTGAGCGAAATTACGTGCGGACGGTAGCCCTGCTCGCGGCGGGTGCGCTCAACCACAGTGCTGCGCAATTGCTGCAATGCTTCGTAACTGTAATAGCCATATTTCTCATCGAGTACGTCGGTTATGAAACTATAAGCAAACGGTGAATGTACACCAAATCCCTTGCTCGCCTTGTAACGCGACAATGCCGAACCTATCTTTTTAAGATTTCCCATTTTCTTCACAATGCTTTTACGCTGCCATCTTGCTTTCTCCTTGCGACATTCACGGCTATTGCCGCCAATACGGCAAGGAATATTATTACAATCGATATGTAGGCCAACGTTTCGGTCACGCTCACCGATTTCGGCTCGAAACTGAATTCCACCGTGTGGCTGCCAGCAGGAATGCGCAATGCACGCAGCACATAGTTCACACGCCCTATTTCGGCAGGCTGTCCGTCAATCGTAGCATTCCACCCCCATGGGAAATAAATCTCCGAGAATACCGCCAAACCGCCATTCTGGCTGCTTGCATGATAAGTTAGGCGGTTGGGGGCGTATGATGTTTCAAAGATTGTGTCACCAGGCATCTTGGCAGCAATCTCACCACCAAGCACAGCCTCAAACTTCTTGTCGGCGACAGCCTCGGTGGCAGGGCTGAAAGTGTCAAGGTATTGCATCTCCTCGGTAGGCGTTGCAACGTAGTCGATGCGGTCAACAAACCACGCATTGCCCAAAGCACCAGGATTGACCGACACCGACGTATCGCCAGTAACGACATACTTGGTGTTGAGCATATCAAGCACCTTGAAATTAACGTTACCGCTACGCACATCCATCTGGTAGCTCATCAAGTCTTGGTAACGGGTCAATTTGGCGGCGTGGTAGCCACCAACGGCCTTGTGGTAATACGACGGCATGGCATCCTCGAAGTGTGGGATGTCAAGCACCCGGTAATTCATCGCCGTGTCGTTCAAAATAGCGGCATCGACAGGACGCATGGCAAACTGCTGCTCGCCTGTGGCCAACGGCCGTGTGAACGACTCGGTGCTAAGATAACGCTTGTTGACACCATACAGGTCGAAAAGCACCACCAAGCCTATAAATGCCGTTGCCACAACCGGCTTGACTTTTCCAAGATGATATACAAACAACACCCCACCGCCCAATGCGATTACGATGAAACTGCGCAGCGCATCGGCCGAAATCATGCTGCGGCGAATCTCCTCGATAGCCGAGAACAGTGTAGGCAATTGTTGCGCGATGCCTTGCTTGAACAACTGGCTCTCTTGTTCGGAATAGAGATTAAAAATGCCCGGGAAACAATATACTATAAAGCATATAAATGCACACGCACCAAGTGTGATATATGCAGCGGTGCGCTTCCACGGCTGCAAATCGCGGTCGAAAATCAACTTTTGCAACGCAAGCAGTGCAAGCAGAGGCATGGTAAACTCGGCCACCACAAGTATGCTCGAAACGGTGCGGAACTTGTTGTAGAGCGGGAAATGGTCGATAAACAGGTCGGTGAGCCACATAAAATTATGCCCCCACGACAACATGATGGTGACAATTGTGATGATAAGCGATGCCCACTTCACCGGGCCGTTTACTATGATACACCCCACTATAAACAGGGCAAATATGAGCGCACCCACATACACCGGGCCGTTGGTCATCGGTTGGTCGCCGAAATATTGCGGGAACTGTGTAAGATATTGGTAATCCTGTCCCGACAACTCTCCGCTGTTGAGCATCTGTTTCGCCTTGTCGGTATCGGCAAGTGTGAGCATCATGTTGCTGCCGCCGACAGGTTTCAACGTCGCTCCGCCATCGACATTAGGGATAAGCAGCGTCCAAGTTTCGGCCTTGCCATAACTCCATGCCGTTATGTAGTCCTTGTCAAGCCCGCCATCAGTCGAGTTTTGCGTGGCCGTTGCAAGTTCTGAATGCCCGCCGCGCATCGTTTCCTTGCTGTATTCGTATGTGTTATACAGGTTTGGCGAATTGGCAAGCACGGCAAGCACGGCAGCCACAGCCAGCGAGGCAGTAGCTATGCCCCATTGCTTGACTTGCTTCTCCTGTACAGCCTTTACGAGATAGCATACGGCAAGAGCCACAATGAGGAAGAGAAAGTAATAGGTCATCTGTGGGTGGTTAGACGAAATCTGCATCGCCGCAAACAAGGCGGCCACTGCCCCACCAGTGAGGTATCGCCCACGGTAGCACCAAATGATGCCAGCTATTGTCGGCGGCACGTAGGTGAGCGTCAAGAATTTCCATATATGGCCTGCACCGATGATAATGATGAAATATGACGAGAAAGCGTATGCGACAGCTCCAATGAGGGCAATTTGCCACCGGGCCCGGCAAGCAAGCATCAAGATGAAAAAGCCGAGCATCATCATGAAGAGCAAGTTGGCCGGCGACGGCAGCCACAAGCCATACACGTCGTTAATCCACGACAGCAACGCACTGCTGCCGTATGATGGGGCTATCTGGAACATGGGCATGCCCGAAAACAGCGAATTGGTCCACCACGTGGTTTCGCCAGTTTCGACCTTGAACTCCTGCGCTTCCTGCCCGTTTGCCACACCTTGCACTATGTCGCTCTGTCGCAACACATTGCCCTCGATGTCGTCGGGATAGAAGAATGCCACCGAAATTATTGCCATCACCACCACGGCAATGACCATATACATCGCTTGCGACCTCTTGAGCCAAGCGCCGAAGCCGCCTTTATTCGTTACATTGTCTTTCTCCATGAAATCTATAGTAATTGTGCGCCGTAAAGTTACGAAGAATAAAAAGATTGCGCAAACCACCATGCATTGTAATGTGGCTTGCGCAATAATTACATTTTACTGCGAATTTCTAATATTGCTCTTTCTCGTTGGGGAAATCTCCGCTCTTCACGTCGTTGATGTAGTTGCCCACAGCCTCGATGATGGTCGAGCCTATTGAAGCATAGCGGCGCAGGAAGCGCGGCGAAAATCCCATGTTGATGCCCAGCATGTCGTGCATCACCAGCACTTGTCCATCGACACCGCCACCGGCACCGATACCGATGACTGGTATTTCCAGCTCTTCGGCCACCTGCTTGGCAAGCACAGCGGGGATTTTCTCAAGCACAAGTGCAAAACAACCAATCTCTTGCAACATGTGCGCATCGCTGATGAGCTTGTCGGCCTCGGCCTTCTCACGGGCGCGCACGGCGTAGGTGCCGAATTTGTTAATCGACTGCGGCGTAAGCCCGAGATGCCCCATCACCGGGATTCCGGCACACAGAATTTTCTCGATTGAATCGCGTATTTCCACGCCACCCTCGATTTTCACACAGTCGGCATGAGTTTCCTTCATGATTCTCACTGCCGACGACAATGCCTCCAACGGATTGCCCTGATACGTGCCGAAAGGCATATCCACCACCACCAAGGCACGGTTGACAGCCTTCACCACCGACTTGCCGTGATAAATCATCTGGTCGAGCGTCATTGGCAACGTTGTGATATTGCCGGCCATGACATTCGAGGCCGAGTCGCCCACGAGTATCACGTCCATTCCTGCCTCGTCGATGAGCTTGGCCATCGAATAGTCGTATGCCGTGAGCATCGAAATCTTTTCGCCGCGCTGCTTCATCTCGATGAGGCGGTGCGTGGTGACTTTGCGTTTATCTTCAGCTGTATAAGTTGACATAACCAATATTGTTTAAAACGATGGTGCAAAATTACACAAAAACCCCCGAAGTACCACGACAATCCCCCCGAAAAGCCGCCACACCTCATAGCACTTTCACACCCCGTCCCGCTCAGCCGCCAAGTTCCAGCTGGTTCTGTGGCGGTTGTCGCTTAGCCGATTAGCTAATTTTTAACGAACTATAGATTACATTTTGCCTGTTTAAGTATAAACAATTTATAATCACTATATTATCCAAGATAATTTAAAAACAACGTTTTATTTTCAGATTTTGAATTTTTAATTTTGGTTTTCAAGCGAGATTTCCTGTTATATACAACTTCTATCTTTTCACCGATAAGAATGCTAATCGCTCGTGCAGAAAAACCTGCAATTGAATATAAATATAACATGCAATCACTTTCTTTCAATTCGGGGAATTGATTGCGGAACTTGCTCATTAAACCATCGGCATACATATTTACATTCTCTTCTAATTCCTTTATAGTTTTAGCATCTTTACTTAGATTGTTAATAAGACATTTCACCCTGTCATAGATTTTCTTTTGTTCTTTTGGGGTATCTTTACATTCATAATAAATCAAGCATAGTTCTTCAATGCTTTCAAATTGTTTTGTCAGCAATTTAAACATTGAACTTCTAATTTCAGAGTTTTGCACCTCTTTCAACTTTATTTCTTCTGAAAGATTTTGTACGGCAAGTATGACATTTTCCTCTTTCTTTTTTTGTAGCTTAAATTTTATTTTGGCTATGTAAACCGCAACTACTATCATAATAACCATAACAATAACTATGAAAACAAATATGGCGCGTTCCAACCTTATCATTTCATCTTTTGCCTGCTGCTCGTGCTTGTTATAGTCAGCAACGGCTTTTGTTACTTTTTGGCATACAAGCCCCCAAATTATACTATCTTGCAACTCCGATTCTTTTTCCAGTGAATAATATGCACTTTTATAGTCACCTCTCATTTCATATATTATTGGTGGTATTTCTTCTGAAATAAAATTGTAGTCTAAACAATATTGCATTATTGAATCAGACTTATGATTATCACCTATTTGTGCATAAGACTCAGCCATGTTTTGAATATCTCTAAGATGCAGGGAATTATTTCCGCCCACCTCTTGTAACTTGCTGTAAAACGATAACGCCTCTCTCGATTTCTTCTGTGCATAAGATGATGTTGCAGCAATCCGCAAAGATTCAACAAGCAATGTAGAATCCTGCATTTTTATAGCCGAATCTATTACCTGCTTTGCAATGTTTACAGCCTTTTCATATTCCATCGTGTTATTATATGCCATACTTAAATCTTTTAAAGCATACATAGTATATGAAACGTCGTCGTATTTTTTAAAAGCATCGTAAGATAGTTCAGCATACGACAATTGTTCTGTGCTGTTGTAAACATTGCTGTAAACATACGACATTCCTTGATATATCATACCCAAATAAAACCAATCATTTATTTTCTGAGCAATCTTCTCGGCTTTGGTATAATTTATTATACTCAACGACAAATCGTTACAATAAAATTTTATACAGCCCATATAAAAGAATGCCAGCATTTTATGATAGTCATCATTAGAATCACCATAATACGACAGCGCAATGCTAATCATGCTATCGGTTGTTTCGTAATAATAGTTTTTGTCGCGGGCTTGCGTCAGTAGCAGGGCATGCAGGGCGCGCTGCTCGTCGGTGAATAGAGAGTCGTGTGGGAATTTTTCGAGTATTGCGAGTGCCGAGTCGGGGTGGTCGTGCATCATGGCTTCGACCGACGACAGCCTTTCATCGGTGGCCGAGTGCTGGGTGCAAGCAAGCAACAACACGGCCATTGTCGAAAATATTGTAATGAATAATCTGGTTGCCATTGGTGATTTGTTTGTCTAATCGAGGTTGTACGTTTCAATTAAAAACAAAATTAACGATTATCATTTAGAAATGCAAGTCTGGAATACCGCCGCCGGACATTATTGGGCGCAAGAGGGGAACTGCGCCGAAACGATAATTGTGCATCGAAGTGGGTCGTGGAGCAACATTGCAGGGGCTGCACCGTAATTGTTTTTTTACGGCACAGCCCCCTTATGGTGCATGGAATGAGGCGGCTACATAAGGCCTCGGTCCTTCTTTTGTTCCTTGGTGGTATCGAAATTGTCTTGCAGCGCCCTGTTACGCAGCTTGCCAGTGCTAAAGCGGAATTGGAGCCGTACGAGCACCATGTTGTCGTAGGTATTGAGGTTGAGCGACTGCATGGTGTGGTAGAACGGTGTTTCCACGCAGCTGCGCTGGTGCCCACGAACACCAAGGTGCAACGGTGGGATGTAGATGAGCGAAACGGCGAGCTTGCCCTCAAGGAATGCCTTCTGAGCCGACAATTGCCACATATCTTGCCCGTAGTCGCTCCACCCTTGCAGCTGCGGAGTGCGCTCCATGCCACGTGAATATGTTCCCGAGAATTGCATCTTCCATGGCGAGAGCCAGTAGCGCAGCTCGCTCACCATGCAGAAATTGGTGCGGTCGCGTGATATGCTGCCAAGCCTGATTTTGTCGTAGCCCAATTGCACGGTATTGCTCCACGTGACGTATTTCGATATTTCCCAGTCATATCCCGCCATCACCTTGAAATTGTGGTAACGGGCGTTGCCAAACGTCGATAGGAACCGACCGTCGTCGAGCGGCGCATACCATTCTGACATAAAGTCGTGCGTGGTGTTGTATTCCACCGATGCGTAGAACGACTCGCCCACGCCCACCGACAGCGACACCGTGTGCGTCCGTGCCGGGGCGAGCAGCGGGTTGCCCTCGTAGCGCATCAGGCTGTCGATGTCGTAGCCTGCCGTCGAAAGTTGGTATTGGAGGGGATAGTCCATCCGAGTCTTGTAATCGGCGATGAGCTGCACCGTTTCGCTTGGCAGGTAGGTGAGCGTGGCCTGCGGCAGCAGATTCCAATAGTCACGGTCAACGCCGTCAAGCCCGCTGCGTCCGATGTATTCCACTCCCGTACCGACGTGTAGCAGCAAGTCGGGCAGCGGCATATAGTCATAGTAGGCGTATGCCTGGTGGCGGCTGTCGATGCTTTGTGCCACAAGCAGGTCGCTGGCCTTCAGGTGCGTGTCATATCGGTTCCATGTGCCAGTGTAGCCCACGTTCAGGCTCATCGCGTCGGAGAAAGAATAGGTGAGGTCGAATGTTCCACTCAGGTAATCACGAGTATTATGGTACAAGTTCTCGCTTGCATAGCTGCCGACCAACGAATAGCTGTTAAGTGCGTCGGCGTTCCAGCGGTCATAGCCCAACGATGCGTATATGTTCCACTTCTCATTGAAGTTGCCGCGGTAAATCATCGCCCCGGTAAATTGATCCGACTGCTGGTCGCTCACCGTCACTTCGTCCTGCACACGTTCCATGCCAGCGGCATCGGTGGCGTGGATGCGGTTTTCAAGTGTGCGCCCAAGGTCTATATTCTCATACCTTGCGCGCAGCGAGAGTGTCTGTTCGGGCTTAATGTGCCAGTCGAGCCCGGCGTATGCGGCATGTGTGCGGTTGTGATTGTGGTCGTTGGGATTTTTTTCGTCATATCCGTCGGTGAAGATGTCGGTGATGCCCGGGTACGACTTGGTGTATGAGAGGGGGTAGTTCCAGTTGATTTCGCCAAACACGTAGCCCGCATTGAAGTCAACCTTGTCGCCCGAATACATATACATGGCCTGTGGCTGCTCGTTGGCCACTACGTCGTCGCCGTTGTTGTCGCCGGCCGACACCATCATGAAGTTGCCCACATAAATGTCATGCCCGCGGTATTCGGGTTTCAGCTTTATGTCAATCACATAGCGGTAGCCGGCCGTGGTGTACCGTGCCGACGGCACATACACGACCTCCACCCTGTCGATGCGCTCTGTGGGGAGCGCATTCAGGTAGTTCGCATCTACAGGGTTGCCATTGACTATGATTTGCACCTTCGAGTTGTTGCGCACGGTGATGCTGTTGGCCACGTTGTCATACGTCACTCCCGGCAGCCTCCCCAGCAGCTGCAAGGTGCCGTCCACGCCGCGGCGCATCGTTTCGGTCACTTTGTAGGTGTCGCCATTTGCCGTGTGCTTCACGAGCGACTCCTTTACCACAAGCTCTTCAAGCTCCACGCTGTCCATTGCAACCGTTTCGGCCATTTGGGCCACATCCTGCGCCATCGTCACAGATGCGTCAATCATCCCAGCCAATATGCAAGTCAAGAATTTTTTCATACTTTGAAGTCTGATTTGATTTGACAATAACTTATATATCTCGCTTTACAAAATTACACGTTTGGTTATGAACCACGACAATTTACAGTCAGAAAAAAGTCTATCTTAACCCTTATTAATCATCTAATATTCACCACTATACACTTAAAGACAACTAAATTTTCTATCACGTAACGAGAACGATTATATCCACTCGCGAAAAACCTTGTTGTAGAGCCGTCATATCATGGCGGCTCGATGACAGCTCGAATGCAACAGTAATATGCTGTAAATGTGGTAGTAACGAGCCGCCATAATATGACGGCTCTACAAAATCGTCGGTCTGTAATTGCTGATTGTTTCAGACATCGCTATTTTGATACACCTTCGTTACTGCCACATTTACAGCATATTACTGTTGCATTCGAACTATCATCGAGGGTGTATCAAATTGAGGAATATTTGATGCGCCCTCTTGTGGCATTTTTTTACAGATAAGTTGTGATAAGAGGGTGTACCTGAATTTTGATACACCCTCATTATATACACAAATATTTCAGTGACGTATAGCGGTTATGGGGCACGGCTTTTTCATTTAACCCATGCGATAGCCTCTATGATGGACGGCTTCGCCGCCCCAGTGCCGCTTTAAATGAAAAAAACGTGGTTATGGGGTTATTTGATTATGACCTTTTGGGTCATCTTGTTGATGTTGACGATGTAGATTCCGCTGCCTGGTAAGTTTATTTCGTTGTCATGGCCACGATAAACCTGTCGGCCGGCGATGTCGTAAACCGATATGGAATCATTGTCGTCGTTTCCCGAAATTATGATTTTTGTACCGATAGCTTCAATGGAAATGTTGCTTTGTGTGACCCCAGCTACACCGACTGTCGGGTCAATGTCTTCCACGATGTTGGTGAAATTGCGCCATCCCGGTGCAATGCGGTATTTCTCGCCAGTTCCTGTGGGTATATGCAGTGTCGCAGTGTAGTCGGTCATGAAATTGTTGTTTGCCACAGGAGGTTCCAAGCTCATGCAGTAAACATCGGCAATAGCACTGCATTCGGCGAAAGCATAATCCCCGACCTCTTCTGTGCGTGAGCCTAATGTGATGCTGTGCAGACTCGTGCAGCCCGCAAATGCCCTTTGTCCGATTATCGAAACGTCGATTACGGCATCGGTGAGCGATGTGCAGTTCTCAAATGCCGAATTTTCGATTTCTTCAACATTTGTATCTAAGGCAATGCCATTTAGGCTCTTGCAGCCATAGAATGCTTTTTCGCCAATAGTCCTATCGGTGATTCTTGCGCAACCTGTGAGAGAAGTGCAATTCTCGAATGCCGATTTTTTGCAAGAATTGATAGTCGATTTGTCGAAATCGATATTGAGCGATGTGCAGTTGATAAATGCACTGTCGCTTGCCGATATGTATGTATAGTTCCCTTCGATGGATTCCAAGCTATGGCAATTTGCAAATCCCTTGGTATTGACAACCATTCCGGTTCTGTTAAATAAAGCCACTCGTGACAATTTCGGGCAGTCGGCAAATGAGTATGGCGTTACTTCTGTTATTTTTGCGTATGTCAGTTGCGGCAGGGCATAAAATGCAGAGTCTTCTTCCATGTCAGCAATATTTGTTTCAACCGTTCCAAATTCATAGGTCACAGTTTGATATTCAAATATCACAGATGTTATGCCTTTGCACTTATTGAAGCCTGTTGCTGTTTCTATGTCGCAGTATGGCCAGCTTGCTGGATATGAATGCCCTCGAAGCGTAACCAACCCAGGGATTCTCACTTCGCCACTTAATGTGTCATCGATAGGAGATATGGTATTAGTGCGATTGATGTCGTGGATGGAGCCGCTGTACCATAATTCGCCTAACTCCAGCCCAGGATAGTCGTCGATGTTACGCATAGGGTCGTATGTTTGTGCTTGGATTTCTTGTGCCACACATAATATGAGGCATATCAGCATCGATAGTGATTTAAATTTGCCAAAGGTTTTCATGTCCATAATTGTTGTTTAGTTAATAGACGAAAAAACAGTAAGCCATCGACAAATTTAATGCCGATGGCTCACTGTTGCAATAGTAGAGGCGAAAAATTGCTGTCAGGTGGAGAGGACTATGGCGCGGGTGCGGTCGAAGCGGCGGTTGCGCAGGTCGTCGGGAGCGATGAGGAAGTCGAGTACGCCCCAGTCCATGAAGTTGAGGTGGAAGTCGTCGTCCTCGTCGGAGTCGATTTGAAGCAGTATTTGCCAGTCTTCGTATGGGTGTTCCCATGTTTCCCACTCGCGGTGGTCGGGATTGGCGAGCAGGGCATGGTCGCTGCCATATTGTTCGATGTCGTGGGCGAAATTGATTTTCCGCTCGGCAGGGTTGATTGGTTCGTCGTCATCGCCAACCAATACGATTTCGCGGAACGTGTCGTCAACCTCGGGGAAGTACAGCACTTTCACATCGTCGGTATCGCTCACGTAGCCGCATATAGCCGGGTCGTTGTCGTAATTGCCCATGTAGTAGTCGATTTTGGCGAAGAACAGCAGCAAGCCCTTGTGGGGCAGCAGCCCATCGTGGTCGAGTGCGGCGATGTCGGCAAGGTTGATTTGGCAAATGAATTCGTAGTGGTATTCTTCGCCATCGTCGTCGGTATATGTCGGGTAGTCGGTTCCTTCGGGCAAGTCGGGATTACCCCAGAAGCGTGAACTGCCGGCAGGTAATTTTCCTGCCGGTGTCGATAGTTTAAGGTAAATCGGTTTCATTTAGTCAAATATTATGCGAGGGTTCATGATTGCCGGGCTTCGCCACACGAGCCCGAATTCCTTCTCAAGCACTTCGGCACGTTCATACCAGAAGGCGTGGCAAAATCCCATCCCGCGAGGGTGGTCGGCAAGCCGTTCAAACACGATTTTGTCGGCATCGTCTATGATTTCTTCCCACCGGCTGGTCCATTCCACTGGGTCGTGTTTTATATGCCCATCTTGTGGTATTTCGTCGAGTTGGCCTTTGTCGGCGAGGTCGATGTTGCGGCAGAGTGTGCGTATTTCGATTGGGAGGTCTTCCGATGCGCCCAATTCATGCCCTATGTGGCATTCCAGTCGGTGTACCACCAATAAGAAGAACGCAAGCAGCTCGACTTTCAGCCGTGGGTGCTCATATAGGGCTTTGGCCATGCGCCGAGTGGCGTTGTAGAGCTGATTGAGCGTGTGGTCGTAGCCTTCGAGCGGTCGGGCATAGCGCAAAAATTCACGGGCGAGGCTGGCGATTTCCCATTGGCGGTCTTGCTCGCGGTGGGCGAGCTCGGCAGCCAGCACATCGGCGCACGCCACTTCCATGTAGGCGTTGATTGCGTCGCCACTGCCATCGAGTTTTGGAAAATTGGCGGCACGTTTGCGTGCTGCCTCCAATTCTTTTCTGATGTCAATTTCTTGGTCCATATCGTGGGGGTTAAAATGTGAGTCACACGTATGCGTCATACCGGCCGTCGTCGCCGTGGTAGTATTCGGCGAGCCAGTCTTGTGCGTCCTTGCTGCCAAGCTCGGCAGCAAGAGTCATGTAGCGGCATATAATTTCGAGCGATTCGGGCAACTGCTCGGCCACCTCGTCGGCCACGGCTTGCGCTGCCACGGGGTCGCCATTCATGGCTTTTTCCCAGTCTTGGTCGTCGATATAGAAATATTTTGTAGTTTCTTCAAACTCGTCGTATTCTTCCACTTTGAGGGTAAATGATATTAGCTTTAGCGACAGCACCGATGGCTTTTCGGGGTCGCCGATAGCGATGTCCACACCGTCGGGGTCGTTGATGTCGATTGTGAAGATGTTCATTTCGTCGCCGTTGGGGTCGTATGTGATGTTGACCCTCACCCATGTTTCTTCGGCAGCCAAGATGACGACTTGTGGCCAAAAATTGTTGTGGTTGTAGTTTCGGCGCAGGCTCAGAAGCTCGTCGCCTGGGGCAAGTTCCTCTCGCTGGTAGTTGGTTGTTACCCAACCTCCGTCATAGACGTGCCATCCCATGCTTAGCATGTCCCATATTTGTGTAGTTCGTGCCATAATTCTGTATTGATTGTCGGTGATAGAATGATTTGAGATGTTTTAAGGCTGTGTGATTATAGTTATGTTTATTGTGTGTATGTTGCACTACTCGCTTACATTCACAAATGTAGCAAAATGATTCGCAACGACCAAATTTGCGGTGATTATTTTTCATGAAATCGGGCAATTACGTGCAAAAAAAGGATGCCATAGGCTCGCGCCCGGGCATCCTTCTGCATTTATACGTAACAATAAAAAATCAGTGTAAGCTTTTGATGCGTATTTTGAGTGCTTTTGTGTCAGTCGAGTACATCTTCGTGGCTTGGAACTGCTACTATGCGCAACTCGTGGCGACGTATGAAGTCGGTAATCTTGTCGCGTTCGGTCGATGGTTTCACGTCGTTCTCGATGCGGCGCAATGCGTTGAACACCGAAGTGTTGCATTGGTAAACATGACGGTATGCCTTGGCAATGTCGTCGATGATTTCGTCGGAGAAGCCTTTGTGCCGCATTATGTAGGCGTTAACGCCGTAGTAGCTGATGGGGTTGTGTGCCATGATGACGAAAGGCGGCACATTGCCGTTGACGCGGCATCCACTTTTTATCATAGCCCATTCGCCGATTTCGCTGTTCGGGTGCAACATTGTCGAGGAGCCGAGTATGACGCATGTGCCAACTTTGCTGTCGTATGCTATGTTGCTTCCGTTCCCGATAATTACGTTATCGCTGATTTGAGCGTCGTGCATGATGTGCGATTCAGCCATTATGAAGACGTTGCTGCCGATGCGTGTAGCCGAGCCGTTGTAAATGCCACGGTTGATGATGGTGTGCTCGCGTATGCGGCAGCCGTCACCGATGACAACAAACGAAGGGTCGCCTTTCCAGCGCAGGTCTTGTGGTTCGGCGCCGATAATGGCACCGTTGTAAATTTTGCAATTGTTGCCAATGCGAGTGCCGTTGAGGATACTCACAAATGGGTAGATGGTGCAATTGTCGCCAATCTCGACATTCTTGCTGATGAACGAGAATGGGTGGATGGTTACGTTTTTTCCCAATTTAGCTTCGGGGTCAACGTGTGCTAAAGGACTAATCATGGTTAATGACATTTATGGTTGTTAACTATTAGCGTCCGCCGCCCAACGACTGGTAAAGGTTGATTGCGGCTTGGTTGATGGTCAGGTCGGTGTTCAGCAGCGAAACTTGGCTGTTGAGCAACGATTGCTGTGCCGTCAATACTTCAAGGTAGGTGGTAGTGCTCAATTGCAACAAGTCTTGGTTGTATTCCACAGCTTTTTGCAATTTTTCTACCTGTAATGCTATGTTTTGTCGCATTTCTTGCGATTTTTCCATTGTTACAAGGGCGTTGCTCACTTCGGCGGCTGCGCTCAGCACGGTATATTCAAATGTGTTCAGCGCCTGCTCTTGTTGCGCCTTTGCCGCCTTGAGTGTGGCAATGTTTTGTCCGCTGTTGAACAGTGGCAATGTCAGTTGTCCTGCAAGGTTGATGAACCATTTGGCGGGGTCGAGTATTGCGCTACCGATTAATGTTCCATAGCCTCCGCTTGCCGACAGCGATATGTTGGGGTAGAATGCCGTGCGGGCAAGGTTGGTGGCATAGTAGGCCGACGCAAACTGGTATTCGGCGGCACGCACGTCGGGACGGGCAGCAAGGTAGCTCATTGGCACGCCAAATTCAAGTTCTGACGGCAGGACTACCATTGACTCCACGTTGATTTCCCATGCTTGAGGCTCTACATTGAGCAGCAGCGACATGGTGTTGTTGAGCTGGTTGATAGTCGATTCCACTTGGGGTATTGCCGACAGCACGCTGTAATAGTTTGCCTCGCTTTGCACGATGGCAACCTCGTTGTAACGCCCGGCCTCCTTCATGTCGCGCATCACCTGCACGGTTTGTTTCCACAATTCGGCAGTTTCGCGGTACAGAATGAGTTGCTTGTTGTATGATACAAGTTGGTAGTAGCAGTTGGCCACAGCGCCGATGATTTGTGAGCGGGTAGCTTGCTCGTAGGCTTCGCTTTGCTTCAGGTTCACCTGAGCTTGCCGCTTGCTATTGAGCTTCTGCCCGAAGATATCGATTTCCCAGCTTGCTGCCAACGGCAGTTGGTAGCCCCATTCGAGGCTTGTGCCGCTTCCCACTTTCGAGCCAGAGCCGTTGGGCGAGAATGTGATTGATGGCAGGTATGAGAGCCTTGCACCGAGCAGTTGTGCATGTGCTATGTCAACGTTTAGCTTGGCGTTTTGCAAGTCGGTGTTGTTGTCGAGAGCCATTGTGATGAGGGCTTGCAACTGTGGGTCGGTGAAGATTTCGTCCCACTGCAAGTTTCCGAGGGCCGACGAATCGACAGGTTGCTCAAGGGCTTCTTTGTATTTCATCGATTGAGTGCTGTCGTCGGGCAAGTCATATTTCTTGTAGATGTGGCAGCTGCCTGTCACTGTGGCAATGACCACAGTGACCAGGAGCAACCGGATATTCTTTATATTCATAACTTTTAATTGCGTTTGGTTAGATTGAGAATTGTTCGAGTTCATTCTTCATGCCCGAGTTGTCGGTATCTTTCCACTTAATCGGCGAGAACTTCTCTTGGAGTGCCTGGCACATCACGAACAAGCACGGAACGATGAGCAACTGGAATATCATGCCGATGAGCATACCGCCCACTGCACCGGTACCAAGAGCACGGTTACCATTGGCGCCAACACCCGATGCGAACATCAGCGGCAACAGACCGATGATAAGTGCCAAAGATGTCATCAAGATAGGACGCAGACGGGCTGCAGCTCCTGAAACGGCCGAGCCGATGATTGACATACCAGTCATGCGGCGTTCGAGCGCGTATTGCACGATAAGGATTGCATTCTTGGCGAGAAGACCGATAAGCATGATGAGCGCAATCTTGAGGTAGATGTTGTTGTCGATGCCGAATATGCGGGCAAAGACGAATGTTCCGAACAAACCGAACGGAATCGACAAGATTACCGACAGCGGCAATATGTAGCTTTCATACTGTGCGCTCAAGATGAGGTAAACGAATACCAAGCAGAGCAAGAAGATGATTGCCGTGGCGGCACTCGATGTGCTGGCTTCTTCACGGGTAAGACCCGAGAATTCATAGTCGTAACCTTGTGGCAGCACTTGTGAGGCAACTTCGCGGATGGCTTCGATTGCTTGGCCCGAGGAGTAACCTGCGTTAGGCGTACCGTTCACTGCCATTGAGGTGTACATGTTGAAACGGTTAATCACGTCTGGACCATAAACGCGCGACAGAGAGATGAAGTCGCTGATTGGCACCATACCGTTTGACGTGCGTACCTTCACGCTCTTCAATGTTTCGGGCGACACACGCGCTTCGGGCGATGCTTGCATCATCACGCGGTAGAGCTTGCCGAAACGGTTGAAGTTGCTGATGTACATACTACCATAGTAGCCTTGCAGCACCGACAGCACGTTGGACGGCGATATGCCTGCGCGTTTGGCCTTGGCCACGTCAACATCGACAAGGTATTGCGGATATGTCGGGTTGAATGCCGAGTATGCCATCTGTATTTCGGGGCGTTGGTTGAGTGCGGCAAGGAATTGTTGCTGAATCTGGAAGAACTTGTTAAGGTCGCCACCAGTCTTGTCTTGTAACTGGAATTCAAAACCGCTTGATACCGAGTAACCCGAAATCATAGGAGGTGCGAAGAACATGATTGTACCATCCTTGATTTTCATAGCTGTCGCGCCATAGAGTTTCTTGATGGTGTTTGTCACGCTTTCGTCGTCGCTACGATCTTCCCAGTTTTTCATCTTTATGATGACCGAACCGTAGCTACTGCCTTGTCCGGCGATGAAGTTGTAACCCTGGATTACGGTACGCATCTGCACACCTGGCATTTGGGCGATGATAGCGTCGAGGCTGTCAAGCACTTCCTGTGTGCGCTCTTGCGATGTTGCAGGGGGCATTGATACTACACCCATTATGGTACCGGTGTCTTCGTCGGGCACAAGGCTGTTTGGTGTAACGGTCATGAGCCATACGAGTACGCCGATTGATGCAGCGACGATTGCTCCCGACAGCCATTTGGCCTTGATGAAGAAGCGCACGGCTGTTGAGTATTTCTTAAGCAGGACATTGTAGCTTGCATTGAAGCCAGCGTGGAAACGGTCGATGACCGACATTTTCTTGCCTTCCTCGTCTTTTTTGTGCGCTTTCAGGAACAGGGCGCAAAGTGCCGGTGAAAGTGTCAATGCGTTGATTGCCGAGATACCGATGGCGGCTGCCATTGTCAAACCAAACTGGCGGTAGAACACACCCGATGTGCCAGGCATGAACGACACTGGAATGAACACGAGCATCATCACAAGTGTGATTGACACGATTGCGCTACCAATCTCGCCCATGGCATCGATAGAGGCCTGGCGTGGCGACTGGTAGCCCTCGTCGAGTTTGGCGTGGACCGCTTCGACGACCACGATGGCGTCGTCCACCACAATGGCGATTGCAAGTACAAGAGCCGAGAGGGTGAGGAGGTTAAGCGAGAACCCGATGAGGTAGATGATGAAGAACGAACCAATAAGAGCCACAGGGATGGCGATAATAGGCACGAGTGTCGAGCGGAAGTCTTGCAAGAAGATGTAAACCACGATTGCCACGAGGATAAATGCCTCGATAAGGGTCTTTACAACTTCGTTGATTGACGCATCGAGGAACTCGTTGGTGTTCATAGGCACGTCGAATTGCAATCCTTCGGGAAGGCTTTGTTCGGCATCGTCGATTACCGCAAGCACGTTGTTGATAACTTCAGATGCGTTGGAGCCGGCCGACTGGAACACGATACAAGTAACACCAGTGTGGCCGTTTACACGGTTGGCAAAGCCATAATCGAGTCGGCCGAGTTCAAGCTCGGCTACATCTTTGAGGTATAGGATATTGCCATTGTTGTCGGCGCGTATGATGATGTCGCCAAACTCTTCGGTAGTCACAAGGCGGCCCTTGTAGCGCATGACGTACTGGAAACTTTGGTTACCTTGTTCGCCAAACTGGCCAGGAGCGGCTTCGATGTTCTGTTCGGCAAGGGCTGCTGTCACATCGCTTGGTTCAAGGTTGTATTGTGCCATTATGTCGGGCTTTAGCCATATACGCATAGAGTAGTCCGACGACAGTGCGAATGCTTCACCCACACCGGCGACACGCTTGATTTCGGGAAGTACGTTGATTGACATATAGTTCTCGATGAACTCCACATTGTAGCGTTCATCGGGCGATGAAAGTGTCACGCCCACAAGCATTGAGCTTTGCCGCTTGCGCGTGATTACACCCACCTGTGTTACTTCGGCAGGCAGCTGCGACTGGGCTTGTGCCACACGGTTTTGGACGTCAACGGCAGCCATATCGGGGTCGTATCCTTCCTTGAAGTAGATGGTGATGGTGGCACTACCGGTGTTGGTTGCCGACGATGTCATATAGGTCATGTTGAGCGCACCGTTGATTTGGTCTTCAAGAGGTGCGATAACCGAGTTAAGCACGGTTTGCGCATTTGCGCCCGTATATGTGGTAGATACCGAAATTGTTGGCGGCGCAATGTTAGGGTACTGCTCCAATGGAAGTGCAGCAAGCCCGATGCCACCGAGTATAACGATAAATACCGATATAACGGTGG
This sequence comes from uncultured Muribaculaceae bacterium, assembly GCA_944321715.1. Taxonomy (GTDB): domain Bacteria; phylum Bacteroidota; class Bacteroidia; order Bacteroidales; family Muribaculaceae; genus Avimuribaculum. The sequence goes on along the minus strand of CALUMJ010000023.1, from coordinate 10,089 downwards.
ACAAAACAGGTCGTTTTATAAATGTACTTAAATTCATTTCTCGATAATTAATATATTAAACTACCCTTTATGCAAGTGTAATACGTGGTTTACTGTTGGGCTGCCGAAGCGTTGCGCGGCTGGATGAGTGTGCCGGCACGCACCGATGTTCCTACGCCCTCGGTTACTATCACGTCGCCAACTTTCAAGCCAGAGTTCACGATATAAGTTTGCCCATCGTTGACTGGCGATACTGTGATATTGGTGGCAACTGCCTTGCTTGAGTCGTTAACGAGGTAAACATATACGCGGTCTTGTATTTCGTAGGTTGCCTTTTGCGGAATTATAAGCAGGTCTTTAGACGGTTGCGGCACGAGGATTTGGCCTGTAGAACCGCTGCGGAGCATGCTGTTGGTATTCTTGAACAAAGCGCGAACCGATGCTGTTCCTGTCGAGCCGTCGAGTACGCCCGATACGGTCGAAACCTTGCCTGGAAGTGGATAGCGCGAGCCGTTTGACATCTCGAAATATACTTCGGGCATTTCTTTTATTGCCTCGTTGATGGTTTGGCTGCCGTTGTCGCTCATGTTGATAATGTCTTTCTCGTTGAGCGAGAAGTAGGCATACACTTCCGATATGTCCGAAACTGTGGTCAAGGCAGTGGCCGATGATGGGCCCACTAATGCGCCTTCTCGGTTGGGGATTGTGCCTATAACGCCGTCGGAGGGTGCTACGACCTCGGTGAAATCAAGGTTGCGCTGTGCATTCACGAGGCTTGCGCGAGCTTGGTTGAGGTTGGCTTCGGCCGAGCGGAGCGACAAAACCGCTGTTTCGTATTCATAGTCGCTGATTATATTTTTTGCGTGCAGTTTCTTTTGGTTCTCCTCGGTGAGGCGCGCGGTTGCAACTTGGCTTTCGGCTGCGGCCACGGCAGCTTCGGCCGAGCGAACTGCTGCTTCGTATTGAACTTGGTCGATGGTGAATAATACTTGGCCTTTCTTTACCACTTGGCCTTCGTCAACATGTACTTTTGTGATGAATCCTGTGATTTGCGGGCGAATCTCAATGTCAGTCTTTCCCTTGATAGTGGCTGGATAGCTCTGGTAGAGTGTCATGCTGTCGAGAGCCACGGTGAAAGTCTCAACTTGCGTCGGCATCGCGCCTTGCTGTTGGCTATCTCCGCCACAAGAGGTCAAAAAACCTGTTATCGCAACAAAGAAAGCGCAAGGCTTTGCGAGCGATAAAAACATCTCTTTTCTTGTCATAATGATTTAAATTTTATTGTTATAATAATGCTGTGTTTTTTTATACCGTTTTATAGACTGTATCACAATTATATAATTCAATAGAAAATTTGATGCAAAATTAGCAATAATGGCTGGTGATTTTTGTACCCTTTATGCTAATTGTTGGTGAAAATGTCAGTTATCATATTAAAAAACATGAACATAAAGCAATATTAACAGTGCGAAGTGTCTTGTAGCATTCTGTCAGCGGCTTGCCGCACGTGGTCCATGAGCCACATGGGGGTGGAAGTTGCCCCGCAGATGCCTATTCTTTCTTTGCCATAGAGCCACGAACGGTCGATTTCGTCGGGCGAAGAGATTTGGAATGAATTGGGATTGGCACGGCGGCATTCCTCGTATAGCACTTTCCCATTGCTGCTCTTGCTGCCGCACACAAACAGGATTATGTCGTGTGCGCGAGCAAATTCTCGTATGCGTGGCATTCGGTTGGCTACTTGGCGACAGATGGTGTCGAAGTATTCAAATCCTGCTTGTCGCCGGCGAGAAATTTCATCGACTATGGCTGTGAAGCCTTGCAGCGACTTGGTGGTTTGCGAATAGAGGTAAATGTCGCGGGTGAAGTCGATGCGGTCGAGTTCGTCAATGCTTTCCACCACGATTGCTTCTCCGTCGGTTTGCCCCACCAGCCCGTTCACTTCGGCATGTCCTTTCTTGCCGTAGATTACTATTTGAGGGTGCGACCCGTCGGGCAGCACCTCATGGTAGCGGGCATTGATGCGGCGTTGCAGTTGAAGCACCACCGGGCAGGTAGCATCGATGATGGTGATATTGTTGCTGGCAGCCGTGCGGTAGGTTTCGGGCGGCTCGCCGTGGGCGCGCAGCAGCACTGTCACGTTGTGCAGTTGGTGCAATTCGTCGTGGGTTATTGTTTGCAGCCCTTTGGCTTCTAAGCGTTCTACCTCGTTGGAATTGTGCACGATGTCGCCGAGGCAATACAGCTTGCCCGATTTGTCTAATTCTTCCTCGGCTTTGCGTATGGCTGTCACCACTCCGAAGCAGAATCCCGAACCGCTGTCGATTTCAATTGTTGCCATTGCTTGTTTCCGCGACGATTTGTGTGTATAGGTTCATGAGCCATTGGTCTTGCTCGGCGATTGTCATGTGCGAGTTGTCGAGTGTGTGTGCATCGTCGGCTTTGCGCAACGGGCTTTCGGCGCGGGTCGTGTCGATGCGGTCACGTTCCATCACGTTGTGCAGCACCTCGTCGTAGGTGGTCGATGTGTCGCCCTTTGCTCGCAGTTCGTCATAGCGGCGTTGTGCTCGTGTTTCGGCCGAGGCTGTCACGTACACTTTCATCTCGGCATTGGGGAACACCACTGTTCCTATGTCGCGTCCGTCCATGACGATGCCTTTTTCGCGTCCCATGGCTTGTTGTTGTGCCACGAGTGCGTGGCGCACGGCAGCGATTTTTGCCACTTGGCTCACTTTGTCCGACACGCGCATGCTGCGTATTTCCTGCTCCACGCGGCGGCCGTTGAGGTATGTTTCGGATTGCCCTGTTGCCGGGTTCACGCCAAATGTGATGGCGATGTCGCCGAGCCGGGCTACGAGTTCTTCTTCACGTATAGAGCCGTCGGTGTTCACCAGATTGTTTTCGAGTGCGAAAAGTGTCACTGCACGGTACATTGCGCCGGTGTCGATATAGGCATAGCCGATGCGCCGCGCCAATGCCTTTGCCATCGTGCTTTTCCCTGTCGAAGAGAAGCCGTCGATGGCTATGATGATGCGTTTCTGTTCCATATAAAAACTCTCAAAAATAATATTACAAATATAACTAACCTCGCCGAGAAAAACAAATCGCCTTGGCCATGAAGCATGGCTATTTCATTTAAAGCGGCATTGGGGGCTGAGTCAAAATGCCTAACTGCACGGCTCGTGCGTCCGCTGCGTAATTAGGTGCGTATTTTATTGGTTTACAGATGGTTAATCGGCTTTTGCGGCACTCGGACGCACGGGCCGTGCGTCCCTACGAGGTGGGTCATGCCAATTTTGATACACCCTCGATGATGGCTCGAATGTAATCGTAATATGCTGTAAATGAGATAGTAACTAGCCGCCATGATATGACGGCTCTACACAATGGTCTGTCAGTAATCGTGGGTTGTATGCGGGTTGCTTACATCGAATAAGCACGAGGTTCACCAATCTGTCTGATTGGTTTCTCAGAAATGCCAACCGATGCGCAGAGCCGGGGTCACATTGAAGCCGAAGTAGCTTCGGGTTGATGTGTTGTCGTTGGTTTCTTCGGTCGTGCCGTCAGCCGTTTCGATGGTGGTCCTGCTTAGCCGTGTCTTGAGCATTTCATATCCCAAACTGATTTCGGCACCGACGTACAGTCCTTTGCATAGGTAAACATCGACACCCGATACTGCATTGACGGCAAAGCCGATGGCTGGAGTCTTGACCGTGATTTTGTAGCTCTCGTAATCGCGTTCGGTTATGCTTTTTGTCGTCAGGCTGACTATGCCGATTTCTGCACCTATGTAAGGCGAAATTCTGTCAAATTTTGTAAAATGGTATTCAAAGCCAGGCATAATCGAGAATGCTGCAACGCTGGCCTTGTCTTTGGTTTCGTTGTCATTGTCGTATGTGGGGCTGAACGTGCTTTCTGTGTCGGTATCGAGTCCGAGTCCTAAGTTTAAACGCGCAGCCCAATTTTCGTTTATGAACAATCTTACTTTGGCTCCATATTCTGGCAGTTGGAAGCCTTCTTCGGTCGAAGCGCCACCGAATGAATAGTTGATTTCTGTGGCAATGCTCATGGCTTCGGGTTTGAATTTGTTTTCAGCGTTTACGTTGTTGTTTGTTACAACCGCAGCCAGAATGGCTACGAAAAAAATCATTTTTTTCATAAGCTGTTCGTTATGGTTGTATAGTTGTTTATATGTGATTGAGTTGATTCATGATTTGTGTATCACTGGTGGTAGAATTGTAATAGCAAAGATATATTATTTATTTTGAATGTAGGTGTGGTGGTGTGTTAAAATGACTATGCGCCCATGTTGTGTGGGGCTGTACATATTTTTCACAGTATCGATACTGAAACAATCTGTAATTGCTGAAAAGCGGATTTTGATGTATCCTCCAAATAAAAAGAAGAGGAACACGCTGTGTGTTCCCCTTCTTTTGGTTTATTTTAGCTACTGAGCTTATTAGCCGTTAACTTTCTTCATGTGAGCGATGAGGTCAAGAACCTTGTTGCTGTAGCCGATTTCGTTGTCGTACCAAGATACAACCTTAACGAAAGTGTCGGTCAAGTAAACACCAGCGTTGGCATCGAAGATAGAAGTGAGTGTGCAGCCAAGGAAGTCAGAAGAAACGACAGCATCTTCGGTGTAGCCGAGTACGCCCTTGAGTTCGCCTTCGGCAGCTTCCTTCATTGCAGCGCAAATGTCGGCCTTGGTAGCAGGCTTAGCAAGGTTTACAGTGAGGTCAACAACCGATACATCGAGGGTAGGAACGCGCATCGAGATACCAGTGAGCTTGCCGTTAAGTTCAGGAATAACTTTACCTACAGCCTTGGCAGCACCAGTCGAAGACGGGATGATGTTGCCGCTTGCAGCACGGCCACCGCGCCAGTCTTTCATCGAAGGACCGTCAACAGTCTTTTGTGTAGCAGTTGTAGAGTGAACAGTTGTCATCAAACCGTTAATGATGCCGAACTTGTCGTTGAGGACCTTTGCAATAGGAGCCAAGCAGTTGGTAGTACAAGAAGCGTTAGAAACGAATTGAGTGCCCTTAACGTAAGCGTCCAAGTTAACGCCGCAAACGAACATCGGGGTGTCGTCCTTAGAAGGAGCCGACATAACAACATACTTTGCACCAGCGTCGATGTGAGCTTGAGCTTTTTCCTTAGTCAAGAAAAGGCCAGTAGATTCAACTACATATTCAGCTTCAACTTCGTTCCACTTCAGGTCGGCCGGGTTGCGTTCAGCAGTTACGCGGATAGTCTTTCCGTTAACAATCAATTGGCTCTTTTCAACGTCAACGTCGATAGTGCCGTCGAATGCTCCGTGCATAGTGTCATACTTGAGCATGTAAGCCAAGTAGTCAACTGGGCACAAGTCGTTAATGCCTACGATTTGGATGTCATCTCTTTTTTGAGCAGCACGGAAAACGAATCTACCGATACGTCCGAAACCATTAATACCTACTTTAATCATAATTTTTTATAAGTTAGTTTGGTTAAAATATATTTCGTTTTTAATTTTTGCAATTATGTTGTGCTACTTCGGGGGGTATGTGCGCCATTTTCCGCTTTTTATCGGCAACTTGGTGCTGCACTGAAAGATGGTGCTGCACTCCCTTATTGTTCCACCGCAAAAGTAATATATTTTTTTGGAAAATTGTTAGGTGGCATAGTGAAATAATGGAAAAATTTCCTTAATTTTGATTTACTGTTTTAACTGTTGCTTTCAACATTAATTATTATAGAGTTATGAATTTCAAGTTCCTGAAAGATTTCAAGGATTTCGCTATGCGGGGCAACGTGCTCGACATGGCAGTGGGCGTGATTATAGGTGGTGCGTTCGGAAAGATTGTCACTTCGCTTGTCAACAACGTAGTGATGCCATTGCTGGGAATGCTCATCGGAGGCATAGATTTCACTTCGCTCGAATTGGAACTGTCGCCGGCGCAGTTGGCTGCCGATGGCACTGTTGAGAAAGCGGCAGTGGCATTGCAATATGGGGTGTTCATACAGAACACGTTTGATTTTATCATAATTGCATTTTGCATTTTCTTGTTTGTCAAGCTCGTTGCCAAGTTGTCGCAACGTAAGAAGGCCGAGGAGGCCAAGTCGGCGGCTCCGCCCGAGCCGAGTGCCGAGGCGAAACTTCTTGCCGAAATTCGCGACTTGCTACGTGAACGCAAGTGACAACGTTTCGCCCTGCCGGTTTGTGCAGGCGCAGCTCTTGGCGTTTTTGCGCTTTGGAAATAAATTTGTTACTTTGCAGTCGGTAATTGCAATTATAAAAGAGATATGGCAGACAATGCTAAAAACAAGGCCGACCACCCAATGTGGGTGCGGGTGTTGTTCAACTTGCCGCTGATAGTGGTGGTAGTGGTGATACTCGTGTCGATAGTGTGGGGTGAGAACAGCTATGTGAAACGGCTTGGTTATCAAAGCCGCATACACCAGCTCGAAAGCGAAATCAAGCGGTATGACGACTCTTCGGCACTGTATATGCGCCGTGTCGTCGAAATCAATGCCGGTCCCGAGGCAATCGAGAAAGTTGCCCGCGAGCAATATGGCATGAAGCGAGAAAATGAAGATGTGTTTGTAACCGACATAAAATGAAATTAGGAGGGAATCGAATTGGATAAAAGGACTAAGATATTGGGAATTGTGCTGTCGCTATCGATGCTCATGCTCATGATTCCTGTGCTTCTCAATCTGTTGTTGTTCCGCTATCCGTGGCTCAACTATGTGTTTGCCTTGGGTGCAATCGGTGTGCTTGTGGTGCGGCTGCTCGACAAGTACGATGGCGACAACACGCGCATTAAACGGCTGTACCGCATTTCGACTGTATCGGCAATCTGTTATTGCCTTTCGGCTTATTTCAAGTTTTCGGCCGAGTTGCATTTCTTTCCTTATGCCACGGGATATGACTGGCTCGGTTTCTTGATGGCTGGCGCGGCGTTGCAGATATATACAGCCTTCGTGATAGGCTATATCGAGAAGAAGGAAATGAAAAAGAAAATGAAAAACAGGAATTAGTGTGATTAGCATAGAATTAACATCGGCAAAAAATACTTATTGTATCTTGGAATGAGCTAAAAAGCAGGAAACATTAACCAATATTGCCGTGTAATTTGTAATTTTGCGCCCAGATGCCGTGCTACGGCTTGGTGTCGGACGAGAGAAATTGACTTTTTATGAATCTCACAATCGATGAAGGGAACTCCTCGGCCAAGGTGTCGGTGTTTGAGGGCAACGACATGGTGGCTGTTGCACGGTTTGACTTGCTGTCCATATCGGCGTTGGCAAGGATAATCAAAATTTATAATGTGAAGGCCGCCGCTTATTCGTCGGTGCGCCGTCCCGATGCCCGCATTATCGAGCTGTTGAGGAAGAGAGTGAAGAAGTTCATTTGCCTTGACCACAACACCCCGTTGCCTGTGACTGTAGATTATGATACGCCTCGCACGTTGGGGCAAGACCGCATAGCTGCCGCTGTCGGAGCCACTATTTTCGCACCGGAGCAGAATGTGTTGATAGTGGATGCCGGCACTGCTGTGACACTCGACACGATGACTGCCGACGGGCATTTCCTCGGTGGCAATATCTCGCCAGGGTTGCACATGCGCTTCGAGGCGTTGAACAATTACACGAGCCGTCTGCCGCTTGTCGATTACAACGGCGAAGTGCCGCTAATCGGGCACGACACAGAGACGGCAATCCGTGCAGGCGTCGTGCGAGGCTTGGTGTCGGAAATCGAAAGCTATATCGACGAGATAGCTGGCAAGATAGGCAGCGACTTGGTGGTGTTAATCACCGGCGGTGATAGCAATTACTTGGCTTCGCGCATGTCGCGGCATGTGAATGTTGTGAACAATCTGATTTCGATTGGACTAAACAGAATATTAACATATAATGAAAACATATAAGCTGATTTTCGCCATTGTCCTTGCATTAGGCTGTGCCACAGGAGTGATGGCTCAAAATGGGGAATCGAGCCCTTATTCGATGTTCGGTTACGGCTCGTTGAGTGATTATTCGTCGAGTTCGCAGCGTGCGATGGGCGGCGTGGGGTATGCCACCAACAGTGGCCGTCAAATCAATGTCAAGAACCCGGCATCGTATGCTCATTGCGATTCGTTGACATTCTTGCTCGACTTCGGAATGGATTTCACTGGCATAGTGACCACCGAGAATGGTGTAAAAGGCAAGAGCTTCGGCGGAGGACTTGACTATGTGACCATGCAATTCCCGTTGAGCAAGAAAGTGGGCGGTAGCTTCGGCTTGTTGCCCTATTCTTCGGTAGGCTATTCTTTCGGAGGGGTATCCGACGATGGAGGCGATGCTCGTGGCGGTTCTGGCGGCATAAACATGCTTTACTTGGGTTTGTCGTACATGCCTTTTCATAATTTTTCGATAGGTGCCAATGTGTCGTATAACTTCGGTACGATTACCCACGACACATACGCAACCTCGTCGGACGATATGTCAACGCAGGCACTTTTCGAGCGTGAGCTGAAAATCCGTGACTGGGGCATACAATTTGGCGTGCAATATACTATTGACATTGACAAGGATAATGCTTTGACATTAGGCGCGGTGTATGTACCGGCCAAGTCGTTGCGCGGGACTGCTCTTGGGCGGCAATATGATGCCGAGAACGATGGTACTGCGGCGATTGACACAGTGAGCAACATTTCGATGAAAGACCGTTTCAGCACGCCTATGACGCTGGGCGGAGGTCTGTCGTGGACTCGTGACAACCGTTTGACAGTGGCTGCCGATTTCACCTACCAGAACTGGGCTGATGCAAAGTATGAGAACCTTGAAAACTACGAGAATATGGAGTTTGATAACCGTTGGAAAGTGGCAGCCGGTGTTTCATATACTCCTAACCCACGTGGCAGTTATTTCAGGCGTGTGACCTACCGCATCGGCGGACATTTCAACCACGATTATGTGAAAGTGCTTGGTAACAACGTGCGCGACTATGGAGTGTCGTTTGGGTTTGGATTCCCTGCTCCGTCGAGCAAGACGGTTATCAACATAGGATTTGAATACAAGCATCGTGCCGCATATCCAGCCAACTTGGTGTCGGAAAACTACTTCAACATCACGGTCGGGATAAACTTCAACGAAATGTGGTTCTGGAAAAACAAGATTAGGTAACGACTCGTGCAAGGCTTGGAAAAAGCGAGAAACATATTGCTGGCACTTGTGGTGTGCATTATTGCCGTGGCATGTCGCGACGAGGTGGAAAGCGTGGTGGAACATGCCACCGACCCCGAAACGACCCCGACAATGACCACCGATAGCGTATATACCTTGGTGAGCGACTCGGGCATTACCAAGTATCGCATCACGGCACAATTGTGGCTGATGTATGAAGAGGCCAAGAAGCCGTTTTGGCGGTTTCCGCAGGGTTTGATGCTTGAACAGTTCGACTCGGTGTTCAATGTTGTCGCTTCGATTATATGCGATTCGGCGACTTATTTCAAGGATGAACAATTATGGAGGCTTGATGGAAATGTGAATATCGAAACCGCACGCAACGAGTTGATACTTACCAACCAGCTATTTTATTCGCAACGCCGAAACGAGATTTATTCCGACTCGTTTGTACATATTGAAAAAGCCAACCGCATTATCGAGGGCTATGGTTTCGTGTCGAACGACCGAATGACCACCTACAACCTTGACAGTGTGAGCGCGATTTTCCCATTTGAGCAGCGCACGCAATCGGCGCGCAGTGCCGAGGCCGATTCTGTAGCCAACAGCGACAGCACGGCGGTCAACGATTCGTTGCCTCCGGTTAGACGACGCCAGCGCAGTGTTAATGTAGTAAATGGGGATACCGCTCGAACCGAAGAATGACACATTTATCGGCCGATTGCACGAAGCCGCAATCGCAGCCCCGTCGTGGCATAACACCCATCCATGACTTTTTGACTTCACTAAAAATGGCATACTTGTGTGTTGCCCGTTTTTTCACACAGTCTTTCTGCGCTTGGCCATGAAGGTGTATCAAAATAGGCGTTCACCAATTTCGTAGGGACGCACGGCTCGTGCGTCCGTGTGCCGAAAGGTACCATTAAATTGCTATGTTTCAAACTGATATACGCC
>CALUMJ010000022.1 GCA_944321715.1 uncultured Muribaculaceae bacterium | reverse complement strand
ATTATGCCTGATGAAACTTGGTCACACAATGTTATAACAACGGCTATAGCAAGCACCATTGAGACGCCAACTTTCCAATTCTTGCGAAATGAACAGAAAAGCAGAACCAAAATCATCGGAACCCATGCAAACTTTCCTGTCACCAACCAAAATAGCTCATCGAAGTAGGCATTATGCGCCCCGTTAAGGAATAGGAGCAATTGTGTATCGACTTCATTAAGATATTCAAGCATATTCATCTTATATATGGATTATAACTCTTCTCGTCGTCAATCGTCGTGCTGCTTCCATGTCCGGGTAATACGACCGTCTCACCTGGCAATGCAAACAATTTTTCTTTAATGCTTTCTACTATTTTTTTGTAATTTCCCCCAGGAAGGTCGGTTCTACCTATCCCTTGGCAAAACAAGGTATCACCGACAAGCACTACCCCACTCGCAGGCAAATAAAAAGCCACACTTCCAGCCGAATGCCCGGGAACAGCAAGCACATCTATTTTCTCATCGGCAAGTTTCAATGTATCGTTGTCATTCAAAAGCGCATCTATGACAAGCGGCTTAATCTCCAAATCCATGCCAAACATTCTTGCTTGAGTTGACAATGCTTCGCCAAGGTGTGCGTCACCGATATTGGCAAAAACCTTAACTCCGTAGCGGTCGGCAACATAACGCGCCGACGCAGCGTGGTCGAAATGAAGATGCGTCATCAACACCATTTTTACCGTCAATTCATTTTTAGCGACAAATTCATCCACGGCTTTTCTTTCATTTGCATACATCATTCCTGGGTCAACGATTGCAGCCTCGCCACCTTTCTCATTCCATAATATATAGGTATTCTCCTCTATCGGATTAACTATGAACTTCGATATTTTCATATTTGCACATATATTACTTTCTTGGTAGCAAAATAATCCTCATTAAAATAATCTTTTATGTCTGCCACCAGTGCCACATTCTTATACCGGCTAATTTCGCGGCTGACATCGCCACCTTTTAGGCATATCAGCCCATTGGGCATTGCATTGATGCATTCTTTGGCAATAAGCCTTTTTACCAATGGAACCATATCATTCAAGTCCATCACCGCCCGGCTCACCACAAAATCAAATTTCCCTTTGACTTCGCCCACATCACCATGCTGGAAAGTAACATTTTCCAATTCTAACTTCTGGGCAATATCGGCAACGACTTTCAACTTTTTTCCAACTCTATCGACAAGATGAAATCCTGCCTTTGGAAACATTATTGCCAATGGTATTCCCGGCAAACCGCCCCCCGTCCCAAGGTCAAGTATCTTGCTGCCATCCTTGAAATCCAGGAAACGGGCTATAGCAAGAGAATGCAATATGTGATTGACATATAAATTGTCAATATCCTTGCGCGATATTACATTTATCTTCTCGTTCCATTCAGGATACAATTCGCCCAACGCTTGATATTGTTCTTGTTGCTTGGCAGTTAGGCCTTTGAAATATTTTAGAATTACATCTATCATTTAAGTTGTCTTTAAAAATCCATACAGTATCGAATCTTCCGTAATATACGGTGCGAGCGAAGCATAATCAAGTGTAATCTGCGTTTCGCCTACACTATAACATGCTATTTCATAAGTCACATAATTCCAAGTAACACCATTGGCATCGAAATAAAAATTACTATTTGCCGTAATGTTATCAAGATTAAAATATCCCATACCTATCAATTCTTCCTCATTTCGGACGTTTTTCTGCCTCAACAGCCTGTTCTTCAACATATTTGACACTTCGGGTAAAACCTCCTCGCTGAAAAGATTATATATGTCAATTTTGCGCATTCGTTGCAAATCGACATTGACATAATGATGGCTGTCGGCTGTCAGTTCACCATTCTTGTACACCTCTTCATGGCGGCAAAATGAAACAATGCCATTCTGATTCTGCAGCATTGCCACATCCAAAGATACCGCATAGCGTAAAATTTGTTTATCAGGCAACACTCCATATAGGATTTCATCTTCAGTGTCGCCGAATTGACGTGTCAAGGCTGCCGTAACTTCATCAAACACCGAAGCCATAGATTGGCCACCACCATATTCACCCCCAGGCAATCCAAGCACTTCGACCGCATACAATGCCTGCAACTGACGTGTCAAAGTATCATTAAGATAAAAAACTGGATATTCGGCATTTACCGACGCTTCTACATTACACACCTTGCTGTCACCATGACTGAATGCCGTAGAATCGACTTTATTTATGCGTTCTATTTTTAAGCTCTCGGCAGCTTCATCTCCCTGTAAACCATTAATGTTACAACTCGCCACAGCAAGCTGCATCACCAACAGACATACGGCTACATAACGCAAATTCTTATCCATATCAATCGTTTTTTGAAATATAAAAGTAATACAAAATTATTAAACGTAAAAATTTCATATAATAAATATTTTTCCGAAATTAGCACCCGCATTATTCATGAGCAGACCTGTTTCACAGACCGAACAGCAAACGGCTCGACATAACAGCTGCCATTTTCGCATTATTATTCACAAAATCATTCAATGTTCCATAAGATATGGCACAATTAGGCAAAACAAACCTGCTCAAAATCGCGCGCAAAACCGATTTCGGATTGTATCTAACCGATAGCGAAGGCAATGAGATATTATTGCCACGACGCTACGTGACGCACGACATGCACATCGGCGATGACATCGAGGTGTTTGTTTACAAAGATTCCGAAGACCGCATTGTAGCAACCACCGAAACGCCAAAAGCACAAGTAGGTGAATTTGCCCTTATGCGAGTGGTTTCGGTATCACGTGTCGGAGCATTCCTTGACTGGGGATTGCAAAAAGATTTATTAGTGCCATTCCGTGAACAAAAAGTGACCATGGAAGTGGGACGTTCATATATTGTATATGTTTTTGTCGATTATAATTCCGACAGGATTGTAGCATCAGCCAAAATCGACAAATTTCTCGATAACCGACCAGCAACATACAAGGCCGGCGACCCAGTCGAGATTATAGTGGCACGGCGCACTAATATAGGCTACCTTGTAATTATTGATAATCTGCACTCTGGCATAATCTACCACAACGAAATATTCAAAGAAATCAAAATCGGCGACCGCATGGAAGCATTCATCAAGAACGTGCGCGAGGATGGCAAAATTGACGTGACACTTGCCGACCGAATCGACCGCCGCATCCTTGAACTTGCCGACAAGATTCTGCTTTACCTCATGAACCATGGCCGCCGCATGGCTATCACCGACAAGGCGTCGCCCGAAATCATAAAAACCACTTTCGAGTGCAGCAAGAAAGACTTCAAAAAAGCCATCGGCCACCTCTACAAAAAGAAACTCATCGTCCTTAATGACAACGACATCATAATGTTATAGAGCATAAATAGCTCTAAATGCACATATAAAATGCCCAAGATTATTGATGCTGCAATGTATTCAATAATCTTGGGCCGAATTTTAAAGCTCAATTTTCAATCCACGTTGTGCAGATTGTGGCCCATGCGGGCTTTTTTGGTGTGCATATAGAAGCGGTTGTATTTGTTCGGCTCTATTTCTATCGGCACATTCTCCACCACTTCGAGGCCGTAACTTTCAAGGCCTACGCGTTTCACTGGATTATTAGTCAACAGGCGCATTTTACGAACCCCGAGCAGGCGCAAAATGTTTGCCCCGACACCATAGTCACGCTCGTCGGGCTTAAACCCGAGGTGGATATTGGCATCAACCGTGTCATAGCCGTTTTCTTGCAACTTATAAGCCTTGATTTTATTCATAAGTCCAATGCCTCGACCCTCTTGGTTCATATACACTACTACACCTTTGCCAGCTGCCTCAATTTCCTTCATGGCAAGGTGCAACTGTTCGCCACACTCGCATCTCAACGAGCCAAAAATATCGCCCGTGACACATGATGAATGCACCCTTACCAATATTGGTTCATCAGGCTCCCAGCTTCCCTTAATCAATGCTATATGTTCCAACCCATTTGACAATTGACGGAAAGGAATAAGGCGGAAATGGCCGTACTCGGTGGGCATATCCACCTCTTCACCCACCTCAACAACCGTTTCGGTACGCAAACGATAGGCAATAAGGTCTTTTATCGAAATAATCGGTATGTTGAACTTTTCCGAAACTTTCTTCAATTGCGGCAAACGAGCCATCGAGCCATCAGGATTGATGATTTCAATCAATGCCGCTGCCGGATAAAGTCCGGCTAGTTTTGTAATGTCAATAGCGGCTTCGGTATGGCCTGCACGGACAAGCACCCCACGGTCTTGCGCCCGCAATGGATTAATATGACCAGGGCGACCAAGGTCACTTGGTTTCAGCGACGGGTTGGCAAGTGCCTTGATAGTTTCTGCACGGTCATGCATCGAAACGCCAGTAGTGCAACCTTCGAGCAAATCGACAGTAACAGTGAACGGAGTGCCGAGCATCGAAGTGTTTTCCTCAACTTGCATATTGAGGTCGAGTTCATGACAGCGTTGTGAAGTCAACGGTGCACACAGCACTCCACGACCCTCACGGAGCATGAAATTCACTTTATCTTCGGTAATTTTCTCTGCTGCGATTATGAAATCGCCCTCGTTCTCGCGGTCCTCATCGTCCACGACTATGATAAAGCCTCCAGCTTTGATTTGTGCTATTGCCTCATCAATACTATTTAATTTTATTTCTTCGTCCATATATTATTTGTTTAATCTATCCAGTCTTAATTTCTATCCAGTCTTAATTATTGTCGTCAACCTTGACCACACCATTCTCCTTTATAAGCGTAATTAACTCGTCACACACCTTGACGACCAAGTTAATGTCACGTTTAAGATTTTTCTGGTGCATCGAACCTATAATATACCCTAACAAGCCAATGGGCAAAAGGCACGCTACTGGAATACCCACTTTCTTATTACCAACAGGATTATAGGTATAAAGTTGGCGTAAAATAGGAAAATCCATCAGTTTGTTAATCACCAATACGACGGTTGAATTTTCCAAATATTCCACGGTGCTCTCTAATTCTTGCGACAAACCACGTATCGCATCTTTATCATATCCTATAGTCCAATAAGCCAGATAATTTTGTCGCTTGCGATAACGCGATAAGAACTTCTCGCAATTGGCTTTCAATTGTTCGAGCTTAGCAATTGCCACATCAGCAGCGACATCATTCATTACAATATCTTTCATCTGAATATGGCGCACCTGTTGCTGCCCAGTTATGCGTTTAAAGAAGTTCAAGTAAGCATCAGGATTAAATACCGCAGAATCGTTAACGGCCTTATACGTGAGAAATATGCCAAGCGGCAGCAACACTTCGCTACTGAGCCATATTCCTTCCCATACTGCCCAATGCCCGTCACGAGCAAGTTTGTAGCCTGTATTGTCGATAATGTAATAAACAATGAACAAAAATACCGATATTACAATTGGCACACCGAGGCCACCTTTCCGGATTATCGCCCCCAATGGCGCACCGATAAAAAAGAATATCAGGCAGGCAAACGATAGCGTGAACTTCTTTTGCAACTCTATTTCATGCCGCCGCATGACAGCAAGGTTATCCTCAAGGGCATATCCCTTAAATTGCATTTCTTGCTTTATCCTCACGGCCTTGTTTTTTGCCATTTCTATGACATTACGTTTGTCATTGACCGACATGGAATTTATAATCGAGTCCACATCAATTGCTTTCGGCAATACTACCGGAGGTATCGGCTCGGTGTAACGTTTTTTATCCTTGTATATAATTTTGCGCTGTGCCACACCGCATATTGGCTCGTCACGGAGTTTGTCGGCCAAGCCAGCCCCTATTGAGTCGGCCTTGACGGTAAGCGAATCTATAGTGTGCCGCAATTCGGTATAATCTTTCCCTATATATTGGTTACTCATCGATTCATCGCCCATTCGGTTGAATGTAGCATCAAACGGGATTAAAATCTCCTTTGTCTTAAACGATTCTCGGCGGTAAAGCATTCCAGCATTGCGTCGGGCTTGGGGAGTGCTGTTATCCTTGAGGTCTTCAAACGACTCACCACTGAACAGTTGCAATACGAGGTGCTTACGGTCGGTGGTCATGCTCAATTTGCCCGAATCAGCGACAATAATATTGGCATAGCCATACCCGTTCGACACATCATATATCATCATTCCATGCAACATGCCAGTTTCGCGGTCTTTCTGCTTGACATACAAATTATAGCCCGTTATCTGGTCATAAAATGCACCTTCGGGAATATCCAATTCAGGCGATTTTTGCCGCATCGAGAATAGCAAACTCCACATTTTCACTTGAGCCTTTGGCAATACGTTGTTTTGGAAAAAGAATGCACCCACCGAAACAAATGCCAAAAAAATTATCAGCGGACTCATCACCTTGATTAACGAAACACCGGCCGATTTCATCGCCGTCAATTCGAAATGCTCGCCAAGGTTACCAAATGCCATTAACGAAGCTAACAAAATTGCAAGCGGCAATGCCAATGGCACCATAGTCAAGGCTGCATAAAAGAACAATTCGGCTATAACGGCGACATCAAGCCCCTTGCCAACAAGGTCGTCAATATACCGCCATAAAAACTGCATCAATACGATAAAAAGACATATAAAAAATGTCATTACAAATAATGGCAAGAATGTCTGCAATACAAATAAGTATAGCCTTTTTATCTTAAACTTAAACATCACGAATATCGGGTGCTTACAATATAAGCCATTTGTTTTTGTCAATAATACATGCCGGTCCGCTTCATTGCCTTACAAGGCGTGTATGCGCAAGCACGGCACTTAAATCAATGCAAAATTAACGATTTATTCCTACTGCTACAAATTTTCAAGCCACAACACACCCCAATTGACGTTGCAACGCTTCAACTTGATTATGCCACACGTCACGCGATTCCTCCAGTTCTTCAGGAGTCGAAAAATCCGTCACTACAAGGTCGATGCTATCATCAAGTTCTGAAATTGATATTTTTAACTCAAAAAAACTCTTATCTTTTTCATCAACCCAGTGAAAGCGCAAATAGCTATATGTGCGAACAGCCACAAGCAAAGCGTCTTGCTCGCTACCGCTCCAGCCGAACGTGAAACGTTTGCCTTGCTGCTTCACTGTATCACAAAACCAATGTTCCAGCCCGTGCGGTGTCGATAAGTAATTCCATAACAAAGCTATAGGAACACTCTTCATCGAAAATTCCATGCTGTATTTCACTTTTTCCATAATATTGCCTTATATAAGAGTTTATCTATTTTCCGAAATTAGTGCGCTAATTAAATACATTCATGCGATAATCACAACATATTGCATAAAAACTTTTATATCCACAACGGTTTTCACCACCGACAGACACATTTATGCCATTTTGTTTTTTTGATTACTTTTTCACTCTTTTTATCCCATGCTTATTGTTTTTAATTATAATTTTGTAAAAAACTTAACAAATCACAATTATGGGACTATTCAACACTCTTAAAGACAGGGCAATAGCCGACAGGCAACGCATCGTGCTACCTGAAGGCACCGAGCCGCGGACTCTGCAAGCTGCCAACCAAGTGATTGCCGATGGCGTAGCCAATATTATCTTAATAGGCAATCCCGACGAGGTCATGAAAGAAGCTAATGACTTGAATCTCACCCACATCCATGAAGCTACAATCATTGACCCGAACAACGATGAGTTCACCGAAAAATATGCCCAACTATTTTACGAACTTCGCAAATCCAAAGGCATAACAATAGAAGATGCCCGAAAAAAAGCAAAAGACCCATTGTATCTTGGCTGCTTGCTAATTAAATCGGGAGAAGCCGACGGACAGGTAGCTGGTGCCAAAAACACTACTGGCAATGTATTAAGAGCTGCATTCCAAGTCATAAAGACACAACCAGGAATTAGCGTTGTGTCTGGAGCATTCTTGATGCTGCTTCCTGCCGGGTCGCCTTATGGTACCGATGGCATACTGGTTTTTGCTGATTGCGCTGTCGTTCCCAATCCAACGGCTCCAGAACTGGCTCAAATCGCCATAGCCACCGCAAAAACTGCACGTGATATTGCCAACATCGAGCCTCGCGTGGCAATGTTAAGTTTCTCGACCAAGGGAAGTGCTTCACATGAGAATGTCGATAAAGTGGTTGAAGCCACAAAACTCGCAAAAGAAATCAATCCCCAACTTTCCATCGATGGTGAACTGCAGGCCGATGCAGCACTCGTTCCTTCTGTAGGATTAAGCAAAGCTCCTGGAAGCAAAATCGCTGGTCATGCCAATGTCCTTGTATTCCCATCTCTTGATGTCGGCAACATTTCTTATAAGCTGGTTCAACGCATAGGCAACGCCCAAGCTGTCGGACCAATCTTGCAAGGTCTTGCTCGTCCGGTAAACGACCTTTCGAGAGGTTGCAGTCCCGAAGACATATACAAGACAATCATCATCACTTGCAACCAAGCAAACAAAATGAAAAAATAACTTATTATAACACACTAAAAACGTTATGAATATATTAGTGCTTAATTGCGGAAGCAGTTCCGTTAAGTACAAACTTATTGAAATCAAGGCCAATAAAGTATTGGCCGAGGGTGGCGTGGAAAAAATCGGACTCCACGACGCATTTATCAAATTCAAATTGGCCGATGGGTCGAAAAAAATCATCAACCTCAACATTTCGGACCACAACGGCGCAATCAAGTCGATACTTGACTTGCTCACAAGTGAAGAATATGGCTGCATCAAATCATTTAACGAAATCAATGCCGTAGGACACAGAGTGGTACACGGCGGCGAGAAATTTAATAAAAGCGTACTCATCGACGATGAAGTCATCAAGATGATTAAAGAATGCTATGCCATCGCACCACTGCACAACCCTGTGAACATGGCTGGCATTGATGCCATTACAAGTATCCTGCCCGATGTTCCACAAGTTGCAGTATTCGATACCGCATTCCACCAGACCATGCCAGCCAAGTCATACATGTATGCCCTCCCCTACGAATATTACGAACGTGATGGCGTAAGGCGTTACGGCTTCCATGGAACAAGCCACCGATATGTTTCACGCCGAGTGTGCGAGTTCCTTGGCGTCGAATACGCCACCCAAAAGATAATCACTTGCCACATAGGTAATGGTGGCAGTATTACCGCAGTGATGAACGGAAAGAGCATCGACACTTCTATGGGGCTCACACCAGTCGAAGGTTTGATGATGGGTACCCGTTGTGGCGATGTTGACCCTGGAGCATTGACTTTCCTAATGGAAAAGCATCATTTGTCGGCCGCAGACATGCAAAATATCATAAACAAGAAAAGTGGAGTAGCTGGTTTCTCCGAAATATCTTCCGATATGCGCGAAATTGACGATGCCATTGCCAAAGGCAACCAGCGCGCGAAACTTGCCTTGGAAATGTATGAACAACGCATAACCAAGTACATAGGTGCATACGCTGCCGAAATGGGAGGTGTTGACATTATTGTGTTCACTGGCGGTGTAGGCGAAAACCAGCAAGCCACACGCTATAACGTATGCAAGACTCTTGGCTTCTTAGGCGTAGAAATCGAAACTGCCATCAACTCCAAAGTCCGTGGCACCGAAGCTGTCATTTCAACACCCGAATCCAAGGTGAAAGTTGTAGTAATCCCCACCGACGAAGAATACATGATAGCCCGCGACACCGAAGCCATAGTCGAAGGTCGCGAAATAAATTAATCACATACTTCCACATAACAGCAAAAGAGGATGTGTAAAAAGGAACAACACATCCTCTTTGCGTTTCATATAAATGTCGGAAATACAAGAAACAATAGCTTATATGAATAATCCTAATGATAATGCACTAAAGCCAAACACCATATTGCGAGGGCATTCTTATACATACACCATTGAAAAGAAATTAGGAAATGGCACGTTCGGTATCACATATTTAGCCAATACACGAATTAAGTTAGTTGGTGCATTAGGAGAAGTTGAAACAACCATACAGGTGGCTATCAAAGAGTTCTTCATGCATGACATCAACGGCCGAGAAGGCAATAGAGTAACATGCGGAAGTAATGCAGGCATCTACTACAACTATAAACACCGATTTTTCCGAGAAGCCCAAAATCTAAGCAAATTTAACCATCCACACATCGTTAAAGTGTTGGAAACATTCGAGGAGAATGACACCGCTTACTTCGCCATGGAATTTATTGAAGGTGGAAATCTAAACGATTTTATCAAAAATAATGGCGACTTATCCGACCATGAAGCACTGAAAGCAATCTTGCAAATAGGAGAAGCATTATCGTTGATGCACCGCAATAAAATATTACATTTAGACTTGAAGCCGCAAAACATCATGCGCCGTAGAAACGGCGAATTGGTGCTGATAGACTTTGGCCTCTCAAAACAGTTTGACATAAACGGCGAACCCGAGTCAAGTACGCACATCGGTGGAGGAACAATAGGGTATGCTCCGATAGAACAGGCCAACTACCGAAAAGGAAACGGCTTCCCTGCCACATTAGATATTTACGCTTTAGGTGCTACGCTTTTCAAAATATTGACAGGCACAATACCACCCGAAGCATCTGAAATATTCAATGATGGCTTTCCCACAGACATAATGAGAAAAATGGGCATAAATGACAACATAATACAGCTCACATCGTGGGCTATGGAACCAATGAAGGCCAAACGCCCCCAAAGCGTAGAGGAATTCCTATCCGAAGTCAAGCGACTATTGCCAACTGCATCACAAAACAAGCATCCCCAAACAGTTACAACGCCACTCAAACAGTCGGAACAAAGTGCTACCCCCACCATACCTATACTTGAAAAATGCAACGGTTTGCAAATACGCTGGAATGATAGTTGTTCAGAAAATAAAAAACAGGAAATCCGTGAATTAATAAAACACATGCAGATAATAGGACACAACAACCAAATCATATATTCGGAGTACGATTCCGAAACCGTTGTGAGCTATCCGTTGATGTCGCTATGCGACAAAACCTGGCAGTGGGTTTACCCATTATTACTAAGTGGTAACACCGATGGGATTCCACCTCAAAAAACAATCCGTAACATACTATATATAACGCAACAATTGGAACGATGTACTGGCTTGCCATTCAGAATTGCCGAAAAAAAGGAACTTAGATTCACAAATTCAGGCATTTTTGACAACATAATTGGCACATTATATTATTCTACACAAGATAGCAGCTTTAAATATACCGATTGCAATACTGGCGACATTAAAAACATCGAAATCAATTCTTTTTCCTTTGCCGCATTGGCAGGATATTTCGACTTCCAACTGGTATGCGACAGACCTACATCTATTTATAGCGAAAATGGCTGGTTTGATGTTCCATATACGCAAGAAAGAGTCGATGAAATACAACCAATTGGCTTTGGACTATACAAAATAAGGGCTAAGAAAAGATGGAATATTACATCGCCACAATCGCCAATGAACCGCTTCCTTCCTGAATATTACGAGAACATCACTGAAATAAACATATACAACATACCGGGTCCAAGATTTGGATATACATATTTAGGCATCAAAGCCCAAAAAGGAGATACAACTTCGTTTTATCAATTTGATGGCGGCTTTAAATTGATAGAGTCATATACTAAAGAAGAATTAGAAATGCGCAAACGTTTTACATAGCACACTTCTTCCCAGAACTGGAACAAAATGATGAAGCCATTGTGGAATAATACGCCACACTTCCATCTGTTTCACTTTCCTTTGATGGAACTCTGCGGCTGCAACAAATATCCTTAACATAAGTAAAACAGCGAAAATTATATCCTGTACATTTTAATAATTAAACATTTATGTTTAACTTTGAAAAGTATATACAATAAGAACACTTGAATTCAACGATTGACAAATATGGATTGCGAAGAGATTAAGACCCCGGAAGAATTTTCAGATATATGTCCATACAACGACGAGGATTTCCCTCGGGAAATTGCCAAACTCGTTAAAGAGCCAGGCTTTGAACACGCCGTGAGATATGTAATGCCCGAGGTTGATTACAAAGCATTCTGCCAGCAACTACAACAAATACACAATAAGCATGATTTCCAATTACAAATCATGTTGCCATTCCTCAGACAGCTCGAAAAAGAAACCACAAGTGGGGTAACAGCCAGTGGAATGGAAAATATCATAGACAATACACCGAATGTGTGTATTTCAAACCATCGAGACATCGTACTCGATGCTTCGTTCTTGAACCTATGCTTGACATTACACGGCAAGCCAACCACCGAAATCGCAATCGGAAACAACTTGCTAATATACCCGTGGATTGACTCGCTTGTAAGACTAAACAAAAGTTTCATCGTAAAACGCGATAGCAGCAAACGTCACGCATTGGAAGCCGCCTGTCACTTGTCGGCATACATACACTTCGCCATCGAGAAAAAGCACCAATCAGTGTGGATTGCTCAACGACAAGGTCGCGCCAAGGATAGCGACGACCGCACACAAGAGAGTTTGGTGAAAATGCTCGCCCTTGCTGGAGACACCAACATTGTGAACGGCATTAAACCGCTGAATATGATGCCTGTTTCCATCAGCTACGAATATGACCCAAACGATTATCTGAAAGCTAAAGAATTTTTGCTCAGAAAAAAAGACCCCGATTTCAAGAAATCGCAACACGACGACTTGCTCAGCATGGAAACCGGCCTATTGCAAAACAAAGGTCGTGCCCATTTCCACTTCTGCCCTTGCATCAACAACCAGTTACAAAACATCCCTGTCGATTGCGATAAAAATGAGGCCGCCCACCACATTTGCAACATCATTGATAAAGCCATTCATTCAAACTACTATATCTATAAAAACAACTACATAGCCTATGATTTGGCCAATGATGTAGCACACTTTTCTGAGCAATATTCAGACGATGACAAAAAGAATTTTATAGCATACATCGATTCACAGATAAGCAAAATAGACCTTGCTCTCAGCGATGACGATATAAATTATGTCAGACACATGATGCTAATCATGTATGCCAACCCACTGGCGAACCAACTTACCGCAAAAGGAATAGTTCAACAATGAAAACGCACGGCCTATGAGAATGCAATGGATACCACTAATCATAGCACTCATTTTAAACATTGCTGCCGATTATTATATTTTCCAAAAGTTGGCTAAAACTTTCAAGCAGCAATGGATAAAATGGTCGCATTGTGCCTTATCGGGCCTGTTGTTTGTATATATCGTAATCGCTGTCGCTTTACCAAGAAGGTCAATCGACAATGATGGATTGGTTGCAATAATGTGGATGCTATATAGCTATTTCACATTCTATGTTCCTAAATATCTTGCAATCATAATATATTGGATATGTCAAATTCCTTGCCGCATACGCAAGAAAAAATCAAAAATCCCTGCAATCGCCTCATCGGTGGTGGGGATTTTCATATTCATTTGCATGTGGTGGGGAGTACTTATAACACGTTACGACTATGAGATAAAAGAAGTAACCCTGCAGTTCGACAACTTGCCAAGTAATTTCGACGGATACCGCATCACACAATTCTCCGACCTGCATGTCGGGAGTTATGCCTCCGACACTACTTACGTCGCAAGACTCGTCAAAGTCATCAACGAGCAGCAGTCCGACATGATATTTTTCACTGGCGACCTTGTGAACAGGCAAACAAGCGAAGCCGAACCATTCACACCTATCCTTAGCCGGCTAAATGCCCACGATGGCGTATATTCCATACTCGGCAACCACGACTACGGCGACTACATGGAATGGCCATCACCCGAAGCTAAAGCCCGAAACAACGAATATATGGCTCAATTGCAAACTCAAATGGGGTGGTTATTAATGAATAATTGTGACACTGTGATAACTCGCGGCAACGAAAGCATAACAATTATCGGCGTGGAAAACTGGGGAGAACCGCCATTTTCACAATACGGCGACCTCAAAAAAGCACATTCCAACCTGAATGACGACAATTTCAAAATTTTATTGTCGCATAACCCGAAACATTGGCGCAGCGAAGTGTTGCCATTATCAAATATCGACCTTACATTGTCGGGCCACACACATGCCATGCAAATCATGGTCAACTTATTTGGATTAAAATTGTCACCTGCCGCATGGATATATCCCGAATGGGGCGGAACATATTGTGAAAATGGACAAATTTTATATGTCAACATAGGCATCGGCGAGGTTGCAATGCCAATGCGATTAGGCGCAACTCCCGAAATCACAGTTTTCACATTAAAAAAGAAACAGCAGCAATAACGTGAACAACATACCCCACATAATATCCACCGATACAAACCTACCCGAGAAGGCGGTAACAAACACCATCAAACTTCTCGAAGAAGGCGCTACAATTCCTTTTATTAGCCGATACCGCAAAGAAGCGACTGGCGGACTTGACGAAGTACAAATCCAACTTATTGCCGAAAAGAAAGCCTCTCTTGAAGAACTGCTTAAACGAAAGGAATTTATAAGAAATGCTATCGAAAATGCAGGGGCGTTGACACCCGAGCTGGCTACAAAATTAGACAACTGCTTCAGTTCAAACGAGCTTGAAGACTTATACCTGCCTTTTAAACCCAAACGGCGGACGCGTGCCGAAATAGCTCGTTCATTAGGACTCGAACCTCTTGCTCGAATCATTATGGCGCAGCACTCCGACAACATAGCCGCCAAAGCAAAGACTTTCATCAAACCCGAAATTCCCGACAGCGATGCTGCAATTAAGGGAGCATGCGATATAATAGCCGAATGGATTGCCGAAGACAAGCGCGCACGTAATTGCACCAGAGCTTCATTTCGCACTACCTCCAGCATTTCTTCATCGGTAGTAAAAGGCAAGGAAACTGAAGGTGTAAAATATGAAAATTATTTCGACTTTTCTGATTTTCTGCCACGAATTTCATCACACCGACTGCTTGCAATGTTGCGTGGTGAAAAAGAGGGTTTCTTGAAATTATCAGTATCCAACGATAATGAACGTGCAATTGAAAACATAAAACGCATCTTCATAAAAGGCGACAACCAAGCCTCTTCAATTGTGGAACATGCCGTAGAAGACAGTTACAAGCGCCTCATACGCCCATCAATTGAAACAGAATTCATGGCCGAAGCCAAAAGCCGGTCCGACGATGACGCAATAGCATTATTCGCACAAAATGTCAGACAGCTACTTTTCGCACCTCCTCTTGGGGCAAAACGTGTGCTCGCCATTGACCCAGGATTTCGCACAGGATGCAAAGTAGTGTGCCTCGACCAACAAGGGAACTTGCTGCACGACTGTGTCATATATCCTACCCCACCGCATAACGATACACAAGCGGCAACCACTACAATTTCCAACTTAGTCAAGAAATTTAACATTGATGTAATTTCTCTTGGCAATGGAACAGCAAGCCGTGAAACAGAAGCGTTTCTCAGAAAAATTCATTTCGACCGAGATGTAAAAATATATGTCGTGAACGAAAACGGAGCGTCGATATACTCGGCTTCACAAGTAGCACGAGATGAATTTCCCGACAAAGACGTGACAGTGCGAGGCGCAGTGTCGATAGGACGCCGCTTGCTCGACCCACTTGCCGAACTTGTCAAAATAGACCCAAAATCAATCGGAGTAGGACAATACCAGCATGATGTGGACCAAGTGAAATTGCGCAAGGCTTTAGAGTTTGTAGTCGAAAGCTGTGTCAACAGTGTGGGTGTCAATGTCAATACAGCCTCAGTCCAACTGTTGTCCTACGTTTCAGGTTTAGGGCCAGTCCTTGCTCGGAACATAGTCCGTTACCGTTCCGAACATGGCGACTTCTCTTCACGCAATGAGTTGCTTAAAGTGCCACGCATGGGAGAAAAAGCCTTTAAACTGTCGGCTGGTTTCCTGCGCATTCCTTCTGGAGAAAATCCCCTCGATAATTCAGCCGTTCATCCCGAACGATATGCCATCGTAGGGAAAATGGCCACCGACTGCAACTGCTCGGTAGCACAATTAATAGGTAATGCCGAAATTCGTAACAAAATCGACCTCCAGAAATATGTTTCAGATGACATCGGAATGCCCACACTAAACGATATCATGGCAGAGCTTGAAAAACCGGGGCGAGACCCTCGTGCCGATTTCTCACAGGTGCAGTTTGACGATAAAATACAATCAATCGATGACATCGCAATAGGCATGGTCCTTAACGGAGTGGTGACTAACATCACTCAATTCGGCACATTCGTTGATATAGGCGTACATATTAACGGACTTATACACATTTCCGAAATGAGCGACCGATACATTTCCCATCCGTCAGAAATTGTCAATATCAACGACCAGGTTACCGTAAAAGTCATTGGTATCGACAAACAACGAAATAGAATTTCCTTATCAATGAAAGGCTTATAATTATGAACAGCATTGTAATTACTATTGGAAGCAACAGCCGCGACCGACAATGGCAAGTGGAACACGCCATTGAATGGCTTAATAAGTTCCTTAGCAGCACCAGAGTTTCCTCAATCTACAATTCCGAGGCCGACAACCACCGCGACCCCGACTATCTGAATGCAGTTTTGGCCGGAGAATGCAAACTCGATTTTGATGCCATTCATAAAAAAGTGAAAGAATACGAAAGTGTCTGCGGACGAACCCCTGCAAGCAAATTAGAAGGGAACGTACCTATGGATTTGGACATAATAATATGGAACGGCGAAATCATTCGTCCTAACGACTTTAAAAAGGAATATTTTCAAACGGGATGGAACGAAATCAAGGAAGAATGAAAATTCAATGTTATGGAACCTATCACCGATAAACAACATAAAAACACTACCTTTCGTTGGCTTGCTGTGCTATTCATTCTCGCAGCAATTGCCTACCTTGTCATGCCAATTGATTACGACGGCCCGATTATCGGCTTCATCGACGACTTTTTTGTATTCATGTCGGCATTTTGCTTCACGTTTTCACAATTTTCCAAGAAAGTCAACAAGCTGGTTCGACGCCAACTTTACACATTCTCCATCTCATTTTTAGTATTGGCAATACTGTGGATAGTCATACTCGCTTATTCTCCTGTATTGATTTGGGCCGCATAAATTATTTACTAAGACACTATAACAATAAAAAAATCGGACGCTCAATGATTTGAACGCCCGATTTTTTATAATATTAAAAACATTTATCAATCTTCTATCAGCTGTTTACCTGTCATTTCAGAAGGTTGAGACAGCCCCATTATATGCAACAATGTAGGAGCGACATCGGCAAGTATGCCATTCCCGATTTTCGCAGCCTTATTCTCAGTCACATACACACATGGCACAGGATTGAGCGAGTGTGCAGTGTTTGGAGTGCCATCGTCGTTCAGGGCATGGTCGGCATTACCATGGTCGGCAATAATTATCACTTCATAACCATGAGCCTTAGCAGCTTCAACAGTGGCTTTCACACAAGCATCAATAGCTACCACAGCTTTCTCAATCGCTTCATACACACCTGTATGCCCCACCATGTCGCCATTGGCATAGTTAACTACTATAAAGTCATATTTCTCCGTACCAATTGCCTCAACCAATTTGTCTTTAACCTCGTATGCGCTCATCTCGGGTTTCAAGTCGTATGTGGCAACCTTTGGCGAAGGAACAAGTATGCGGTCTTCTCCGTTATATGGAGTTTCACGCCCACCGTTGAAGAAGAATGTAACGTGTGCATACTTCTCGGTTTCAGCTATATGCAATTGTTTCTTACCAAGCGACGACAAATATTCGCCCAGCGTATTTGTTACATTTTCCTTATCAAAGAGGATATGAACGCCCTTGAACGAAGCATCATACGGTGTCATGCAGTAATACTGCAAATCCTTGATTGTAGCCATCCCTTGTTCTGGCATATCTTGCTGCGTGAGCACGGTTGTAATCTCCTTGGCACGGTCATTTCGGTAGTTAAAGAATATAACCACATCACCTTCCTTGATGCGACCGTCCACATTGGCATTCACGATTGGCTTAACAAACTCATCGGTAACATTGTTGTCATACGATTCTTGCATCGCAGCAACCATATCAGTAGCCTTTTCACCAATCCCGTTAACCAATTGGTCGTATGCAACTTTGATGCGGTCCCAACGTTTGTCACGGTCCATTGCATAATAACGCCCGATTATCGATGCAATCACTCCTGCACTTTTGCTGCAATGCTCTTGCAAATCATGTATGAACCCTTTGCCACTTTTCGGGTCTGTGTCACGTCCGTCCATGAAGCAGTGCAGAAATACATTTTTCAACCCATATTCCTTGGCTATGTCGCAAAGAGCTAATATATGGTCAAACGAGCTATGTACACCACCTGTCGAGGTCAATCCCATGAAGTGCATTCCTTTTCCAGTCTTTTGTGCATACGAGAATGCCGACTTTACTTCGGGGTTATCAAGTATCGACCCGTCTTTTATGGCCTTATTGATTTTAACCAAATCTTGATACAGCACACGGCCTGCGCCAATGTTCAGGTGACCAACTTCCGAGTTGCCCATTTGTCCATCAGGCAAACCTACATTTTCTCCACTTGCTTGTAGTTGTGAATGAGGATAATTAGCCAACAGGCTATCCCAGTAGGGAGTTGGTGTAGAATAGATTACATCCGATTTGGTATGGTTGCCTATTCCCCAGCCATCCAAAATAATCAACAATGCTTTTTTTGCCATAACTATAATAATTTTTATGTTGTTTTCTCGACTACAAAGTTAATGCTTATTCCGTCACCTTGCTGCAAAATATATGTAAAAATCTATGATTCCAACGAGAGAAAAACAAGCTATCAACTATCCTTCAAATATTCATTAATATACAATTCACAAGCCGTTACAAGTTCGGCATACCATTGCTCGCCGAAACGTCTGATTAGTGGTTCGCGCAAGAATTGATAAAGCCTTACGCCCTTTGCCCGCCCAAGCACTTCGGCGGCCTTGCATATCTTCCACCGGTGGTACGATATTGCTATGAAATCGGGATACCTTTTAAGACGCAATGGATATAAGTGGCAGGAAATCGGCTTATAAAAATCTATACGCCCCTCTTTGTAGGCCTTTTCAAATGCACACAAGCACATACCGCCCTTCCCGTAGCACGAAAAAACGCAATTTTTCCCATCTACGATTTGCGTTACTAAATCACCTTCTTCGTCGATATATCCCACGCCATTTTCCTTAATCTCTTCCTGCGCACGGGGTAGCAAGTCATTCCATACTTGAGGTAGCAATTCCTTGATTTTGTTGTATTCCTCCTTTGTTATGGGAGCTCCTGCATCACCATCTATGCAACATTCACCAAGACAAGCATCAAGGTCGCACAAAAAAAACTTTTCTACTATATCGAGGCTGACTATCGTATCCTTTATTTGTAGCATTGTTTCTTCTATATCCACATCAATTAATTTATTTGCACAAAGGTAGCACAAGTTTAGAAACAATCACACCTGGTTTCGGCGAATTTATACGCGCCACAAGTTACAATTGCATTGGATTTATTAACTTTGTAAGAAAATAAGACGTTGGTTGATTATTTGCCAACCTCAATTCATATCATACAGATGGAGTTTAAATTACATTCAGATTACAAGCCCACTGGCGACCAGCCCAATGCCATACGGGAACTCTCCGAAGGCGTTAACAATGGCACTCCCTATCAAGTATTGCTCGGGGTAACAGGCTCGGGAAAGACTTTCACAATGGCCAATGTTATCGCCAATGTGCAACGCCCCACACTCGTATTGTCACACAACAAGACTCTTGCTGCACAACTGTACTCGGAATTTAAAACTTTCTTTCCTGAAAACTCCGTCCATTACTTTGTTTCATATTACGACTACTACCAACCAGAGGCCTATATTCCTTCATCTGATAAATATATCGAAAAAGACCTCATGATAAACGATGAAATCGACCGTTTGCGGCTCGCCACAACAACGGCATTGCTATCCGAACGGCGCGATATTGTCGTGGTTTCATCGGTATCCTGCCTGTATGGCATGGGTAACCCCGAAGAATTCAGGCAAAACATGATACACATAGCCTGCGGCATGAATATTGGTCGTGACGAATTTTTGCGGACATTAGTGGCATCGCTTTATTCTCGCAACGAAGTGACTCCCGAGCGAGGCACATTCCGTGTAAAAGGCGACACTGTGGACGTGTCATTGGCCTACGAGGAAATAATGGTTCGTGTAATCTTTTGGGGAAACGAAATTGAAAGCATCCAGATTCTCGATACTATTTCCCAGCTACCTCAAGAGAATGTCGAAGAATTCAACATCTATCCAGCCAACATAT
Organism: uncultured Muribaculaceae bacterium; assembly: GCA_944321715.1. GTDB lineage: Bacteria > Bacteroidota > Bacteroidia > Bacteroidales > Muribaculaceae > Avimuribaculum. The sequence continues at coordinate 22,997 of CALUMJ010000022.1, read as the reverse complement.
TTGTCACATCGAAAAGTCGAATGGCTCAAGCTCTTGCACAGATAGAACTCGACTTGGGCACCGAAGTGGAAATGTTCAATAAGGAAGGACGCATTGCCGAAGCCAAAAGGCTACAGGAACGCGTATCTTACGACATCGAAATGATTCGTGAAATGGGATATTGTAGTGGTATAGAAAATTATTCACGGTACTTCGACGGGCGCAAACCCGGTACAAGACCATTCTGCCTGCTCGACTATTTCCCCGACGATTTTCTAACCATCATTGACGAGAGCCACGTGACGATTCCTCAAATCCGTGCCATGTATGGTGGCGACCAGTCGCGTAAAGCCAATCTGATTAACTATGGCTTCAGGCTACAAGCTGCAGCCGACAACCGTCCTCTGCGATTCGAAGAATTTGAAGCACTTACCCATCAAACCATATACGTGAGTGCAACCCCCGACGATTATGAACTTGCAAAATCCGAAGGTGTAGTGACCGAACAAATAATCAGACCGACCGGACTGCTCGACCCTGTGATATCCGTCCGCCCGTCGAAGGGGCAAATAGACGACCTTATTGAAGAAATACAAAAGCGCATTGAAGCCAAAGAGCGCACTCTCGTGTCAACGCTGACAAAACGAATGGCCGAAGAACTGGCAGCATACCTTGCAAAACTTGACATCAATTGCGCATATATGCACAGTGATGTCGAAACAATGGACCGCATAAAAATCCTCGACGACCTACGGGCTGGTGAAATAGACGTGCTGATTGGCGTAAACTTGCTCCGCGAAGGTCTTGACCTACCCGAAGTGTCGCTCATGGCAATCATTGATGCCGATAAAGAGGGGTTCTTGCGCTCTCACCGCTCATTGACTCAGATGGCAGGACGTGCCGCTCGCAACCTCAATGGACTTGTTATAATGTATGCCGACAAAATCACCGATTCGATGAAACGCACTATCGATGAAACAGAGCGTCGCCGTTCAGCACAGTTGAAATATAACGAAGAACATGGCATCACGCCTCAGGCCATCATCAAAGCCCGTAATTTAATTATCGGCAAAGAAGTTGACGAAGTCTATATCGACAACGACAACAAACAAGTTCGTGGTAAAGGCGGCAAGAACAAGAAATATGAATACACTCGCAGCAAACAGCAGCAACTCCCCGAAGAAATCATGCGGCAATGCGAAGCCGAATTCTCTCCGAACACAGGTTTGGCTGCCGACCCTGTTGTGAAATACATGGCTCGGGACGACTTGCAAAGTGCTGCCGACCGTCTGCGCAACGACATGGTTGCAGCCGCAAAAAGAATGGATTTCTTAGAAGCTGCACAATTGCGCGACCAACTGCTTGAAATCGAGGCATTACTTTCACAACAGAACACTACAAAATGAACAAAATAGAAAAACAATGGTTGCCAACATCCAAAAAAGAGATTGAACATCTCGGTTGGGATTACATCGATATAATTTTATTCTCTGGTGATGCCTACATCGACCACCCTTCAATGGGTGCTGCAGTAATAGGGCGCACACTTGAAGCTCATGGCTACAGGGTGGCAATAGTGCCGCAGCCAGGGTGGAAAGACGATTTACGTGATTTCCGCAAACTCGGCAAACCTCGTCTGTTTTTCGGCATATCGGCTGGAGCAATGGATTCAATGGTAAACCATTACACGGCCAATCGACGTAGGCGAAGCGACGATGCCTATTCACCAGGTGGGCGTGCCGGCCTGCGCCCAGACTACCCCACCATCGTATATTCCCAAATTCTCCGCCGCCTATATCCCGACGTACCAATCATAGCAGGTGGCATCGAAGCTTCATTGCGAAGGCTGGCGCACTATGATTACTGGCAAGACCGCCTACGTCCATCCATATTGATGGATTGCCCCATCGACCTGCTTGTGTATGGTATGGGAGAGAAAACTGTCGTTGAAATTGCCAACGAATTGGCTTCAGGTAAAAACATTAAGCAGCTCACCTGCATTCCGCAGACGGCATTAATCCAGCCAATTGCAGCAATGCCCTCAGAACGGGAGAGCGATAAACACATTACACTTTCGAGCTACGAAGAGGCTCTTGCCGACAAGCGCCGCCATGCCGAAAATTTCAAACACATAGAAATTGAGTCTAACCGGTTCAATGGCAGAGATATATGGCAACGAGCCGGCAATGTAGCAATAAAAGTGAACCGCGCCTATCCGCCAATGACTACATCCGAAATCGACGCTTCGTTTGATTTGCCATACACACGGTTGCCACACCCACGATACAATGGCAAACGCATCCCTGCATACGAAATGATACGGCACTCTGTGAACCTGCATCGCGGCTGTTTCGGTGGCTGCGCATTTTGCACCATTTCGGCTCATCAAGGCAAATTTATAGCCTCGCGCAGCAAACAATCAATAATGAGAGAAGTGCGCCAAGTGACACAAATGGACGACTTCAAAGGCTATATTTCCGACCTTGGTGGACCATCTGCCAATATGTATATGATGTCGGGCGTTGATACCGACAGGTGCCACCAGTGCACTCGACCATCGTGCCTGCACCCGGCACCTTGCCCGAACCTAAACAATAACCATGCTCCACTGCTCGACATCTATCACGCTGTAGATGCAATACCAGGCGTAAAAAAATCATTTATCGGCAGCGGAGTGCGCTACGACCTTGCCATGCACCACAATGCCAGAAACGACATCAATGAAATCAATCGCCGATACATCGAAGAATTAATCACTCGGCATGTTTCTGGTCGCCTGAAAGTCGCCCCCGAACACACGTCAGATAACGTGCTGAAACTAATGCGCAAACCATCGTTCAACTTGTTTGAAACATTCAAGCGCATTTTCGACTCAGTGAACGAACGAGAAGGATTGCGGTTGCAACTCATACCCTACTTCATATCTTCGCACCCCGGATGCCGCGAGGTTGACATGGCAGAACTCGCTGTAAAGACAAAAAAACTGAATTTCCACCTCGAACAGGTGCAAGATTTCACACCGACTCCGATGACTTTGTCAACCGAAATGTATTACACTGGGTTTAATCCCTACACACTGGAGCCAGTATTCACAGCAACCTCCCGCGACGAAAAGTTGGCTCAACGTAAATACTTCTTCTGGTACGAACCCGAATACAGAAACGACATATATAATTCACTGTGCCGTCTTGGCCGCCGTGACATTGCCACTGCCCTATTTGGCAACAATGCCATAAAGAAACAACACGCACACAAATATTCCAGAAAAAAATAAAATCTCAATTTCGGGAAACGACAAAAAGCGCTCAAACATGAACAAAGAACTACCCATAAAATTATTTCTGTAAAAATTCAAGACAGCTTCTTAATACATTCCTGCTTTAATCATAGAATTTTTACAAGAAAAAATATATCTTTGCATAGATGTGAACATTCAAACAACATAAAATGGCTCTGAAATTTGACAAAATGGGAGGACTTCTCCCTGCTATAATACAAGATGCACACACTCGAAATGTGTTGATGCTCGGATTTATGAACGAAGAGGCTTATCGGAAAACTGTTGAAACAGGGAAAGTAACTTTCTTCAGCCGTACCAAACAACGCCTGTGGACAAAGGGCGAAACAAGCGGCAATTTCCTACACGTTGTTTCTATAGAGAAAGACTGTGATGAAGACACACTATTAATCAAAGCCATACCCGATGGACCAGTATGCCACCTTGGCACAGAAACATGCTTTGGCTCAGAAAATACACCTGGCATAGAGTTTCTGAGTATCTTGCAGGACTTTATAGCCCAGCGTCACGAAGAAATGCCCGAAGGGTCTTACACTACATCATTGTTCAACGCCGGCATAAACTCCATTGCACAAAAAGTTGGCGAAGAAGCCGTAGAAACAGTTATCGAGGCAACAAACGGCACTGATGGAAGGCTTGTGTATGAAGGTGCCGACCTACTCTACCACCTCATCGTGCTATTGACAGCCAAAGGCCGACGTATTGAAGACCTCGCCGAAGCTCTATATCACAGACATAATAAAAAGAAAGCCGATTATGACAAGAATTGTTGACTACAACGATGTAGAGATACTGCGTAAAGAATACGTTGTCCTGAAAAACGTGACTTTCAGCATTGCGAAAGGTGAATTTTCCTACCTCGTAGGACGTGTCGGCAGTGGAAAAAGCAGTTTGTTAAAATCCATGTATGCCGAAATTCCAATCTCCGAAGGTGAGGCATCGGTACTCGACTATGACCTTACTTCAATCAAACGACGCGACATTCCAATGCTCCGCCGAAAAATGGGCATAGTATTCCAAGATTTCCAACTGCTTACCGACAGGTCGGTATATGACAACTTAAAGTTTGTGCTACAAGCTACAGGCTGGAAAGGGAAAGGTGAAATTAACGACCGCATTGATGAAACCTTAGACAGCGTGGAAATGGCAAACAAGTCATACAAAATGCCACATGAATTATCGGGTGGAGAACAACAGCGCATTGTTATTGCCCGGGCTCTGCTCAATAGCCCCGAGTTAATACTCGCCGATGAACCGACTGGCAACCTCGACCCTGAAACAGGCCGGCAAATCGTGTCGCTACTGTATGAAATAGCCGACAACGGTACTTCTGTGATTATGGCAACGCATAATCTGAAACTTATCGAAGGCTTCCCTGGCAGAGTTTTTCGTTGTGAGGGCAAGCAACTCATCGAAGTTCCCAACGGGATATAAACCACGCGGTACACGCGAGGTCATCTCTCCACATACAACAAAACCCTTAACATAAACATTCATTAGACTATGAGGAACCTTCTTTCATTTTTTGTGTGCATCATATCATACATGGTGCTACCCACTATGGCTTTTTGCGAATCCAAGCAATATGTAATGGATTTTACAAGCACCCAATCCCTGCCCGACGGCTGGGTGAAAGGAAACAAAGTTGACTTTAAAGCCATAAACGACATAAACTGCCTTTTCTTTGGAATACGCGGCGGTTCGACCTATGATTATATACTGTCTTCTCCGATATTCTACAAGGTAACGAGAATAAGCGTGTGGGTTGAAAAAATTGACCGAAACACCGATTTTACATTATATTTTGAATCGCCAACGGGCGAAATGCTGCAAAGCAACTTATACAAAAATACCAGTGCTGTTACCTCAAGGAGGGAAATCGTCTTTGAGAACAATGCCGAATATCCTTTCCCCATCGATGACACCAACTATTGCATAAGCATGTTTGCCAACAATGTCTATGTCAGCAGCATCACCATTACATACGAAGAACGTCCTAAAGGCGAAGACAATGTCACAGCCTTCATATTAAAAAACTTCTTTGGTGGCGACGATGCCGGTTTGTCTTGGACAACATTGAAAACCGGTGAGGTTCAAACAGCATTTACTGGTACAGCCCAATATATTTCGTCGCTCTTCTACGCATCACTTCAAGACGATGGGTGCATAACAATTACAGCACCCAACATTACCAAAGTCGATGTAGCAACCCATTTCCTCGGAAGAACTATTTTTATAAATGGCGAGGAAACTGCCGAGGAAATCGCCTCGTGGACAGGCTCCTCCGACAAAGTGGAACTGACCCCTCCCACAGACGGACAATCATGCCTAACTGCTATTGCTGTTTATACCAATAGCGATGGGCAAACCTCAATAGCACCTAAGCAAATATCCGAAACGGCTAATGCACTTGGCTCACAAGGCAAAATCTTGATAAATGGCACATACGACAGAGCTGCCATCTATAATATGACTGGCACTCTTGTCGAGTCGTTGCCATGCAGTAGCACAGGACAAACAACAATCACTGCCAATGCAGGGTGCTATATCGTCAAGTTCGACATAGACAGCCATATATTTTCTCAAAAAGTGATTGTGAGATAGCCCACCACTTGCTTCAATAAAACATGGCGAATGGTTAATAATCCGATTCGCCACCATAGCCACCTCCAGCAGCATCGCCTCCAGGGCGATGCTTTGTTGGTTTGGTGGGCTTGGCATTTCCGAAACTATACGACACTGTAAACCTGACTTGCCGTCCACCTCCACGCCGCTCGGAATACTGTACGAAATCGGTGCCAAATGTTTCTTGTTCCCATTTGCGGGAATCAAGCAGGTCACGCACATTCACCGACATCGACCAATTGCCCAATGACTTTTTTATGCCACAATCGACACGATAGCGAGGGTCGCGCGACCCCTGCGCAAGTATTTGACGCGAATGGTAACGCCCATTAAGTTGCAAGTTCATATCCCACGGAAGCCGAATTGATGCCATCATATTGATATTCCATGTAAAATTACTTTCCTCCTCTCCTGTCACAGGATTTGTCATTCCTTCGGGTAAGAAACTGAAACCGTCGAGTTTATTATAATACAAGTTTACCGTCGAAGTCAAGTTCAGCCGTTTAAACAAGTTATTCTGCACAACAAATTCCACACCCGATTCAAGCGATTTCGATACATTTTCGTTGGTACTGTTCATGACACCATCACGCATGAAACTGATGCGCTGTATCACATCGTTGGTCGTGCGGTAATAACCCGACACCGAAACCGTATGATTTGTCCAACTCTTTATGTAATTAAGCTCAAAAGCATTGGCATACTGTGGTTGTAATTCGGGATTTCCGTATGATATGTTAGTAGGGTCACTGATATTGACAAACGGATTTAGCTGTCCTCCCCATGGACGGCGTATGCGTCGGGTATAGTTTATCTGGACCTCGTTATCCTTCGGCAATGAATATGACAAAAATGCACTTGGAAACAATGCAAACTTGCGGCTGACAAACGGTGCGACAGCACTCTCAGCTTCGCCATAGCCAATCGACTTGACTTCATTCCTCCAGTATTCGCCTCTTAAACCGGCCGAAAAACTAAAATCCTCAATTCTTCCGCCAAATGTGGCATAAAGTGCCTGAATATTTTGGTCGTAGATGAAACGGTTCCACAAATCCTCATCGGCAGGCATATTTTCTTGATTTACACCCGTCCACGTTTCCATCGGGCTGTCTTCGTGGCTTAATGTGCCTTTATAGCCAGCTTCTATCTTAAATTTTTCATTTAATTGATTTGTATAGTCCAATTGGAACTCCCAGTTATTCACTTTAATGTCTGTTTCTTGCCGTTGCCAATATGTGTCGGTCGAATCAGGGTAATCATATTGTCGCTGATAAACCACTTCACTGGGCATTCGCCACAAGTTAAACGAAACCGATGCCATAAGGTCGTGAGTATCGCTAAACTCATGAACATAATCAAGCGACACATTCCCTCCTCGGCCATCATTGTTACTGTCGCTATTGCTAAAGCCCGATGTGAAGCTATCTTGAACATCGCTGTCATACGTTGTACGATTGCGATTCCAACCCCCACCGACCATTCCAAAGCCACCGAGCGACAAAGCATCTGCTTTTGTAATATGGTAAGTAGTACCGGCACGGAAGAAAAATGACGTGTTGCGCCGTTCCGTTTCCCCAAGCGAATTTAGATATGTTCCATCATTATATGTGCGATAAGTATTGTTATATCCATCGTTATGTCGTCCACGCACACCTATGTTGGCATAAGTGTCCCATTGTCCTACATTTACATTTATATTACCACCAACGTTGAAATGTCCTAAAGTGTTGGCTCCAGCTTGAGCACCACCGAAATAGCCAGCCTGCCGATTGCGTTTCAGCACTATATTGATTATGCCCGAAGTTCCTTCTGGGCTATACTTGGCCGACGGGTTTGTTATTACTTCTATTTTTTCGATGGTTTCGGCAGGAATTTGCTCCAATATTTGTCCACGATTATCAGAAGTTAATCCCGACGGACGACCATTTATCCATATTGTGACCGATGTATTGCCACGCAACGACACTTCACCATCTTCATCCACTTCTACCGACGGCACTGTTTCAAGTATCTCACTTGCCGAAGCGCCTGCAGCAGCAATATTTTGGTCAACGTTGAACACTTTCTTGTCAAGTTCAAAGCGCATTTGAGCTTTCATTCCCACCACTTCCACCTCATCAAGTATATGAGCATTCTCACTCAATTCTACGACATTGAGGTTTAGCGATTCGTTTGACGAACGTATCACGGCATCTACAAACGCAGCGTTGTAACCGACATACGACAACTTTACTTTATAACTTCCGGCTGGAAGGCCATCGAGCTTAAACGAGCCATCACCACCCGACATTGTTCCGACAGGCAACTCCTTCCCCGTATTTTTATTGCTTATAGTGACATTAACATATTCCATTGGCTCATCTGTTGACGAATCAACCACTTTCCCGCTTATGATGCCAGCTCTCGCCTGAAATATGATGGACAACATTGTGGCTGCCATGACAGCCATACTTTTCTTATTCATCAATAAACCTAAATATTTTATAGATCCCAATTCTTCGTACTATCATTTAAACCGCTTCTATCAAACATTCTTTAGCATAGATTGCAGATTTCCTAAAGACTTTGACTCGGTTTCATATAGAAGCATACAAATTTACATACATTGCCACACTTAACTAAGACGACATATTGCCATTAGTTATAATTAAAAACTATTCATATTCATTAGCGGCACATTGCACAAAGAAGCAAACACACCAAAATAGCAATTAGCACATTCCGAGTGAAAGCCAAACTATATTTCCTTGCATCTCCCACAAGTTGCGTTTCCACCCTCACTACCTGCTCAAGTAAATAGACAAAACGTATATCCCCGATTTTGTCGATACGCGTTATGAGTGGCTGCGTCAACTAAATTATTTTTTAGGAAAAAGACAAGGATTTTCGTATTAGACAAAGTCGTTGAAAACTAAACAACTTTTCTTGCACTTTTTGGGAAAAATAAAGGATTTCTCTCTGCCATATGACAACGAGAAATCCTAATACCCAATTGCTGTTTATAGAAACGACAATTGCTTCGTACAATTATAGAGAGCAAAAAAATGAAATAAAGAAAGGCACACTCATGTCTATGAGAATCCCATGGAAAATGGCTATTGGAATCATTTCTTTACCCGAAGCTCGCATGATAGACGGCAAAGCGACATCGACCGATGTAACCCCAGCAACCGTAATAGGAGCAAGTTTACCAAAGAAACGACGGAACAACGGTGCTCCAACAAGTGCAAAAAGTTCACGAAATATGTTTGCAAGAAGTGCTATTGTGCCAAGTTCAGTTGCAAGTTGTATGCCGAGAGATGGCGTTTTAAGTTGAACAATCAATATTGACGACAAAGAATAGTATCCCATTCCGCTACCAACGGCAAGACATTCTGCAACACTCCAATGACTAAGCAGTAAACTTACGGCAGCTGAGAACAATAACGTGCCACAGACCGTTGCCAATGGAATAAGTAAATATTTCGGGCGGAGCGTATGTAATATTTTTGCAAAATTATCGCTATAGCCGACGCTGAACCCCACTTGCAGCATTAACGCATAAAGGACATATATTGAAGCGTCATTGAGCTCCGGAAGTTGCAATGTAGCACCGTCAAGAAAATAGCCCACAATGCAACCAAGAGCAAAAACAGTTGGCACAAAAAGATTATTTATTATTGTTTTCATTCTTGAAATCTTTGAAAAATAATGTACTAACTATATATGTAAATAAAATGCTACCAACAAGGCCGGCACAACATATTATTAGTGCTTGTCCTCCATAAATACCTATGTTGCTGAGCATTTCATGGTTACCACCGACAGTAACCCCCAAGATAAACAATAAAATACAAATCGTTACTGAAATAGTGCGGTCCACGCATCTAAACGCACTAATACCACGCAACAAATAGCCAGCTGTTATCCCAGCAAGGATAATAACCAAAATAAGCATAAATAAAAACTAATTGTGAAAGTCTAAATGAAATTATGTTGATTCTCGCGCCATATTATATGGCAGATGCTTTATTGCAAATACCTCAAACGCATTGGGAAAATCCACTGAACCAATGCATATATACTGCCTTATAAAGCATCTCGCCCACAGCAGCAAATGGTATGTTTATACAAGAGATTTTCATCTTTCGTGTTTTTTCGGTTTGCAAAATTACAATTTTCCGCACCATTCCGCAAATCCTATGTGAAACATATTCTACAACACTGCAACAATATCAAAACAACGCTTTATACATAGAGGCATTATTTGGTGTACATATATGAAAATAGTGGTGCACCAACTTTCTGAACTTAGTGCATCACGACTTTATCTATAGCCTCAGTTCAACTACTTTGACAATTTCAGCCCGGCATATATGCCATCGTAATTTTCAAGCAAATCGGTTATTGTTGATAGTTGCGAAATATTAAGTTTTTCAGCAACAGCGGTAAGTAATGATTTAAGTTTTGAAACATCGGCCATGAGGTTTAGAGTTGATACCGATTTGGAAACTTCAACAGTAATATTGCCAATTGATAATTTACTAAAACTAATCACCATTTCCCCTTTGTTTTCGCCTTTTTTTATAGTGCCTGAAAAAGATTTTCCACTTTTGAGCGTTGCAGTTACATTTCCGTCCGATGTTATTTCGAGCGTCATGCCATCAAGCCCCAATTTGTCGTAGTATGGACGCACTTTTTCCTCTATTGCCGTTGCAGCAGCAGCTCCGCCAGCTTGTTGTAGGAGATTATCGCTTTTAAACTGTATTGCAGGCCCTGTTGCTGTCCACTTCCCTGCAATATCTGCCACATCGAGGTCATCGATCTGTAACATTCCACCTAATATACTACCAAGTGCCGATGAGCCAGAAGTTGAAGAAGTGGAATCGGTAGAATTACCACTATTATTCAGCATACCGCCAAGCACACTGCCCCAATCAAAAGCAAATGCGTGCATAGCTCCGACAAAATACATCACTGAAATCAACAATAAGATATTAAACTTCTTCATAATTAATGAATCCTTTCTATCATTAAGTTTTATAGATTATTGTAGAAAATAAATTATAAATTGTTGAGCGAAGAAACGTGCAGCACATGGACTAACATTGGATACCGTGCTTAGCGCGCAACGACAAAACAATTTCTTGCACTTGCAAAGATACATTTTTCACAAAAAAACTCCAAACCACTTCAGAATTTCTTGCCGATGTGAATTTACCTTCCAATAACAAATCAGAGAGTCCAAATTGGTCAATCAATCATAGCCTTCACTTCTGTAGAATTTTGGATTGTTTAGCAACAGGATTCAAATAAAATGGGCAGGCTTCGCAAATGAAATCTGCCCTATTTTTATGCCTTCCAATATTTTTATCAGACTGCGATAATTATAACCTGTTTGTTATTGAACTTCACGATTTGTTTTTTCAGGGGAGTCATCAATACCGTTCATGGCATCTTTGAAACTGCGTACCCCTTTGCCAACTCCTTTCATCAATTCGGGAATTTTTTTGCCGCCGAAGAATAGCAGTACAATCAGTACGATGAAAATTATTTCCTGAGTTCCTATTCCAAACATCATTTCTGCTTTTTCGTTATATCATTAATCCAATCTTCGATGGAGCTGTCACTTGCCCTGTTCAACAGCTTCCCTTCATGCCAATTCAAGCTGGGATATTCTTTTCTCAACACTGCAACACTATTGCCAATACCGCTTCCACCCGATGTGGCAAACGGAACAATTGCTTTGCCTTTCAGGTCATAACTTTCTATAAACGTATTGATGACACGCAGGGCTTGGTCCCACCAAATTGGATAGCCTATAAATATCACATCATAAGCACTAAAATCTTCATTGCCCGATTTTAAAGCAGGGCGAGCTTTTGAATCGTTCATTTCTACCGAGCTACGCGACTGCTGGTTATGCCAGTTAAGGTCGGCCGAAGTATATGCTTCTTGTGGCACAATTTCATATAATGTGCCTCCCGATATTTCAGCAATGCGTTGGGCAACTTTAGCAGTATTGCCAGTAGCAGAAAAATAAGCTACTAATACATTGTTGTTTGTTTTCATTTGCTGTTTCTCTTTGTTCTGTGCGCACGCCATAAGGCATAATCCCATTACTGCTGCGACAATTAATAAAACTTTTTTCATGTGTCGATTGATTAATTATTTAATTTTTAATCCGGGAATTAGTGGAGTAACGTCCACCAATTCCAATTCTTTCACCATTTCAATTGTACCTTGTTTATACTTTTTGAAATGTGGTGTCTGCAAATGACTTTCATAAGCCGACTGGTCGGCATAGATTTCAAGAATTGTCACTTTGTGCGGAGCATCTTTCTCGGCTGTTGCATAAAGTGTGAGTACGCCTGGCTCAAGTTTCATCGATGCCTCAATTTCTTCTTTCAAAAAGGCATTATAGTTATCTAATTGCGCCGGGTCAATAGTTATTTTGGAAAGACGAACCAGATTGTTGCTGGCCGATACTGACGCTAAACACTCCTCCTTGATGATACGCAAAGCCTTGATAGCTGCAGGAAACCCAATATATGGCAATGTCTGGATAACGGCTGCTGCTAACTTCTCGGGAGTATTGCCAGCTTTGATACAGCCATGATAGTGCGACCTAAGCTGGCTTTCTGCCTCCAAAGTTGTCAACACACAATATCCCAATAGTTCTCGAGTTTTCAAATCGAGTGCACCGCGGCTATATATTTCACCGAAAAAATAATCGGTCAAAAATCGCTCCACATCCTTTCCTAAATCATCGGGCATCCCATCCATCACCGAAGTTATGCCACCCGGATAAAGTCGGTCTTGGATAGCCTTGCCTGTTTCGTGGCGCGTTTCTTCTGTTACTGTGCCTTGCTCTTCCAATGGCAAAGAAATACCACGTTCTTTGAATACTTCATTCACAGCAGCTACGGCATTCAGCATCTTCGGGAATCCTATAAAAGGAGCTGTTAAATACATAACCTCCCTAAGTTCAACAGGAGTGACGCCAACATTTAAAGCAGCTCCGGCATGGGCTTTCAATTGTGGCAGTGTTTGCATTGTGGCAAGTGTTATGCAGGTTATCATTTCTCTCTGTTTCAAGTCCAAGTCGCCTGTAACAAATACTTCGCCAAAAATAAATTTCTGAAGAATATACATCATCTCAGGGTCAGTTCCTTTACCCGTAAGAGCTTCTCCTCCAAAAAGTGTACGATAATTTTCCTTGCACACGTCAATCCTGCCTATTTCATCTGTGGTCTGTGCCAATATCGGCAAACATGTTGCCAACATAAAAGTAAATATCCATACAACCTTCTTCATATCATCTGAATAATTAGATTAGAATACTCATAGTTACAAACTTTTACCTAATTGATAGGCTTGCTGCGGGTAGTCGGTATTACGGACACTGCCCGCCGTCCATACGCCAGATGCCACCACTTCTCCTACGCTTTTCCAGCCGAGGTAATCTAACAGAGTACGATAATGCACAAGCATCGGTTCGGCCTCTTTACTTGCTGTATCGGCGTATGTCATCAAAAAAGCAGCCTTTTTCCGTGCGCCTTTAATTTGTCCATTGATAGCATAAAAGCGGTCTATTACTCGTTTCATTTGGGCCGATACGCCGAAATAATACATCGGTGTGGCAAATACCACCATGTCGGCTTCGACAAGGTGTTGGCGAAGTTCTTGAAAATCGTCATTCAATATGCATGGACCATTCATACCACACCGGTTGCAAGCCCGACAAGGTTCTACTTGCTTGAACGCACAATCGAAACGGAATATCTCATGCCCCTGTTCTTCTGCCCCTTTAATAAATTGTTCTGCCAAATAAGCAGAGTTGCCATTTTTTCGAGGGCTACCTGTCAATACTACTATCTTCATTTTGTTGTTTTTTAATTCGTTATTACCTATATGATTAATGGCCTGTATCAATCCCGAGCCTGCAACTACGGTTCCTAAGGCCGCAAGTGACGACCTCTTTAAGAATTCACGCCGTTCCATATTACAGTCCAGTCATTTTCTCCTGGTCTTCAGGATAACGCCCACCCATCACTTCTATGTTGTCCAAATGCCGACGAATATCCGACAACTCTGCTTCGGTGAATTGTATATCCGCACCTCCTATGTTCTCCTCGATACGCTCAATTCTCTTCGTCCCGGGAATGGGCACAATCCATGCTTTCTGAGCCAATAGCCAACCTATAGCTACACGAGCCGGAGTTGTTCGTTTTTGTTTAGCAAGGCATTCAACATATTCCACCAATTCCATGTTATGCTCGAAGTTATCACCTTGGAAACGTGGAATAGCCGAACGGAAATCAGTGGCGTAAAACTTTGTGTTTTTATTGAAACGTCCAGTTAGCATTGCCTTGCCAAGTGGGCTGAATGGCACAAAACCGATGCCAAGCTCTTCAAGCATAGGCAATAATTCTGCTTCGGGTTTGCGATACCATAGTGAATACTCACTCTGTACTGCCGTCAATGGGCATACCGCATGTGCTCGACGTACCGTAGCCGGAGCTGCTTCCGATAAGCCCCAATGCAACACTTTCCCTTCCTTTATAAACTCACCGACCGTTTCCGCTACAATCTCAATAGGAACATTCGGGTCAACACGATGCTGGTAATATAAGTCTATATGGTCGGTACGCAAACGTCGTAACGACCCTTCGACAGCCTTGCGGATAATTTCAGGCCGGCTCGACAGCGCAACAGGACGAGCTGAAGTGCTCAAATCGGGTGTTTCGGATAAATCATAACCAAACTTTGTAGCTATTACCACCTTATCTCGCACAGGCTGTAACGCTTCTCCAACCAAATCCTCATTTTTGCCATAGCTATACACCTCAGCCGTATCAAAGAAAGTTACGCCTAAATCCACAGCTTTTCGTATCGTATTTATTGCATCTTTACGTTCGGGATATGGAGGGTAACTTTGTGTGAATCCCATGCAGCCCAATCCGACAGCCGATACTTCCAGACCATCTTTACCCAATATTCTTGTATTCATCATGCACCTCCCTTTTTATATTCTTCTCCAAAACTGGTACACTTGCCTATGGTTTCACCTGTACGCAAATAGGTGTAATTTGGCATTTCAAAAAGTACAGGTTTTAATTTGTCATAATCGGGTTTTCCGTTTCCGTTCAAGCAACTATCCTCAACGTATGTGTTTTTGATTTTGCAGATAAAGTTGTCGAAAGTTTCTGTTTCGTAATTATCCACCACTTCACACTCCATCACCAATGGGCTTTCATCAATGACTGGTGTGCCAGCCTCTCCTAAATGATAAACGAAAACAGCCGATTTGTCTTCCTTTGCACCAGTCGCACAACCCACATAGTCTGCACGTTCCAGCATCGTCTCATTTACCATGTTGACCGATACTTTACCTGTTTGTTTCACGCCCTCGTTTGTGTAGTGCTTTTTGAAAAGGCTAAGCATTATTTGGTCATGCCCGATAATGCCCACATGGGCGACAAGTAGCCAGTTGACCTTTCCGTTCACCTCTGTTCCAACAACCACCACTGGTGTAGGATACAATGCTAAAGTTGTTCCGATATTCTTTTTCATAGTTATATCTTAAATGATTTCATTAGTATTCATTAATTGCGCTTGACAAACCAAGCCTTTTAATATTTCTACCTCATTGGGTTCTAAAACCGCAAGAATATTATCGGAGGTGACAATTACGGTCGAAAAAGGTGACGCGCCAACAAGAAAGCAACTCAACAGTTGCCGAGGCGTGACACCATGTCGGTCTGCAATGAAGCATACGGCCTCATCTGTATATAATGTTTCGTCAATATCCATCTGTGATTCCATTGTTTTTCTTTACCTATACAAAATTACAATGACGAGTGTTTATACATGTAACCATAAGTTGGCAAACTGTACCATTTTTACTGAATTTGCCAGATGCCTAAATCATTATCCATAAATTACTATATCTTTGCATAACAAACTATAACTTAACGATGAGCAAAATATTAAAGGTTCGCAATGTCAATGATTATAGTCGATACCTTGGGCATCCAGCACAACATCCTTTGGTCTGCGCCATCAATTACGCCGAGGTTTCACCCATTCGCCATAGCCTTAATAACTATAGCGTGTACGGACTTTCCCTGCGTGATGATGCCGAGGTGGAACTCGACTATGGCTGTGGCAAATATGATTATAAAAAGGGTACTTTGCTATGTGTGGCTCCCGGTCAGATTGGTGGCAAGGAAGATAACGGAGAGTTGGCATCAATCACAGGTTGGGCTCTACTGTTCCATACCGACCTGTTGCACGGCACTGCATTAGAGAAACATATTAAAGATTATTCGTTTTTTGACTACAGGGTCAACGAAGCCCTCCACATGACCGACGAGGAACACGACATTCTCACATCGCTGATGCGCCAAATCAGTGAGGAACTTGGTAAAAACGCCGACGGCCTTCAAGATGCCATTATTGTAAACTATATTGAACTGACCCTTAATTTTTGCCAGCGTTTTTATAACCGACAATTCATAACTCGTAAAATTGAAAATTCCGACATACTTGTCAGGTTCGACAGGTTGCTTCGCAACTATTTCGAAGAAAACTTACAAATTGACAACGGCTTGCCTACCGTCCAATATTGCGCCGATAAGCTGTGCATGTCGCCAAATTATTTTGGCGATGTGATAAAAAGACCACTGGTGACACTGCCAGCAACTACATTCGCCTGTATATAATCCAACTCGCCAAAAACAGTCTTGCAGCTGGAGAAAGCATAACGCAAGTATCCGATAGGCTCGGCTTTGAATATTCTCAACACTTCAGCCGTATGTTCAAGAAAATAGAAGGCATCACTCCATCGGAATATTGCAAGAACCTTCATTCTCGGTAAACAGCTTCTCGGCATTTTCAAACATAAACATATCTGCATATCCCACGAGTTCTTCGTCGGCAGCCAACGCTTCCTTCAATTTTTGCTTGTTGGCCTGTAATACCTCATCTGGCAAATAAGGATAATCTGAACCGTAAAGGATATGTTCGGGAGTAGTAATTGTCAACAACGACCTAATCACTTCTATTGTAGGACTCCCTGCTAAATCAAAATACAATTGCGACAAGTTCGCTTCCCAGTCTATCGGTTTCATATAGCTCTGCTTCACCATTGCAGGAAGAATAGATTTCATGCGTGGAATAGCCAACGGCAGAAATGACCCGCAATGTGGTACAACAACTTTCAGATTTGGATAACGAGCAAGTACGTTATGTGCCAACATATTCACCACGGCACGTGTAGTCTCGGCTGGATATTCATACATGGCAAGCGGCGTTGCCGCAATTATTTCTTCGGAATATGGTGTCGGACGATGAGGATGAATGATTATGACCGCATTTCGCTCGTTTAATACCTTCATAAGCGGTTCAAGCTCTTCATCACCCAAATATTGTCCTCGACTATTAGTTGCCAACTTCACTCCATCGGCCCTTAATGTGTCAAGCGCATAAATAGCCTCACGTATAGCAGCATCGACATCGGGTAACGGTAAAGCGGCACAAAACTTAAACCTGTCAGGATGTTCCTGCTTCACTTTTGCCGAAATTTCATTAACCCGACGTATGCAGCGGCGACTTTCCTCTGCATCACCATAATAGGGTTGTGGAGCTGGCATTGTTAATACAGCTGTACGTATATCCGCACTATCCATAAACGACAAATGCCTTTCAACACTCCATTGTGGCAACGGAAAAGTTTCTTCCAATTCTGCACCATGCTCTTTCAACACCTCAATATATTCTGGCACGATAATGTGGGTATGGACATCTATTGCCTGTTGGGCTTCCATTGTGCCACCAATAGAAGCCCACAGCAAACTTGCAATCAATAGTTTTTTCATTATATGGCAACGATTACTCCAACGACAATGTCACCCTTACATCGCCTTTGCCTAATGCAGCTTTCAAATCGGACTGCGACACATTGTCTATTTTCCCCAACTTAGTGAAATTCCACGAATTGGTGTCGTAATATATTACTAAATTATGTCCTTGATAAAGGATAATGTCGCCAGGTCCAGTCGTGGTTTGACGGTCGTTTCGTGGCAGTTTAATGCCAAGCGACCCCACTTTCTCCATATTGGCATAATCTTCCATCTCAACGATTATATCACCTTTGGCAAGTTGCTCTTTCAAAGCTCGTGTAGAAGAGTTTTCCACCAATGTGGCGGTGAAAGTCTTGCCGCCTTCGATTGTTAATTTTATAGTATTATTTTCCATCTGCGTATTATTTTGATTGTTTGAAACTCCTTGTTGTTCCTGAGCCACTACCATGAAGGTGGTAAACAGCGAAAAAAGGATAAAACATATACGATTGACTATCATGGCAATATCCATTATAAATAAATTGGTTTAATCCAAACTAATCAATTCATATTGCTGTGTACCCAACCCGATTTGTTCGGCATAATCTAATGTGTGCATGCCTTGTCGGGAATCGATTCGCTCTATCAAGTGTATTTTCCCATGATCGTCAGACGACCGCACCAAATCCGTACAAGCCTTGTCAAGTGCCACGGGGTCAAGTGATGCAAGAATGCCAATATCATTCATTCGGGGGTCTTCGGGCGACGAATCACAATCACAATCAACCGAAAGATTATTTGCCACGTTGATGTACAAAATTTTATCGCCACAATGGTCTGCAACTGCTTTTGCAGCTTCTGCCATCGTTTCAAGAAAATCCTCTTGTGAAGGATTCCCCCAGCTCGATGTGCTTGCACCACCCGAATGTATCCAACGTTTCCCATTTGCCGACGCAATGCCTATTGATATGTTCTTTATTGCGCCACCGAATCCAGCCATTGCATGGCCTTTGAAGTGCGACAGGACAACAGTGAAATCATAGTCCGCATAATGTGAGCCTACAATGTCATAGTCTATGTGCCGTCCACCTTCCACCGGAAGCCGGATTTCCCCGTCCGCATCCATAATATCCACTTGCGCAATGGCTGTGAACCCATGTTCGTTTGCCGCCTCAAGATGGGCGGCAGTGCTGGAACGTCCGCCCCCGTATGCCGTATTGCATTCCACGATAGTTCCATTTACACGCTGCACAAGGTCTTTAATCAATGCAGGTTGAAGATAATTATGCCCGCCTGGCTCGCCAGTTGACAATTTTACCGCCACCTTTCCAATCGCTTCACGACCCAATGCTTCATAAACTGCTATCAAACCTTCGGGTGTGATGTCGTGCGTCATATACACTTTGGCCGGTTCTGCGGTAGAAGTGGTAGTTTTGCCTGTTTCAGTCTGCACTTCTCCCTTTTCATTACTGCTTGAACAAGCAGCCATTGCAACAGACGATAAAGCTAATGCCATAGCCGAAAATAAAGTCCGTATCATATTATCTATTTGTTTATCGTCAGTAATATCTTTATCCAAATAACAATGGGAACAAAACTCATCTCACACACAAACAAGCCTTGTTCCCATCTTTTGTTAATGATTTATCGATTACTTATATGAGTCTTTATATACATTGACAATGTCCTCATCGGTCATCGCCACACGGTCACTGGTAAACATCACGCCCATTACTTCACGAGTATTGCGCATCAGCGTTTCAAATTCGTCAGGAGTGATTCCATAGTCCGACATCTTCAGGTCTGCCACGCCACAGGCCTCCTGCAAGCGACCAAGAGCAGTTAAAAAGTCTTCGGGCTTTGTGGCTTCGGGCATACCCATCGCTTGCGCCATACGGACGAAGCGGTCGTCGCAAGCATGGTGCTCAATAAAATACTTATAATATGCCTTGCTGACCATAATAAGGCCTGCACCATGAGGCAAAGCTGGATGATAAGCCGATAGGGCGTGTTCCAAGGCATGTTCGCTCGTAATCAACGTGAGGCACATTACTACGCCCGAAAGCGTATTGCCCCATGCGACATGTGTACGGGCTTCCATGTCTTTGCCGTTTTTCACAGCCCTTGGCAGGTATTTAGCCAAATTCTCAATGGCCGTAAGCGCATACATGTCGCTCATCAGGTTGGCACCTTTTGCTATATACCCCTCGGTACTGTGGAATAATGCGTCAAAACCTTGATATGCCGTGAACGTTGGCGGCACACTTGCCATAAGTTCGGGGTCAACAATGGAAAGGACAGGGAATAAAGATGCATCACCCACAAAAGCCTTCTCAAAAGTGTCTTCCTTGGTGATTACGCCCGAATTGTCGGTTTCCGAACCTGTTCCCGCCGTGGTAGTAATAGCGACAATTGGCAGAGGCTTTACTGCTATCGGTTGCCCCTTTCCCGAACCAATAGGTACATAATCCCAAAGTTCTCCATCATTTGTAGCCATTACTGCGATTGCTTTTGTACAATCCATTACACTACCGCCCCCAAGGGCTACGAGAAAATCGCAACCATTCTCACGTGCTGCTTTTGCTCCAGCATTCACATTGCCGACCGTTGGGTTAGGCATTACGCCGTCAAACACAACAGTTGCCACACCTGCTTTATGCAACTGCTCTTCGGTGCGAGCCAAGTATCCATTAGCTCGGGTCGATTTTCCGTTGGAAATAACAATGAGAGCTCGTTTACCCGGCATTGGTTGTTCACTCAATTTGTTCAACATTCCAGCCCCAAACATAACTCGGGTAGGAACATACATGTCGTAATTAAGATTTGTATCCATTATCATTTGGTTTTAAGTTATTACTTCGTTTCTATCTTTTTTATAAACTTAGCGGGATTGCCACCCACCACCGTCATTGGCTCTACATCATGCGTTACCACGCTGTTAGCCCCCACTATGGCACCATAACCAATACGCACACCGGGCAGAATCGTTGAATTAATGCCTATCCACACTTTATCTTCAATGATTATAGGACGACCATACGTCGCACTGCGATTGTCGGGGTTCGGGTCATGATTGATTGTAATAAGGTTCACCTTCGGCGCAATGAACACATCGTTGCCGATAGTAATGCCTCCACGGTCGAAAAAAGTACAACCTTGCTGAATCCAGCACCTTTTACCAATACTTATGTTTTTGCCAAAATCCACATAGAATGGGGGCAATAAAGTGGTTGACGGGTCTATCTCTTTTCCTGTAATACGGCATAGATAATCGTGAACTTCTTCAGGAGTATGGTAACCAGTGTTTAATTCGTATGCCAACTTCATAGTGGCAAAAATCGAACTTATAAGTTGGTCATATCCTGGCTCATTTGGCGATACCATCGCGCCTGACAAGTCTTTCCTGAAAATATCTTCCATAATCTCTATTGCTTATCTAACAATACAAAATTACAACACAAGCATGCACCATAATATACCCGAGTTACGGAGTGTTTTAACGAATTTACTGAAAAAGTCCTTTTTTACCCTCATTTGAAAATGTAACCACATGTTATAAAGAAGGTGTATCAAAATTAGCATCAATCTGGTTCGTAGGGACGCACGGCTCGTGCGTCCGTGTGCCGTAAAGCTCTGTTAATCATTTGTGAATCAATATAATATACAACTAATTACACGGCGGACGCACGAGCCGTGCGTCCCTACAAAATTGCGCAAATCTACATTTTGATACACCTTTATTATCACTCGGTATGACATAATCAGCAACGTGCCTAATAATCTTTCTGCATGGCGCACACTTCCTTGAAACGTAATTGCGAGGGTGTATCAGCAATTTTTTCCTTGTACGGAAATTGCCTGTCAAAAGCTTCTACTTCCGCTTCGTTCACCATATAATATATGTCATTTTCACAATAGCATCCCGACAACTCCCGTGAAGCACCTTGGCGCAACAGACAAATATGCAATGCTGCTAAATATTTGTTTTCAGATGTACGAATGCCGAAATGCTCTGCTTCCACAAAGCCTACTTTTTGATAATAATCGAGGTTACCACACAACAGAATTGCATGGTAGCCATTGTTGGTTGCCTCAGTCCTTGCCCGTTCTATCAACATCCGCCCCACGCCTTTGCATTGGAAAGAAGGCAGCACTGCAATCGGCCCCATGCTTAACGTTTCATGGCGACAACCGTCATCGCCCAAAATAAACGATTTCATGAACATGACCGACCCGATAATTCTATCGTTCACTTCCGCTACAAAATCCAGCTCATGCACAAAATCGGGCGAACGACGCATGATGTGTGCCAAATAATGTTCCATGCAGCCAGGCATATACCGATTCCAAAACGCCTCTCGCATTACCATTTCAACCTCGTGGTAATCTGCCGGTTGTTCCAAACGTATTTTTATATCCATATATCTTTTATCTATAAATCATATACGAAGATATAAAAACAAACAGCAAAACAAAAACTGCCATGCTCCATGAATATCCATCAAACAGTTTTCTAATGAAAAGGACTCATTTGCCCATTGTTTCTTTAACTTTCGCCAGCAAGTTTGGAATATCCAAATGTTGCGGACACTTAGCCAAACATGCTCCGCAGCCGACGCACGACGATGCCGGGTCGCCCCGTTGGATTGGCGACATTGAAACTGTATAATCCGCCATGGCTCTGTCTTTATTTTTATGTAGCAGGTAGTTATTGTACACGTATGCAAAAATATAACCGATGGCGACATTATGCGGGCAAGGAATGCATTGATAACAGCCCGTGCAATCTATGTGACCGGCAGCGTGGCGGTAGGCATAAATAGCCACACCCAATGCTTCGCGCTCTGCTGGAGTAAGCATATTTGGACGTGCCTTGGCTGCATACTTCAGATTCTCCTCCACATCTGCCATACTTCCCATGCCACTCACCGCCACACTGACCTCGGGAATATCCCAAAGGTAGTCCAATGCCCATTCTGCATCTGGCTTGTGAATACCTGTTGACGCAAGTGCATCGTGCATTGTTTGCGGTAGATTTGCAAGAAATCCTGTGCGGACTGGTTTCATCACGGCCAAGCCCATTCCATTTGCGGCGGCATACTTCGGGCCAAGCACACCCGCTTCATATTCATAACTCCGCCGGTTACGTCATGGTTGGACGGCTTCGCCGCCTCTTTTTCACTGCGCTGCAATTGTTTGTGCCAGCGCGGTGATTGCCGCATCTAACGGCAATCACCGCGAATCGTTGTCGCCCCGGTCGCTTGGCTACG
>CALUMJ010000021.1 GCA_944321715.1 uncultured Muribaculaceae bacterium | reverse complement strand
CGGCCGTTTGGACGGCTGCGAGGGGTACTTGCTCAGTACACGTGGCAGCCGAGTGCGCCGTTTGCTCGTTGAATTGCCCGAGCTTTTGGCAGCGAGTGTAGAGGTGGAAGCCGATTACATTCAGCTGCTTTAATTACGATTTTTAATAACATCTTATAGCTAAAGGTTTTACTGCTTGCAAGCGGCAAAACTTTTAGTATATCTTTTTGCATTAAAAACGCAAAATCATAACAATTATATGAAAAAAAGTACCATAAATTTACTCTTAACGCTTTCCGTTATTGGGCTTATATTGCTCTCTTCTTGCGGGACTCCCAAAGATGTGGTTTACTTCCAAGACTTGAAACCGGGCTCAAGCATTGACATATCAGCTACGCCTTTGACATTGACCATTAAACCTCAAGACAAATTAATGATTGTGGTCAATAGCCGCGACCCGCAACTGATGGCACTGTTTAATCTACCAGAGGTGAGGAAACAAATCGTTAGCAATGGAGGGTCATCATTGTCTTCAACAGGGCAAGATGTGCTTGGCTATACAGTAGATAAAAATGGTGAAATAGATTTCCCCGTATTGGGTAAAATATATGTAGCTGGCAAGACACGGGAGGCAATTGCCGAATATATCAAAAGCGAGTTAATGCGCGAAAATCTCGTGAAAGACCCGGTTGTTACAGTCGAATATTTGAATCTTTGCGTGTCGGTGCTGGGTGAAGTAAACAATCCTGGACGATACAATATCGACCGTGACCGAACCACCATTCTCGATGTGCTGAGCATGGCTGGCGACTTGACCATCAACGGCAATCGCACCAACATCATGGTAATGCGGCAAGATGGTAAAAACCAACGCATTTATGGAATAGATTTGACACAAGGCAACAATATATACTCATCTCCAGCCTATTACTTGCAGCAAAACGATGTGGTATATGTAGAACCAAACGATGTGAGAATACGCCAATCGACCGTCAATGGCAACACTGTGCGTTCTACTTCATTCTGGATTTCGCTGATTTCGCTCGCCATGTCGGTGGCAGTGCTGATTACAAACATTAAATAATACGATATAAAAGTGGCAACTCAAGACAATATTACGACCAACGTAAAGCAATCCGACGATTTCATCCGCGTTCGCGATTTGCTCAATATATGTATCGCCAAGTGGTATTGGTTTGTCATATCACTGGCAATAACAATCGGTGTGGCAATCATTTATATTCTATCAACCCCACCAGTTTACACACGTTCGGCATCACTTCTTATAAAGGAAGATGGGAAAAACGGTTCGGCAGTTGACGCTGGCGTCCTTAGCGAAATCGACATTTTCCAAACAAGTACCAACGTTAACAACGAGATACAATTGCTACAATCGCCATCTGTAATGCTCGATGTAGTAAAACGGTTGCATCTCGATGTCAACTATCACGCAGATGGTCGTTTTTATCGTCGCACACTTTATGGCAGCACATGCCCTTACACTGTGGAATTTACCGACCTTGGCGACAACGATGTCGTTACATTTACAATTGATTCACAGGATGGGAACAATTTAACACTTAATGAATTCACTTTCAATGGCGAGGAATTTGATGGAGAAACAAATGCTGTCATTGGCGACACTGTAGCAACTCCTATAGGACGATTAGTTGTGAAACCCACAATTATAGATACCACAGCATTATCATCTGTTGTTTCGCCAATTTATGTTACACGAAACGGTCTGTTATCTACCACAAGAGCATACACATCAGGTTTAACAGTGGCTTTAAGCAATGATAAGTCTTCTGTTATCAACCTGACTTTTAACGATGTATGCATACAACGCGCCGAAGACATTTTGAATACTGTAATAGCTGTTTACAATGAAAATTGGATTAAAGATCGCAACCAAGTGGCTGTCAGCACATCGATGTTCATTAACGAGCGCCTTGGCGTAATCGAACGTGAACTTGGCAATGTCGATGAAAATATATCATCATTTAAGAGCGAAAACTTGTTGCCCGACGTGCAAGCTGCCGCCAACATGTATATGTCACAAAGCAGCACAACTACGGCACAAATCTTGGCTCTGAACACACAGTTGTCAATGGCCCGGTACATACGCAGCTATGTGACAAACGCCAATGGTCGCAATCAATTGCTGCCAGCCAACTCCGGCATTGAAAACGCCAACATTGAGAGCCAAATAGCTGAATACAATTCCATGCAATTGCAGCGCAACAGCCTGGTTGCCAACAGTAGCGAGCAGAACCCGCTTGTACAAGACTTGGACCAATCTCTCAATGCCATGCGTGAAGCCATTGTGTCGTCAATCGATAACTTAATGGTGGTATTGAACACACAATTAAACAGTTTACAACAAAGTGAACGGCAAACAACGGCACGCATTGCCGCCAACCCATCGCAAGGCAAATACCTCCTCTCGGTCGAACGCCAACAAAAAGTAAAAGAGTCGCTCTACCTATTCCTGCTTCAGAAACGTGAAGAAAACGAACTTTCACAAGCATTCACAGCTTATAACACACGAATCATAACACCTCCTACAGGTAGCCCCATACCGACATCTCCCGAAAAGAAAAATATCTTTTTGGTTGCGATTGCTTTGGGACTTATAATTCCATTTGGGACACTCTTTGCCAAAGAAAACATGAACACCAAATTACGTGGACGCAAAGATCTTGAATCACTCACATTGCCCTTTGCTGGCGAAATACCACTCGTCACCTCCAAAGGCAAAAAACAGCAAGAAAACAATAAAATCGTCATCGAACAAGGACATCGAGATGTTGTGAACGAGGCATTCCGCGTATTGCGAACTAATATGGAATTTATGCTCGGCGATACTTCCGAAAACGGGAAAGCACCTGTAATACTGTTCACCTCATTCAACCCAGGTAGTGGTAAGACTTTCCTTGCTGTTAACACTGCAGCATGTATTGCAATAAAAGGTAAACGGGTATTGGTAATCGATGGCGATTTGCGCCGCGGCTCCGCTTCTGCTTACATTGACAAGCCGCAATTAGGCTTAAGCGATTATCTCGGTCACCGCACCAACGATATCGCATCAATAACTGTGGAAGTAGAAAACCACCCCACCCTACACATTATTCCTGTTGGAACGATTCCTCCAAACCCGACTGAATTACTTGCCGATAAACGCTTCAATCAACTCATTGAAGACGTGCGCACAAAATATGACTACATATTTATCGACTGCCCGCCAATCGATATTGTAGCCGATACACAAATAATCTCCAAAATTGCCGACCGCACCATCTTCATTGTCCGTGCCGGTTTGCTTGAACGCGAAATGCTCCCCGAGCTACAACGCATGTACGATGAGCGCCGCTTCAACAACATGGCTCTCGTCCTAAACGGCACCGAAGCCACCCACAGCCGCTACGCCTACCGCTACGGCTACTACAACAGCCACAGCAACAATTACTACCGCCAATAAAATGTCAACAGCCCAGCGCGTAATAAAAAACACAATATGGCTGTATGCCCGCATGGCTGCAAGCATACTCGTCAACATATTTACCACACGCATTTTGCTACAGGCTCTTGGCGCAAGCGATTATGGCTTATATAACGTAGTGGGCGGAGCAATTACCATGCTTGGATTCCTTACAGCCTCAATGAGTACGGCTACACAGCGGTTCATTAGCTATGCTGAAGGGCAAGGCGACCGCGACAGGATAAAAGAAATTTTCAACAATGCCCAACTCGTCCACTATGGCGTGGCAGCTGTAACGGCACTGTTACTCATTGTTGCGGCATTTGTATTCTTCAATGGAATACTTAATATCCCCAACGGGCGCGAAAATGTGGCCATAGGTGTATATGCTTGCATGGTGTTCAGCACAGTGTTCTCAATCACTATCGTTCCATACGATGCATTACTGAATGCTCATGAAAACATGCGATTTTACAGCATCGCAGGCATCTGTGACGTATTGTTCAAATTCGTCATAGCCCTCATAGTGCTGTATGTCGATGCCGAAAGACTGTTGCTCTATGCCATATTAATGGCTGCTGAATCTTGGCTGCTACGTGCAATAACAAAATATTATTGTGCACACCACTACGAAGAAAGCCGACATATCGAAATACGCCGTTATTTCAACCGTATAGTTGTCAAACAAATCACCTCATTTGCTGGTTGGAATCTTGCCAATTTGGCTACGCTTATGTTCAGCTTATATGGCGTAAACTTGGTCGTCAATCATTTTTTTGGAACCGAGTTAAATGCCGCTTTAGGCATAGCCACGCAACTATCGGGGGTATTGATGGGTGTGTCAATGAACATGATAAAAGCAATCACTCCCGTACTTGTAAAAAAAGAGGGAGGGCATAAACGAGAACAAATGCTTGAAATATCTTACGCAAGTTGTAAATTTTCATTCTTATTGTTTTCATTTTTCTGCTTGCCTGTATTGTTTTACATTTATCCAATATTGGACTTATGGCTGCATACAGTACCCAATTGGACTGCTATATTTTGCCAACTAATGCTAATATCCACATTAGTTGACCAAATGACGGTATTTCTGTTCCAGTCGCTGCAAGCCGAAGGCAACATCAAGCAATACAGCATCGTCAAGAGTATTGTCAATTTATTGCCAATAGCTACGAGCATCGCAATGTTTGCCATCTCACCTACACTTGCTCCATATTGGGCATTAGTGAATGTTATCATCGGCAAAGGCATTTTGGGCGGCATAACCAATCTTTTCTATTGCCGCCATAACATTGACCTGTCAATCAGAAAATTCACATGTAAAACTTTCTTTCCTTGCATTTTAGTAGCACTAATAACGATTGTTCTCGGCTATTTGATTACATTTTTAGACATTAATTGGTTCTTAAGTCTTATAATCCTAATTATCGCTAGTATTCCAGTTTATTGGGGCATAGGTCTGTCTAAAAATGAACAAAAGATAGCTCTAAATTTTATAAATCGGGGGGAAAAACAACAATGAATATAATCTCACGTATTTGTGGCAGCCTTGAGGCTCGCCTTAATCAGCCGCGGTTGAGCCTATGGCGCACCTTATATTTCAATTTCCGCACCCTGCCTTTTGCCACTGCAATTAAATTCCCAGTATTTGTGTATGGGAAAGTGCGCCTCTTTATGCTAAATGGGACAGTATGCTTTGAAAACACCTCGATAAAAAGAGGTATGGTAAAAATTGGCATAAATGGCGATTCATTCTCGCTGTTTGATCATAGTGGATTTATTTCATTAGCTTCATCAGATTCCAAATTAATATTCGAAGGTCCAGCACGTATCGCTTTAAATGCAAAAATACGAGTTATCAAGGGTGAACTTAGACTGGGTAAATTCGTTCGCATTGGTTCTGATGCAAGAGTAATATGTAATGGCGGGAACATTGATATTGGCGCATTTACTGGAATTACTTTTGGTTGTACTGTCATGAATAGCAGTTTCCATTATACGTATGACGAGAACAAACATTGCTATCGAAATCGCACATCGCCGATATACATTGGCGCATACAATTGGATTGGAAACCAAACTACAATCTTAGGTAGGTGCAAAACAAAAGATTATACAATAATCGGCACTGGCAGTCTTTTAAACAACGATTATACAAAAGACAGTGGGACATATCCCATGTTGGTGGGCCGACCTGCCAAAACCGTAGCAACAGGAATTAAACGAGTTTTTTCACCAAACGCCGAAAAGGAAATAACTAAGTTGTTCGCATGCAATTCTGAACCTACAGTATATGCTCCTGAAATAGAAGACCATCCCGAGAACCTCATAATAGAAATGTGAAATGGAACTACGCGACTTCTTATTAAAAGGCTTGCGCAAAGTTTACCGCACTGTGGCAAAACCTACTTTTGCACTACCACAATGTGAGTATGACCGTACACGAGCCAACGAGATAATTTTAGACAGGCTCAACGCGCCCGAGCCGTGCATGATTTCACGATTCGGCAGCGGCGAGATCGGTATTGTGAGCAACTACTTGCAAGTACACGGAAATGACGCATTTTTAAAACGGTGCTACCGATACATAGTCGATGATTGTGGTCTTCCCTGGTGGGACAAGCTGTTCTTCAAGTCAATGCGCAACAATGCAGGCATATTCCCCGAAACGATCGATGTGCTGGAGAAATTCTCTGAACGCTATCTGCAAGACGCACCACTAATCGACATCATTGGCTCATTCAACTATACCGAACGATTTATGCCATTGCAACCAGATATACAACGAGTCCATCTCGAATGCCTTTACCCTTTCTGGACAGAAAAGCCTTGGACTCTTGCGCTCAAAGGCAAAAAAGTCTTAGTAGTCCATCCTTTTACCGAAACGATTGCAGCTCAATATTCTCGACGCACAAAATTGTTCAAGAACCTTGACATTTTACCCGATTTCGACCTTAAAACATTAAAAGCCGTACAATCCAATGCGGGAGCCGAAGTGCCTTACAAAGATTGGTTTGAGGCTCTGAAATTCATGGAAGACGAAATAGCAAGAATCGACTTTGACTTTTGCATACTCGGCTGCGGTGCATACGGTCTGCCGCTTGCTGCCACCGTGAAGCGCATGGGCAAGAAAGCAATCCACATGGGCGGCGGTTCACAGTTGCTATTTGGCATTAAAGGCCGTCGGTGGGACAATAATAGCTACCACTGGAAAGAATTACCTCAGTTAAACACAAACTACAGCAGCCTCTACAATGAATACTGGGTGCGCCCATCTCAAAAAGAAACCCCTAAAGCCGCCCAGAATGTAGAAGGTGCCTGCTACTGGTAAACACGCCCAAATAATGGAAAGCATAGATTACTGCTATTGGACTACAGGAATAGCCATCGTATATTTATTGTTTTTGCTGTCACAGAAACGATATAGATTACTACTTCCTTCCACTATTCATACATCTATCTGGTTGATAACATGCATTCTTATTATATTTGAACTAAAAGGAATATTTGTTTCGGAACAAGTACCAAATATTAGATTTCAACTTGTGAGCAAATTTATTTGTTTTCTTGTTTTCTCATCAATTATAGGTTTTATTTTAGCTCACACACTTACCGCGAGACTTGAAACAACACACACTGTAGAACTTATTGAATCGAATATAATAGACCAAATTCTGAAAAAATTCCGATGGATTCCATATTGTTGTGGAATAGTGGGAATAATACTGTTTGTGTCATTATTGTCATCAGTCGGGGATGTTTCGTCATTTCATGACTATCGTCAAATAGCCATCGCTACTGAACACGTAGGATACGCAGCTATTGCAAAACGTATTTCAGGTCACATTACAATATTCGGCGCATTCTATCTATTCTTATTGGGCTATAAATATGGTCAAGAAGGCATCAAAATAAAAGAATTTATAAAATACGCTTTGTTATGCTCTGCTGTAAATATGTCAATTGGAGGGCGCGTATGGATTGTAACATCCATGTTACCATTTATAATAACATATATGTATAGTAGATATTATAGCAATATATCTTTTGAAAAGAAAAAGAATGATAATAAAAAAATATTAACCCTATTTATTCTTGCCATATCTATGTTTTCCATCATCGGACTATTACGAGGAAAAGAATCCGATGACATCAATTTCATTGACAAATTTTTGTACTTAACAGATGGTTCAAAAATGACTAATATGGTCTTAACTCAATACCCATCAGGTAGCTACGACTTAGAATATGGAAGAAGTGAATTTTTATTCCCATTTTCAGGCTCGCCTATGGCTAAAAAATTCCAAGAATCTATAGCATACGACATAGGATTGTCTGTTACCGTTAAGTCGATTATGCCATACATATATTATGATTTTGGTTTTTGGGGTGGTGTTGTTATGTGGGGAGTAACCTGTTTCTTACTTGAATATATATGTATCAGACTAAAATATCGAAAAAGTATTATGGGAATACTTTTGTTTGGTCAACTAACTTATTTATTATTTCAGGCACCTGTTGGGCATATTTTTTCAGTCAACACTCCCGTGTTTGAGTGGTTAATTCTAATATTCATTTTCAGAAGATTAATATTCTCGAATATTAAGAATATAAGTAATTATATATAAAGATAATGAATCTATTAACTCGCATCAAGCATGCACTCGGCATATTCTGCCACTATTATGTAAAGCCTGACCCTGCAAAATTCGGTCATTTTGGAAAAAATGCTGCAATCGGAATTCCAGCAGACCTAAAAAAACAAGAAAATATATACTTGTATGATTTTGCACGAATAGGCCGGCGTAGCACCATTATGACTATGGGCAACAGTCGTTTCATAATGAAACGTGGCTGCTTGACAGCCGAAGGGCTTGTTGTTGTCACGTCTAATCACCGTCAGCACATTGGGCAATTCCTCAGTGGCAGCAACGAAGACAATGAATACACCGACATTGTTGTAGAAGAGGATGTGTGGATAGGTATCAATGTTACGCTATTGGCTGGCGCACATATTGGTAGAGGCGCAATAATTGGAGCTTGCTCGTTGGTAAACAAGGAAATACCGCCATACGCTGTTGCTGTTGGCAATCCTGCAAAAGTTGTGAAATTCAAATGGACTATTGACGAGATTATTGAGCATGAAGCTCATTTGTATGATCAAGCCGAAAGAATTTCACGCGAAACCCTTGAAAAATATTTCCAAGAATGGGAAAAAACTCATAAGAAATAATTCTCAGTTTATGCGCATCTTTGTTACACATATATCGCCTAAAGATAAAATAATCGAATATGGCATATCACTATCGGCCAGCAATTTTAATTACAATCTTATCGAAAGTAACTGTTTCGACAAGGTATATTCCATTTACCCGGGATTTGTAAAAGGGAAATTGGATAAAGTTGATGATGATAGTTTCGAGGCAATATATTCTTCTTGGCGATGGAAAGGTAAGATTAAACAACGCTTAGCTCGGTTTATTGAACAGTACCGCTTGTTTCGCAAAATACCAAAAAACGCAAAAGTGTGGTATTACAACCTTAACACCTTGAACATATTGCTTATATTATTGCTAAAACTATTCAAACCGAGTGTCCAGCAAAATATCATAATTCTCGACTTCACTCCCGACTTGCCATTCAATAAAAGAGTGTTGCCGTTGATAAACAAGATGCACGGACGAATTTCCCTATCGATGTATCAAAAATTCAACCAGCACAATTTGGTTTGTATGCCAGGGGTTGTCCCGATTCAAAACAACACATATCCCACTATTGCCGAAATAAAGCGGGAATTCCTGTTGTCAGGAGCATTGAAAGAAAATATTACAATGCTCTCGATGGTTTTGGATGCTTTTGCCGAGATGCCAGAACTGACATTACACGTTTCGGGGGTACTAATCGACCACAAAGAAAAAATGATGGAATATGCCAATAAATACCCCAATATCCATTTTCACGGCAAAATGCCATTCGACGATTTCAAGGCTCTGCTGTCATCAGTGCCATTCTCGCTGAACACCCGAAAACCGTCGGCACCCGAAAACTTATGCAATTTCCCATCGAAAGTAATCGAAGCAATACTATACAACAGGATTATCATTTCCACTATCCACTATCCGCAATTAGACGGTATAAATTATTTCGAGGTGGCATCTGACAAAGAAACATTCAAGCAAGATATATTGCACATTGCAGCTATGGACGATGCGCAGTTGCTGCATTATGCCAACCAAGGGAATAAGGCTATCGAACGCTTTAACGCATCGCGATGGGACGAAGTCATGACACAAATCGAAAATGCAAAATGAAATCAATAGTATTCTTTAACCTTGCCGTGATGCCTTATCATGTGGCTGTATTCCGTGCGCTTATCAATAAGGGATATCGATGCATTGTGTATTGGTGGGGAAAGGCACCGAAAACATCATACCGTGCTCCAGTCATCGATGGATTGGTGCAAATCAACCGTTTCGACTTCAACAATGCAGATGCACTTTATAACGATGCAGCCAAGTGGTCACCAATATGTGTTGTAAGCAGCGGGTGGAGAGACAATTGGTATAATAATGTCTGCGCCAAATTCAAGCAAACTGGAATACCCACATTAGCAACCTCCGACACGCAATGGCGAGGTGGAAAACAATGGATAAACCGTCTGTTGTCGCCATTCCTCCACAAAAGATATTTCGACTACATTTGGGCTGCTGGAATCCTCCAATACGAATATGCTCGCAAGTTAGGGTTTGATTCATCTCACATACTACTCAATTGTTTCTCAGGCGACATTGACACATTTCTTAAAACGCCATTAAGCGGGAAACTCGCCCAATACCCACGCAAATTCCTTTTTGTAGGACGATTTGTCGAAGTCAAGGCCATCGACATCCTTTTGGAAGCATGGAGCAAAATTACCGATAAGAAAGGGTGGTCGATGGAGCTGATTGGCGATGGACCTTTAAAAGAAAAATTCCGCAAGGGGTATCCAGATGTAACCATCAAAGACTTTATGCCACAAGACGAGTTGGCGAATGAAGCAGCCAATTCTGGTTGTTTCGTTCTGCCATCACGCTTTGAACAGTGGTCATTGGTTATTCAAGAATTTACGGCGGCAGCTTTGCCAATTATATGTACCCGTCAATGCGGAGCTTCGCGCCACTTTGTATTGAATGGCTATAACGGATATATAGTCAATGCCGAGAGTGTTGACGAACTGGCTAATGCCATGACAAAGATTATTAATTCTCCAGCCGAACGCCTTGTTACAATGGCAGAAAACAGCCGCCGACTGTCACAAAGCGTCACCCCCGACTTCGTCGCCGACACACTGCTAAGCATTCTTAATTAAAACATTATACACAACAATCATGAATTGGGAACGAATAAACAAGTTCCGCCGCTTCGCACGGACATCTTGGTTCAAGACATTCTACCTTAATTTTGCGATGCTGCCTTTCAGTCAGGCAATTAAATTACCTATCGTAGTATCGAAATACACCTATTTTTATTCTTTGTCTGGAAAAATAATACTCACGTCGCCACCTCGATTTGGCATGATTCGCATGGGATATTTCGGAGAAGATGTCATAACACCCAAAGATACCCGCACATTGCTCCAGATTGAAGGAACATGGGAATTAGCCGACAACGTACACCTCGGCAACGGCGTGATAATCAGAATTGAGCCAAATGCTAAGTTGTCGATTGAAACAAATGTGAGAATCAGCAATCGCACGAAAATTATCTGTTACGACAATATCAAGATATGCCACGATACGCGCATCGCATGGGAATGTCAGCTGATTGATACTACATTCCACTATATGCGCAACATGAACGACAATTCCGTAACCGAATTGACCAAGCCGATTGTAGTCGGAGCACACAACTGGATAGGAAACCGCTGCAACATAATGAAAGGTGCAGTGCTGCCAAATTACACAATAGTTGCCGCAGGAAGCCTGTGCAACAAGCATTACGACTTTCCTGAATACAGCTTGATAGCTGGTTCACCCTGCAAACTGATAAAAACGGGCATTTACCGATGCCTCGACAAAGAAGAAGCTGAAATAAAAGCATCCCTAAAATGAAAATTCTGCAAACTATTGCTGGATTTGGAGCGCATAGTGGCGGTACGTCAACTTGCACTTACGAGCTGCTCAAAGCTATGCACAACGCCAATTGCAATGTTGAATTGATGACACCTTGGTGCAACGACATATTGGGTCAAGGAGAAACTTGGATTAAGGCATTACCCGACGACACGATTAGCCCCTACGGATATTCCCGAAACATGAACGCATTCTTGCGCCAATCAGATTACGACCTTTACCACACCAACGGAATGTGGATGCACTGCAATCATGAAACATGCTTGGTGGCTCGTAAAAAGAAAAAACCTTACATAATCACGCCTCATGGAATGCTGCACCCAAAGGCTCTAAAACGGTCGGCTTGGAAGAAGAAGTTGTTATTATCATTTGGCGGCGTTGACAAAGACCTTCAATTGGCAGACTGTATTCACGTCACTTGCCAAGACGAAATGAACAATTTCCGTGCATTAGGCTATAAAAATCCCGTTGCCATAATACCGAACCCTTTCTCTCCTCCAACATTTATCAACGAAATAAACAACAACAGGGATATAAAACGTATTGGTTTTCTGGGGCGTCTATATCCTTACAAAAAGGTTGACACCATATTAAAGGCTTGGATAGAATTGGGGCAACAAGTCAGCAACTGCCAACTTGTGATAATGGGCAAAGGCGAACCAGCTTACGAGCAGATGCTTCGCACAATGGTGCAAGAACACAGGTTAACCAACGTTGAATTTGCAGGGTTCGTGACAGGCAGGGAAAAGTTTGAACGCCTCGCTTCGCTGACTGCACTATGTGTGCCAAGCGACTTTGAGAATTTTGGCATGATTGTAACGGAAGCCCTTTCCGTCGGCACACCTGTCATAGCCAGCCTTGGCACTCCGTGGCAGGAGTTGAACACAATGCACTGCGGATATTGGGTGAACAACGATGTCGCCACATTGGCTGAAACCATAAGCACTGTGCTAAATCTCCCTGACGATGAAATTTGCCGCATGGGCGAAAATGGCAAAAAACTCGTGCTCCAGAAATATCAAGACACTCAAGTTGCCATGATGATGAAGCAACTTTATGAATGGATTTTAAATGGCGGCAAGAAACCTGAATTTGTGTATGAGTGAAACTGTAATCAACCTGTCGCATTATCACAACGCATTGAGCAGGAAGAACCAAATAGTCCGACTGATTTGGACAGTGGTTTGGGGATTATTTGCACGGCCGTTGCCTCGCAGTGTTGGCAGCGGCTGGAAACGGTGGCTGCTACGATTGTTTGGGGCGAAGATTGCTTCTACTGCCATTGTTTACTCATCTACTAAAGTGTATTACCCAGCCAATCTCGTGATGGACGATTATTCGTGCCTAGCTTCGGATGTTGATTGCTACAATGTTGCACGTATAAAAATTGGAGCAAATACCACGGTGTCGCAAGGGGCGTACCTGTGTACCGCCAGCCACGACATCACCGACCCGCTCAACCACTTGATTACCGCACCGATTATCATTGAAGACCAAGCGTGGGTTGGGGCAAAAGCGTTCATCGGCATGGGCGTAACAATAGGACAAGGAGCCGTTGTGGGCGCGACTGCATCGGTATATAAAAACGTTGAACCTTGGACTGTGGTGGGAGGCAACCCTGCCAAGTTTCTCAAAAAACGCATTATCAAGGAATAAAATCCTTTTTTTCGATATTTTTCATTTGGGTTGTATCGTTGAATGGGCGTTTGCTGCCATTGGGTACAACCGCATAGTTCTTTGAAATTTATGCTTGACCTTTCTGTTATTGTCCTCACCTACAATGAGGAGTTGCACATTCGGAGATGCTTGGAGAATGTTGCGCCTATTGCTAAGACTATATATGTCATCGACTGTTTTTCTACAGACAGGACAAAGGCGATTGCAACGGAACTTGGTGCAACTGTCGTTGAACACAAATGGCCAGGCAACCAAGCTGAACAATTCAATTGGGCTCTTGATAACTTGCCAATAACAACTCAATGGGTGTTGCGGCTCGATGCCGACGAGTATCTGTTGCCTGAATTGGTTCAGGAGTTGCAGGAAAAATTGCCGACTTTGCCCGATGATGTGACGGGAGTCATTTTCAACCGGCGGCATATCTTCATGGGCAAGTGGATGCGGCGGGGCATCTATCCAGTCAAGTTGCTCAGGATGTTCCGCTACGGCAAAGGGATGTGTGAGCAACGGTTGATGGACGAGCATATACAGTTGACCGAAGGGCGAGCCGTGGAATTTAAACACGATTTCTGTGACCACAACCTGAACAATCTATCGTGGTTCTGCCACAAACATGTGAATTACGCCATCCGTGAAGCAATTGACTTGCTCGACATCGAACTGGATTTGACTGGTGCAGCAGAAACGGACAGTCAAAAAGAAATCAGTCCACAAGCATTGGCCAAGCGGATGAAAAAGCACAAATATGCACGACAACCGCTGTTTTGGCGGTCGTTTGCCTACTTCTGTTACCGCTATTTTCTGAAAGGTGCTTGCCTTGACGGCAAAGTCGGCTTCATTTGGACGTTCCTCCAAGGCTGGTGGTATCGCACATTGGTCGATGCCAAAATATATGAAATCAAGCAAAAATGTGGGAACGACCGTGAGAAAATCAAAGCATTAATCAAACAAGATTATAGCATCTCGCTGTAACACGACTTCCGCCATGTGATAACCGCAAGTCCTAAAAACACAAGAAGCCAAATCGGGCAATATACATATCATATAACCAGCAAGATTTATGAAAATATCGATTGTCACTGCTACTTTCAATAGCAGTGCGACTCTTCGTGACACTATAAAGAGTGTGCTTGGGCAGACTTACCGTGATTTTGAACATCTGATTATTGATGGTGGGTCGAAAGATGACACGCTCGACATAGTGCGGGAATATGAGCCGCAATATGGAGGTCGGCTGCGGTGGATAAGCGAGCGCGACCGTGGCATCTACGATGCCATGAACAAGGGGATTGCGATGGCTACGGGCGATGTGGTGGGAATCTTGAACAGCGATGACTTCTATACTTCTGACACTGTATTGCAGGCCGTCGCAGACGCCATGCGAGAACAGTCGGTGGATGCCGTGTATGGCGACATACATTATGTGAACGAACACGACCTGTC
This sequence comes from uncultured Muribaculaceae bacterium, assembly GCA_944321715.1. Taxonomy (GTDB): domain Bacteria; phylum Bacteroidota; class Bacteroidia; order Bacteroidales; family Muribaculaceae; genus Avimuribaculum. Next base: position 28,702 of record CALUMJ010000021.1, on the reverse strand, counting down.
ACATTGCACGCGCTACTACTCGTCGGCTGGCTTCCGCCGCTGGAAGATGCGGCTCGGATGGATGCCGGCACACCCGTCGTTTTATTGCAGGAAGAAGATATATGAACGTTATGGAACTTTCGATATTTCGTTTAAAATCGGTGCTGATTTTGAGAACCTATTGAGGCTGATTTATGTCAACCGCATCAACACACGCTACCTCCCGGTGGATTTCGTGACGATGCGCTCGGGCGGCGCGTCCACATCTGGGCTGAAGAGCCACCGGCAAATCTTGTCGGACCATTTGCGGGCCTACCGTAAAAACGGCATACGCTCCAATGTGTTGCTTGAGAGCCTGCGTTATGCCGCCAAGGTTGGCGAAATTGCCACTTTTCGCACAAAAAGCGCATTAGGCTTGTGAAAATGAAAAAAAATTACGAATATTGCAAAAAATTTAGGAAATTATAGTATGAAAAAAGCTCTTATTACTGGAATCACAGGTCAAGACGGGTCGTTTTTGGCTGAATTCCTGTTGGGAAAAGGATATGACGTGCATGGAACAATTCGCCGCTCGTCGGTTGACTTTCGCGAACGCATAGCCCATCTTGAAGGACTCAAAAATTTCCATCTGCATTATGCCGACCTAAGCGACTCGATGAGCTTGATACAAGTCGTTTCAAAAGTAAGGCCTGACGAAGTATATAACTTGGCAGCACAAAGCCACGTGCAAGTGTCGTTCGACTCGCCCGAATACACTGCCAACGTAGATGCCACAGGTGTGTTGCGCATACTTGAAGCCGTGCGCCAATGCGGATTAGAAAAGACATGCCGCATATACCAAGCATCAACCTCAGAACTTTACGGCAAGGTAGAACAAGTGCCACAAAACGAGTTGACACCATTCCATCCATATAGCCCATACGCTGTGGCCAAGCTATATGGTTACTGGATTGTAAAGGAATACCGTGAGGCGTATGGAATGTTCTGCTGCTCGGGAATATTGTTCAACCATGAGAGTGAACGACGTGGTGAAACTTTTGTTACTCGCAAAATCACACTTGCTGCTGCACGCATAGCTCAAGGCAAGCAAGAAAAATTATATTTAGGCAACCTTTCCTCGCTTCGCGACTGGGGTTATGCCAAAGATTACGTGGAATGCATGTGGCTCATATTGCAAAACAGCAAGCCGGAAGACTTCGTCATTGCAACAGGAGAACAACATTCAGTCCGCGAGTTTTGCCAACTGGCGTTCCACCATGCTGGAATTGAATTAAGGTTTGAAGGCGAAGGTGAAAATGAGAAAGGAATTGACATAAAAACGGGTAAAGTAATCGTTGAAGTTTCTCCTGACTTCTACCGTCCTACCGATGTCGTAAACCTATGGGGCGACCCGACAAAAGCAAAACGTGAATTGGGTTGGAATCCACAAAAGACGACATTCGAGCAATTGGTAAAATTGATGGTCGATGCCGACATGGCAAAAGTTGCCGTAGAGCGTGCCGGTGAGCATGTACGTACCAATCTTGCCGAATACCTCGAAAAGGGCATTGTGAAATAACTTTTATCGTTTAACACAACAATTTACCATATACAGAGGCTAAATAAGGGAAAGTATGGAAACAGAGGCAAAACGCAAAAAAGTATTCGTTTCGGGATGTTATGATATGTTGCATAGCGGTCATGTAGCATTCTTTAAAGAAGCATCGAAATACGGCGACCTATATGTTGGCATAGGTTCCGATGCAACCATCGAACAACTGAAGAACCGCAAAACCGTATATTCCGAGCGAGAGCGGCTTTACATGGTCAAAGCAATTCGGTATGTCACCGATGCTTTCATCAATACTGGTTCAGGCATGATGGATTTCGTTGAAACAGTTGAGCGAGTAAAACCCGACATATTTGTTGTGAATAGCGATGGAGGTTCGGACGACAAACGGGAATTTTGCCGCCAACGAGGAATTGAATATGTTGAACTCGAACGTACACCCGATGCTGGACTAAAAGCCCGTTCGACCACCTCTTTGCGCAAAGAAAGCTCACACCTCCCCTATCGTGTTGACCTTGCCGGCACATGGATTGACCAGCCATACGTTTCGTGTTTCGGTGCCGGGTGGGCAATTACAGTTTCAATTGAGCCCACAATAGAATTTATGGAACGTGCTGGAATGTCAACGTCCACACGCAATGCAGCTCGAAAAATATGGCCATACGAACTACCTGCATATAACGAAGAAATGCTTGCCCGCCTACTCTTCTGTTTCGAGAACGACCCTGAACACGAAGGGCACATTTCTGGAGCACAAGATGCGATAGGAATTTGTATGTCGGGGCTTTGCCGCCATTATTACGACAATCGTTATTGGCCATCGCGCATCGAAACGTGCCACGATGAGGACATACTTACATGGCTTGAAAGCCACTTATGCTTGGTGCCTATGTTCCCTCGCCGTCCCGGCACATCTGTCGTAAAAGGGAAAAGTGTCACTCCTGAGAAAGTCAAAGCATTGACAACCGCTGCAGACAATTGCTGGCAGGCTATCCTGGCCAAAGACCTTGAAAAATTTGCCCAAGCTTACCAAGCCTCATTTGAAGCACAGATTGCAATGTTCCCAGCAATGATGGCCGAAGGCGTACAAGATTTTATCAACATTTGGAGCGGCAAATCATTGGCTTGGAAAATGACAGGAGCAGGAGGTGGCGGATACCTTGCATTAATAGTCGAAAATGTTCCCGAGGGGGCAATTCCTATTAAAATAAGAAGATACAATCAATAAACAAAAATAAGCAATGGAGAAGAACGCCAAGATATACGTTGCCGGGCATCGTGGAATGGTAGGTTCGGCAATCGTCCGTGAATTGCAACGGCAAGGATATACTAATATAATAACACGCACACACAAAGAATTAGACCTTACGCGGCAAGATGCAGTAGAACGTTTTTTTGCCGAAGAGAAACCTGAATACGTGTTTTTGGCTGCCGCCAAAGTCGGAGGTATAGTTGCCAACCAATCAGCACTTGCCGACTTCATGTATGAAAACATGATACTGGAGATGAACGTAATCCATGCAGCGTGGCAAAATGGCTGCAAGAAATTGGAATTCCTCGGCTCATCGTGCATCTATCCACGTATGGCTCCGCAACCCATGAAAGAAAGTTGCCTGTTGACAGGTGAATTAGAGAAAACAAATGAAGCATACGCATTAGCCAAAATTTCGGGATTGAAATATTGTGAATTTTTAAATCGCCAATACGGTACGGATTATATAAGCGTCATGCCCACCAACCTATACGGTCCGAACGACAACTACCACCCCGAACACAGCCATGTGTTGCCAGCTCTCATACGTCGTTTCCATGAAGCAAAAGAACAAGACCTGCCATACGTAACTTGCTGGGGTGACGGTAGCCCATTGCGCGAATTTCTATACGTTGACGACCTTGCCAACCTATGCGTATTTCTAATGAATAATTACTCGGGCAATGAAACCGTAAATGCGGGAACCGGCAAAGAATTGACTATAAAGGCTCTCACCCAACTTGTAGCCAAGGTTGTTGGTTACAATGGCGAAATCCGTTGGGACACAACCCGCCCCAACGGCACACCTCGCAAACTACTCGACGTATCAAAAGCCACCGCGCTTGGCTGGACTTACAAAACAGAATTGGAGGACGGAATACGTCTTGCATACGAAGATTTCCTACACAACCCAATGCGAGCCGAAAGGTAACCGTCCAATACAAATATCATGCGGAAGCGTGCACCTCAATCAAATTGACAGAGGTGTGCGCTTTTTTCACATATTCACATAAGGTAACACTGCATTATTAAATAAGTTTATCTATGCTACAAAACATGTTTTTTATCTTGTGAACCAACTTCAAAATATATTATTTTTGTGTAGAAAATTGGCATAGTTCACATACTACTATGTTATCATTACCCAAACGTATGACAATCGGAACAAAGATTGCATGACTTACAAATGTAAAACTATGGCCAACTTTAGATGCAAAACATTTAATTTATAAACCCTTATACATAATTTATACCCTGAAAGGAGAAATTATTTTATGAACAAGTACCCCAAAATCGGTATCCGCCCTACCATTGATGGACGTCAAGGCGGAGTACGAGAAAGTCTTGAAGAAAAAACGATGAATTTGGCCAAAGCTGTGGCTGAGTTAATCTCTGGAAACCTCAGAAACGGAGATGGGAGTCCAGTAGAATGCGTCATTGCTGACGGAACAATCGGTCGTGTTGCAGAAAGCGCAGCTTGCGCCGAAAAATTCGAGAGAGAAGGCGTAGGAGCAACTATCACAGTCACTTCATGCTGGTGCTATGGCGCAGAAACCATGGACATGAACCCCTATTACCCAAAAGCCGTTTGGGGATTCAACGGAACCGAACGTCCTGGCGCAGTTTACCTTGCAGCAGTCCTCGCTGCTCATGCACAAAAGGGGTTGCCAGCATTTGGCATCTATGGCCACGATGTGCAAGACCTTGACGACAACACAATCCCAGCCGACGTAGCCGATAAATTGCTACGCTTTGCTCGTGCAGCACAAGCTGTTGCCACTATGCGCGGTAAGTCATATTTGTCGATGGGTAGTGTTGCAATGGGTATCGCTGGCTCAATTGTCAACCCCGATTTCTTCCAAGAATATTTGGGAATGCGCAATGAACAAATCGACCTGACGGAGATTATACGCCGCATGAGCGAAGGAATCTATGACAAAGAAGAATTCGCCAAAGCCATGGCATGGACCGAAAAATATTGCAAACCAAATGAAGGGCAAGATTTCAACTCGCCAGCCAAGGTCAAAACTCGCGAAGGCAAGGACAAAGATTGGGAATTTGTCGTAAAAATGACCATTATAATGCGTGACTTGATGCGTGGCAATCCTAAATTGCTTGAAATGGGCTTTAAAGAAGAGGCTCTTGGACATAATGCCATCGCAGCCGGGTTCCAAGGTCAACGGCAATGGACCGACTTCTATCCCAATGGCGACTTTTCCGAAACTTTGTTAAACACCTCGTTTGACTGGAATGGCATACGTGAAGCTTATGTCGTAGCGACTGAAAATGACGCTTGCAACGGCGTGGCTATGCTCTTCGGGCACTTGTTGACAAACCGTGCACAAATCTTTTCGGACGTGCGTACCTATTGGAGCCCTGAAGCCGTAAAACGTGTAACTGGCAAGGAACTTACTGGAATGGCTGCTAATGGCATAATCCACCTCATCAATTCAGGAGCGACAACACTCGATGGTACAGGGCAACAATGCAATGCCGATGGAAGTCCTGCAATGAAACCATATTGGGAGATTAACGAAGAAGAAATGCATAAATGCCTTGAAGCTACCACATGGTCGCCAGCAAGCCGCGACTATTTCCGTGGAGGCGGTTTCTCTTCTACATTCCTATCTCGTGGTGGAATGCCTGTGACAATGATGCGTTTGAACCTTGTAAAAGGACTTGGCCCGGTATTACAACTTGCCGAAGGGTGGACTGTTGATATCGACCCTGAAATCCACAAGATACTCAACGAACGTACCGACCGTACATGGCCTACTACATGGTTTGTTCCGCGCTTGTGCGACAAACCTGCGTTCAAGGACGTATATTCAGTAATGAACAACTGGGGAGCCAATCATGGCGCAATCAGTTACGGACACATAGGACAAGACCTCATTACATTAGCTTCTATCCTGCGCATTCCAGTGTGCATGCACAATGTCGATGAAGAAAAAATATTCAGGCCAGCAGCATGGAATGCATTTGGAATGGATAAAGAAGGTGCAGACTTCCGTGCTTGCAAAAACTACGGTCCTATATATAAGTAAACCAAACAACATTAGTAATTCAACAGAGAGAGTGAGGGTGAATTGAATAACTCACCCTCCTTTCCCATTTCATAAACCACAGAAATAACAAACAACATGATAACTAATCTCGAAATTGAAGAATTTATAAAACAAGCACACCGTGTGGGTGATGCAGGCCTCACAATATGCAGCAGTGGCAACCTCTCTTGGCGCATTGGCGACGAAGTGATTATTTCCGGAACTGGCTCATGGGTACCAAGTATTCAAAAAGAAAAAGTTGCAATATGCAACCTCGCAACCGGGCAAAGCATAAACGGTGTGAAACCATCCATGGAACACGTTTTCCACCTCGGCGTATTGCGTGAGCGACCCGATATGAATGTAGTGCTGCATTTTCAGTCACCATACGCAACAGCTATCGCTTGCATGAAACAACAACCTGCCGACTTTAATGTTACTGCCGAAATACCATGCCACGTAGGTCGTGAAATCCCCATTATTCCTTACTACCGACCCGGGTCAAAAGAATTGGCCGAAGCTGTAATAAACGCCCTAAAAGACCATAACTCCGCACTTCTGCTCAAGCACGGGCAAGTGGTTTGTGGAAAAGACTTTGACGAGGCATTCGAGCGTGCCATGTTCTTCGAAATGGCATGTCGCATCATCATCCAAACTGGTTTCAACTACAACGTATTTACCAGTCAGGAAATTGAAGACCTCGACACATACATTCTTGGCAAAGTAACCAAATAAGCATAAACTGCCAAATGAAAGAAGCTTATATCGCCGTTGACTATGGCGGAGGTAGCGGGCGTGTCATTGCCGGCTATTTCCACCACGGTCAATTGGAAATGGAAACTATCAGCCGGTTTGGCAACCGCCAAGTCCGTATGGGTGGTCATACCTATTGGGATTTTTTGTCGCTGTTTCAAGACATGAAAGAAGGGTTGCGCATGGCTGTACGTAAGGGTTACAAAATCAAAAGCATAGGGATTGACACTTGGGGCGTTGATTTCGGGCTAATCGACCGGCAAGGCAACCTGCTCGGCAACCCTATTTGCTATCGCGACCAATTCACCAATGGATTGCCCGAAGAATTATTTGGCGGTGAAAAAGCTGCAATCCATTATGCTACGGCTGGCATTCAAATTATGCCAATCAACACCATATATCAATTATATGGCTTAAAAAAAGAAGGTGACGCAAGGCTTGAAATTGCCGACAAACTGTTGTTCACGCCCGACTTGTTCAGTTTTTTCCTGACAGGAGTAGCCAACAACGAATATAGCATCGCATCAACATCGGAATTAATTGATGCTCGCAGCCGCGATTGGAATCGAGAATTAATCAATAGCCTCGGCATTCCCCAGCATCTGTTTGGACAAATCGTAATGCCGGGCAGTCGTCGCGGCACTTTGCTTCCAGAGATTGCTGCAGAAATCGGCATCGACTACCCGGTAGAAGTCATTGCAGTAGGTTCGCACGACACAGCAAGCGCAATTCATGCACTTCCGCCAGTGCAACGGCATGGCATCCGTCGGGCATTCTTGAGTTCGGGGACATGGTCTTTGCTTGGGATAGAACTTGATGAACCAATACTGACCGAAGATGCCCGCATTGCTGGATTCACAAATGAAGGCGGAGTCGGCGGCAAAATCTGTTTCATGCAAAATATCACTGGGTTGTGGATACTACAACGCCTACGGGCCCAATGGGAAGAAGATGGAAAAACAATCGACTATGGTGTATTAATTGCTGAAGCCGAAAAATCACATATTTCTTCAATCATCGACGTAGATGCGCCTGAATTCCAAAATCCAATTGGCATGGAAAAAACCATTGCCGACCATTGTCGCAAAACCAGCCAACAAATTCCATGTACACAAGGCGAATATATGTTGTGCGTACTTCAATCATTGGCAAACCGCTACAAACGAGGCATTATTGAATTAAACCGTATTATCGGCAATCCTGTTGAAGAGCTTTGTATCATAGGTGGCGGAAATCAAAATACACTATTGAACCGACTTACAGAAGAAGCAACCGGAGTACCGGTTGTGAATGGTCCTGTCGAAGCTACAGCTATAGGCAACATTTTGGTGCAAGCCAATGTGTTTGAATAAGTTGGACAAATGACATAACATGAATAACTTTACATATTTTTTAAATGGAAAAATCTAAAAAATCAGCACCGCTGCTTCACCATAATGGAATAAGCTATGTGTTTCCATTCATATTAATCACCAGCTGCTTCGCTTTATGGGGATTTGCCAACGATATTACCAACCCGATGGTGAAGGCCTTTTCCAAGATATTCCGCATGAGTGTCACCGAAGGCGCACTTGTGCAAGTAGCTTTTTACGGAGGTTACTTTGCAATGGCTTTCCCTGCCGCCATATTCATGCGCAAATTTTCCTACAAGGCCAGTATATTGCTCGGCTTGGGATTATATGCAATAGGTGCTTTGCTTTTCTTACCAGCGAAAATGACGGGGGAATATTATCCGTTCCTTTTAGCTTATTTCATACTGACATGCGGACTTTCATTCCTCGAAACCAGTAGCAATCCTTACATTCTGTCGATGGGTAGCGAAGAAACTGCCACTCGACGCCTTAGCCTTGCTCAAGCATTCAATCCCATAGGGTCGCTATTAGGGATGTATGTGGCAATGAACTTCATCCAGAACAAATTGCACCCCATGGACTCCGAAACCAGAGCGACACTGAGCGAAGTCGAATACGAGGCAATACGCGATTCCGACCTTGCTACGCTCATTGCTCCATATCTTGTCATAGGCATTGTAATTCTTGCCATGTTTTTTATTGTGCGCTTTGCCAATATGCCCAAAAACGGCGACCAGTCACATGAAATCAATTTTATACCTACTATGAAAAGGATATTCTCGCTTCCTCGCTACAGAGAAGGAGTATTGGCGCAATTTTTCTATGTAGGAGCACAAATCATGTGCTGGACATTCATTATCCAATATGGTACGCGGGTATTTATGGCAGAAGGAATGAGCGAGCAAGATGCCGAAGTTAAATCCCAACTTTACAACATCATTGCCATGGGGCTTTTCTGCGTAAGCCGTTTTATATGCACATTCCTGTTAAAATATTTCAATCCAGGTAATTTGCTAAGGATGCTCGCAATCGCCGCTGGCATATTCACATTGGGAGTCATTTTCTTCCAAGACCGCTTGGGCATGTATTGCCTCGTCGCAGTTTCTGGCTGTATGTCACTGATGTTCCCGACCATATATGGAATTGCTTTAAAGGGGCTTGGCGACGATGCAAAATTTGGCTCAGCTGGACTTATCATGGCAATCCTCGGTGGGTCGGTACTTCCTCCATTACAAGCCTCCATAATAGATATGGGTACTACGTTTAATATGCCAGCTGTCAATGTATCATTTATATTGCCATTTATTTGTTTTATTGTTGTAATGATATACGGACAACGTTCTTATAGGCGCAGCCGCCTCGGAGTGGAATAACAATATACCCATGTATCCAAAAGAGAGTTGCCATGACACACGTTATGTAATGGCAACTCTTTTTATCATTATTCAAGCATCTTAAGACACCGTCAAAGACATGCTTAATTTTTACAAAAATTATTTACACTATAAACCAGAATCTAATGACCGATTTTGGTTTATCGTATAGTAAAACTAAAAACGGAGTCAGCAAGTTTGGGTGATGTAAATTTGGGATGAATAAGAAATGATATTAACTTTGTGGCATAAGGATTTAATGTCTAAATAAAGAGTAAAAATAGTATGAAGATTATTCTTTTATCTGGAGGTTCGGGAAAACGTTTATGGCCTGTATCAAACAATGTTAGGTCAAAACAATTTGTCAGTCTGCTACCATCGCCCAATGGAGGCAGCGAATCGATGGTTCAACGTGTAGTGCGTCAAATAAAAGAAGCCAATTTATGCGAAAATATCACCATCGCCACAGGAATCGCACAATGTGGAATGATTGAGGCTCAACTCGGCAGCGGTGTGGACATCGTCACAGAGCCCGAACGTCGCGACACTTTCCCCGCCATAGCATTGTCCACATCATATCTTGCCATGGAAAAGGGGTGTAACGACGATGAAATAGTTGTGGTAATGCCGTGTGACCCATTTACCGACAATGGGTACTTTAAAACAATAGCCAAAATGGTCGAAGCCGTAAAGTGCAATAGAGCCGACCTTGTGTTAATGGGCATTTGTCCAACATATCCATCATCAAAATTTGGATATATCGTACCGCAAACAGGTGAAGCAGGAAAAGAAGTGATGAACGTGGCCGGATTCACCGAGAAACCTACAGAACAGCATGCAGCCGAACTCATAAAATCGGGGGCTATGTGGAATGGTGGTGTCTTTTGCTTTAGATTGGGTTATATGCGGGCAATAACCGAAAAATATGTACAAGCTAACACATTTACGGAGCTTCGTAACCGATATAATGAATTACCCAAAATCAGTTTTGACTATGAAGTGGTAGAAAAAGCCAAATCTATAGCAGCTCTACCGTATGACGGAATCTGGCGCGACCTTGGAACTTGGAATGCATTAGCTTGCGAGTTGCGCAACAACTGTATCGGCAATGCCATTATTGATAATCCCGAAGCTGGAACACATGTGATAAATCAGTTAGAGCTACCATTATTGTGCATCGGTACATCCAATTTGATAGTTGCAGCAAGTCCCGATGGTATTTTAGTCGCAGACAAAGAGCATTGCGAACAATTAAAAAATTTTGTTGACCTACTGCCCCAGGAGCCAAGATATGAAGAATTTGGCTGGGGAAACCGCCAGGTTGTTGACCGCACTGCAACTGGTATTACGTCACGCATTATAATACACCCACACTCTTGCACACAAAATTTATGTGATAACAATTACCGTAAAATATTGACAATTGTCACAGGTACAGGAGTCGTAAAAATCGGCAACAATGAAACATTACTACAAACAGGAGCTGTTGTCGAAATTCCTAAAAACGAGAATTATGAAATTACCACCCAAGAAAAACAACTATACATAATAGAAACTATATTACAATAAATATAATTCTATTCGCAACCACATATAAGAAATAGCCTATTTGAATTCCGATGCATAAAAATTTTAACTCATTGTAAAATTCAAACGGGCTATTCTTAATGGCAATTGAGGGAATTTAGTAATTTTAATATAATTTAACTAATTAGGGGGGGGGTAAATAATCATTTTTGTTACATTTGCAAAAAAGTAATTTTCTAAACTTTTATCGTAAAACTAATATGCAATGAAAACAAAAATTTTAGTCGTAACAATCATTACCTCTATTGCAGGTCTGTTAACATCTTGTGGTGGTTCCAGTGTATTAGGAAAACTTGAAATGGACTCAACCGATGCCATGGCAAAAGTAAAAGATTTGGCATCAAATAATTTTGACCCCAATGAATGGAAACTGGTGGAATTAGATTGGAGTGAAGGAAGTGGCGACAGAGCTGCGCTTGAAAACAATCTTAATTTAGGTTATATATCAGCCAAGGTAGTCAATAGCAAGGGGCAAGTGTTTGTACAGACATTTAGCGGCCAAACTGGTTTTTCGCCAAACGACATCAAACCAGACCATTGGTACAATCATCTCGATTATGATAAAATCACGCCAATAGATATTCCAAATTTAAACCCCGATGATTATGTGAAAATAATCAATGAGGCAAAATCCATGATACCTGAAGAATATGAATTCAAATCATTGGCAAGTTATGAAATTTCAGCAGGCATCCCCGACAATCGCGATGGAAACGGTGAATATACCGAGGGTCAAACTGCAGCATTTACCATCAATGTCGTGGAAAAAGGTAATGAAACGGTTTCAAACGCAGGCACAACCTCTATCATATACTATGAAATAGATTATACAGTTGCTGCCGATGGCACGATAACAATGAATCTGGATTAATACTCATATCAAATTAACATAAAGCGTTCCTGTAAAAGGGAGCGCTTTTTTGTTTTTATGTATAATAAGTTTTACGTATATTTGTAAAATAAACAGAAATCTATGAAAATAGCAAAGTATATAGCTACATTAATGCTCGCGTTTGTTTCGATGATTGCAATGTCATCAAAAGAACCTGTGTGGAAAAACGAAGCTGTCATGAATGTAAACAATGGCCAGTTTGCAAAGGCAGACTCACTCCTATCATCATTGTCGCCACAAGAATGTAACGACCATGCTTTTCTCATAGATTCATTAAGACAAATCATGCAACGTGTACGTCGTGATTTTTGCATAACTCCCAAAGATGGACGCACAGAGATTTCTCGTCGAGTTGCCAATGTAACAGACAGCATGATTGAAGAATGGAAGCAAAAAAAATACATCGAAACAATGGTAATCGATGGAACGGAATGGTGGTTTAGAAAGGCTGTGAGAAATTTGTGGCTGCTTGACAATGAGATTTTTGGAGTCCAAAACGAACTTGCCCGCCGTGAAGAATATAACGAATTGTATGGTTACTACATAGAAACAATGTCATCCAAAGCCGATGACAATAATATACGCAATTGGCATCAAGCCGAAATTACATTCACATTAGATGTCGATGCCGATGCCGTACCTTCCGGTGAGAAAGTCAGAGTGTGGCTGCCATATCCATTTGAGAACGGACGGCAACGCAATATTAAATTGATACACTCAAGTCATAAAGCCAAATATTCGGACGACAGCAAGCACCACACTCTTTATCTTGAAGCTAAGGCCGAAGCTGGCACACCACTGCACTTTGAAATAACATTTGAATATGAAGTGGGCGCTGTGTCGTATAGCTATAATGAACTGGCTCAAAAAATAAAGCCTTACGATATTACAAAAAAAGAATACAAAAAATACACATCAAGCGAATGGCCGCACATTGTGTGCAATGAGCAAATGCGACACCTTGCCGACAGTCTGACCGCCAAGGGTGGAACGCCTTTAGAGCAAGCAAGTGCAATATATGACTGGATAGTGGAAAACTTCCCATGGGCTGGTGCCCGTGATTATAGCACAATTCCATGTATTCCCCAATATGTGCTTGATAATGGACATGGCGATTGTGGGCAAGTGGCACTGCTATACATCTCGCTACTTCGTTCAATCGGCATTCCTGCAAGATGGGAAAGTGGCTGGATGCTGCACCCGGGCAGAGTGGGAATGCATGACTGGTGCGAAGTGTACTATGAAGGCATAGGTTGGGTTCCATGTGATGTGTCGATGGGCCGCACAGTCAAAAACGAAGTGATTAGCAACTACTACAAGACAGGAACAGACATATACCGTCTTGCCACAAACGAGTGCAACAATGGCACTCTTAAACCCCAAAAGAAATTTTTACGAACTGAAACTGTCGATTTCCAAGAAGGCGAAGTAGAATGGAGCGGCGGTAATCTACCCCATTCGGCTTGGTCGTCGTCAATCAAAGTGAACAAATTTAAACGTATAGGAACTTATAACACCGAGAAAAGCAAATGAAACGGTTCATGAAACTTGCATCAATAGCAATTGCTATATTATTACCAATGCTCTGTCAAGCTCAAGGTATCGATGAAATAACAAATAATCTAAAAAAAACGTTAGCTCCCGATAGTCGCACCGCTGTATGGGAAGTAAAAGCAACCAACAATAACGGAACGTGGACATTAAATGGCAAAATGGATAATGCCAGCAACAAGCGACAACTACTTAACGAACTTGACAAACACGGAATTCGCTATAAAGACAATATAAAACTTCTTTATGAAGGCTGGGCAATGGTGAAATTATCGGTCGCTTCGTTGCGTACAGGTGGCAAGCACCCTGCCGAAATGGCAACCCAAGCTCTCATGGGTACACCTGTAAAAATGCTTGAAACATCGGGTGAATGGGTCAGAGTACAAACGCCAGATAATTATATAGCATATATCCCATCCACGTCAATTGTAGTAAAAAGCGAACAAGAACTGGCAAACTGGCGTAAATCCAAACGCATCATTGTAACGGAGAACTTTGCCACACTGATGGGAACACCATCAAACGATGCCGATATTATTAGCGACCTGGTTCTCGGAGATATACTTGAGTATGATTCTACAGTAAATGGAGCATGGGTTAAAGCCATAACACCTGATGGTCGCTGTGGCTATATCACAAACAAGGCTGTTGCCAATTTTGATGAATGGGTACAGCAACCTTTTAATGCCGACTTGATTATAACCACTGCAAAGAAAATGCTTGGTTCAGGATACTTATGGGGAGGAACTTCCACAAAACTCACCGACTGTTCTGGATTGACAAAAGTTTGTTATTTTGCCAATGCTATTATCCTTCAACGCGATGCTTCACAACAGGCTCTGACTGGATTCCGCATTGCTCCAGAAGACTGGAAAAGTAAAGCGCAAAAGGCCGATTTGCTTTTTTGGGGTAACAAATCAGGACGTGTAACCCATGTCGGGCTGTATGTTGACGACGGCATTTATATACATTGCTCTGGCATGGTGAAATACAATAGCCTTGACCCAAGCAACGAACTATATTTGTCCACACCATTCCTGTCAATAAGCCGCATCAACGGTTGCATTGGAGAAAATGGCATTATTGCCGTAAAAGACCACCCTTGGTATTTTCAAAAATAAAAATAAAAACAAGAATATGGATAGAAGAAAATTCATCATCGGAACAGGTTTGGGATTGATAGCTGCCACTTCACCAATCTCAATATCTGCTTTAGATAGTGCAACACGTAACATAGCTGGCAAATCCGGCAGGTTGAACTTATCATTTATGCCATACGAATTACAACTTCGCCACTCTTTTAATCTTGCCAAATATAGCCGCACGACTACCCCAGATGTTCAAGTCGAGATAGAATACGATGGAATTATCGGATATGGCGAAGCCTCTATGCCGCCATACTTGGGAGAAAGTGTCGAAAGTGTGTGTGCATTCCTTAGCAAATTAGATTTAGGGCAATTCAGTGACCCTTTCAGGCTGGAAGAAATACTGGAGTATGTTGACTCTGTTGACGAAGGGAATCGCGCTGCCAAGGCATCAATTGACATCGCCCTGCATGACCTGCTCGGCAAAATAATGGGACAACCATGGTATAAAATATGGGGATTATCGCCCGAGAAATCCCCTAACACCAGCTTTACCATTGGAATTGACACACCCGAGGTTGTAAAACAAAAAATGGAAGAAGCCAAGCCTTACAAAGTAATCAAAGTGAAAATGGGGCTTGACAATGACAAAGAATTAGTAGAAATAATACGCAGCATCACAGATATTCCTATTTGCGTAGATGCCAACCAAGGCTGGAGCGACAAAAATTACGCCCTTGAGATGACAGAGTGGTTAAGCGACAAAAATTGTTTATTCGTAGAACAGCCCATGCCTAAAGAGATGCTCGAAGAAACTGGGTGGCTGCGCAAACATAGCAAATTGCCCATCATCGCCGATGAAGTGTTCCAACGATTGCCAGACATACCGATGCTTAACGAGTATTACGACGGTATCAATATAAAATTGATGAAAAGCACGGGCATGCATGAAGCTTATAAAATGATAGTTTTGGCTCGCGCTCTCGGGATGAAAGTGATGATAGGCTGTATGACCGAAACATCTTGTGCCGTATCGGCAGCTGCGCAACTTGCCCCTCTTGTCGATTGGGCCGACTTAGATGGCAACCTGCTCATTTCTAATGACCGATTCGATGGCATAAAGATTGTAAACGGGCAAGTTACCGTACCCGCCGACCGTCCAGGAATTGGCGTGAAGCTATTGTAAGGGATTATAAAGAGATTTTGCAATAAGAGGGAGTACTTCGCACACAGTGCTCCCCCATTTTTTATATTGACCCAATTATAATAATGGGGGAAAAATACCATGCAACATGACAATCTCATTACTGCATGATTTTGATAAAACATAGTAAAATTTGTCGGCAATAAATTTTTTACACACAAAAGAAAAAACTATATTTGTAATGCAATCGCAATACTCTGATTGTATTCCGATTTACACCAATTATACCTTTTTAATACACATAAAAACTACACTCTATGAAAGTCAATGAAATTTTAGCCGGGCTTGAAGCAAAACACCCTGGAGAAAAAGAGTATTTACAGGCAGTAAAAGAGGTTCTTCTATCGGTCGAGGAGGTTTATAACCAGCACCCCGAATTTGAAAAAGCTAAAATAATCGAACGAATGGTCGAACCAGATAGGATTTTTACTTTCCGCGTAACTTGGACTGATGACCGTGGTGAAGTTCAAAGCAACTTAGGCTATCGCGTTCAATTTAATAATGCCATTGGCCCGTATAAAGGAGGCATTCGTTTCCACGCTTCGGTTAATCTGTCAATTCTAAAATTCCTCGGATTTGAGCAAACTTTCAAAAACGCCCTCACAACACTTCCTATGGGCGGAGCAAAAGGCGGTTCCGACTTCAGCCCACGAGGCAAAAGCGATGCTGAAATCATGCGCTTCTGCCAAGCATATATTCTTGAACTATGGCGCAATCTTGGCCCTGACAGAGATGTTCCAGCCGGTGATATTGGCGTAGGCGGACGTGAAGTAGGATATATGTATGGAATGTACAAGAAATTAGCTCAAGAACATACAGGAACATTCACTGGAAAGGGCCTCGACTTTGGCGGCTCGAAGATACGCCCCGAAGCAACAGGATTTGGCGCTTGCTATTTTGTGCGTAACATGCTTCGTACAATGGGAGAAGACTTTGCTGGCAAGACTGTGGCAATTTCGGGCTTTGGCAATGTAGCATGGGGAGCTGCCCTTAAAGCGACAGAATTAGGGGCAAAGGTTGTAACAATTTCTGGTCCCGATGGATACGTTTATGACCCAACAGGAATCTCAGGCGAAAAAATAGACTACATGCTTGAATTGCGAGCCTCAGGCGATGACATAGTTGCACCTTATGCCGAACGTTATCCCGAAGCCACATTCTATCCAGGACGCCGTCCTTGGGAAGTCAAGGTTGACATAGCCATGCCCTGCGCTACACAAAACGAAGTTGACAAAGAGGATGCCGAAAACTTAGTTAGAAATAAAGTATTGTGCGTCGGGGAAGTATCCAACATGGGATGTACTCCCGAAGCTATCGACACTTTTATCGCCAATAAAATACCATACGGGCCAGGGAAAGCCGTTAATGCCGGTGGCGTTGCGACTTCGGGGCTTGAAATGAGCCAAAACGCAATGCACTTGTCTTGGTCTGAAAAAGAAGTTGACGACCGTCTGCATGAAATCATGAACAATATACACGACCAATGTGTCAAATACGGAAAAGAAAGTGATGGATACATCAACTATATGAAAGGCGCCAACATCGCTGGCTTTATGAAAGTAGCTCATGCCATGCTCGGCCAGGGTGTCATCTAAAATCCTTGCCCAACAGCACACAGACAAGTGGGCGAACTTTTACGCGTTAATAAATGTTCGCCCACTTCTCCATCAACAATTACACCATTAATTTTTCATAGTCGCCACATGAAAAATGGGAATTTTTATGTATGTTTGCAAAGAAATTGCAACACATGGCTGTTCAATGATTTGAGAAAACAACGCATTTGCTTATAACCCAATACTAACGATTTGTTTCAAAGGAGTCTTATGAACCTCACTTCACTCACTGCAATATCTCCTATCGACGGAAGATACCGCTCAAAAGCAGAACAATTGGACCAATATTTTTCGGAATATGCATTAATCAAGTACAGAGTAAAAGTGGAAATAGAATATTTTATTGCACTCTGCCAAATTCCACTTCCTCAGCTTGTAGATGTCACTGAAACACAATTCGATGCCTTGCGCACTATTTATAATGATTTTTCAATAGATGATGCTGCCCACATCAAAGAAATTGAAAGCACCACCAACCACGATGTCAAGGCTGTAGAATACTTCCTTAAAGAAAAATTTGATAGCATGAATTTGCATCAATACAAGGAATTTATTCATTTCGGACTCACATCACAAGACATCAACAACACTTCGATACCGATGTCGATAAAAGATGCTCTGCATTACACATACATGCCACTTATCGAGAACCTGGTATCAATACTCGACAAGTATGCAACCGAATGGAATGACATCCCAATGCTCGCCAGGACACATGGGCAACCAGCCTCTCCCACACGCTTGGGCAAGGAGATACGTGTATTTGTTTATCGGCTGCGCCAGCAATTGCAACTTTTGGCACAAATCCCAATTTCTGGCAAGTTTGGCGGAGCAACAGGCAATTTCAATGCCCACCTTGCGGCTTTCCCCCAATATGACTGGATAACCTTTGCTAATTCATTCCTGAAAAACCATCTCAGTATCGAAAGAGAGCAATGGACCACACAAATTTCCAACTACGACAACTTAGGAGCACTTTTCGATGCACTAAAACGCATCAATACTATAATAATTGACCTTGACAGAGATATTTGGCAATATATCTCGATGAATTATTTTAAGCAGAAAATCAAAGCTGGCGAAGTGGGTTCATCGGCAATGCCACACAAAGTCAACCCAATTGACTTTGAAAATTCCGAAGGCAATTTAGGCATAGCCAACGCCTTGTTTACACATCTTTCGGCCAAATTGCCTATTTCGCGATTACAACGTGATTTAACCGACTCGACGGTGCTGCGAAACGTCGGCGTACCATTAGGCCATACAATCATCGCCATGCACAGCACCATAAAAGGGCTTAATAAACTCATTTTGAACGAGGAGGCAATCAATGCGGACTTAGACAATATGTGGAATGTTGTTGCCGAGGCTATTCAAACCATCCTACGGCGCGAAGGTTATGAAAAACCTTACGAAACGTTGAAGGCATTGACACGCACCAATAACGTAGTAAATGCCGAGAGCATTTCAAACTTCATCGATACGCTAAACGTTTCAGACAGTGTGAAAGCTGAATTAAAAAAAATCACACCTCACAATTACACAGGTTATTAACAGAAAAACAATCAAAACGAGAATCTTAAAATCAGGGCTACGACCAATATGCAACAACACGACAATTTTTTATCCATTTTAGTTAAATTTTGCGGTTCCACATTGGTTATATCTTTGCTTTTAAGTATCTTTGCAGCGTATAAACATACTGAAATTTAAATATTAAAACCTTATTACTAAAAAATTAGCCGAGAGGCTTGGATTAGATTTATAAATTTATGGAAGAGAATGTAGAAAAAAAGGCAAGAAGGCCACGAATTGGCGAGAGCAAAGGAGACTTCGCCGAAAACAATGAGAATCGCTACGAAAAAATCGAATATAATAGCGAAAATCGTGGTGGTGAGGTATCACAATCTGGCGAATATCAACAAAGCTACAGCCAGCGCGGAAACTATGGAGAGCAACGTAGTTACAGCCAACGCGGAAACTACAACCAGCGTGGCAGCTACAACAACCGCTACAACAATTACGAAAACAACAATGGCGATGGGCAGCAAGAACAAAATGAAAATGGAAATAACTACCAACAACGTGGCGGTTACCAACAACGCGGCAATTATAATAACCAACGCGTAGGATATAATCAACGTGGCGGCTACAACAACCAGCGTGGCGGTTACCAGCAACGTGGCAACAACCAAGGCGGTTACAACAACCAGCGTGGCGGTTACCAACAACGCGGCAACAACCAAGGTGGCTACAACAACCAGCGTGGCTATAATAGGAATGCAAGTGGAGGTAATCAGCACAACCAACGCAACAGGAACCAACAAGGGCATCCACAACAAATGCGTTTTACTCCAAGGCCAAAACGTATTGAATATGTACTTCCTGAGGTTGACCCCAATGAACCAATACGTCTGAATAAATTCATGGCAAACGCTGGAGTCTGCTCTCGTCGCGAAGCTGATGAACTGATTCAGAAGGGTGAAGTTAAAGTAAATGGTGTTCCTGTTACAGAACTTGGAACAAAAATTACACGCAACGACGTGGTTGAATACAACGATAAAGTGGTTACACTTGAAAGCAAGTGCTACATTTTGCTTAACAAGCCAAAAGATTGCGTCACCACAAGTGATGACCCCAATGGTCGCACCACTGTAATGGATTTAATCAAGGGCGCTTGCACCGAGCGAGTTTATCCTGTCGGCCGTCTTGACCGTAACACGACAGGTGTGCTGTTGCTCACCAACGACGGTGACCTCGCCTCCAAGCTCACCCACCCTAAATATATCAAGAAAAAAATCTACCAAGTATGGACCGACAAACCCATCTCGGAAGATGACATGCAACACATTGCCGATGGCGTAGAACTTGACGACGGACCAATACATGCCGATGCCATAAGCTACGTATCACCGACCGATAAAAAACAAGCTGGAATAGAAATTCACTCGGGTCGCAACCGTGTGGTTCGCCGCATATTCGAATCACTTGGTTATCATGTAGTGAAACTTGACCGCGTTTATTTTGCCGGTCTTACCAAAAAGAATTTGGCTCGTGGCAAATGGCGTTATTTGACACAAGAAGAAGTAAACTTCTTGAAACAAGGTTCATTTGAATAAAATATACAAAACAGCAAGCATTGTGTTACATTTGCCACCACGACTAAAGTGAATGACAGTGTAACACAATCTTGTTTATAAATTCTAATTCATAGATATGTCACTAAAAAGAACTAAAATCGTTGATATATTCAACCCAGAACTTATAGGTGAAAAAGTTTGCGTAAAGGGTTGGGTAAGAACTCGTAGAGGCAATAAGAACGTACAATTTATCGCCCTAAATGACGGTTCGACAATAAAAAACATACAAATAGTAATTGACCTGTCGAAATTTACCGAAGATGAATTGAAACCAATAACTACAGGAGCCAGCTTGCACATCGAGGGGCTACTTGTGGCATCTCAGGGTAAAGGTCAAACCTGTGAAATTCAAGCCGAAACCATTGAAATATATGGAACAGCCGACCCACAAACATATCCTCTTCAAAAGAAAGGACACACATTAGAATTTTTACGTGAGATAGCGCATCTGCGTCCTCGTACCAATACATTCGGTGCTGTGTTGCGCATCAGGCACAACCTTGCGTTTGCAATCCATAAGTTCTTTAACGAACGAGGTTTCTTCTATCTCAACACACCTCTTATCACAGCCAGCGACTGTGAAGGAGCTGGAGCAATGTTCCAAGTCACGACTCTTGATTTGAACAACCTTCCGAAAACAGAAGACGGCAATATCGATTATACCCAAGATTTCTTCGGTAAACAAACAAGCTTGACTGTATCGGGGCAGCTTGAAGGTGAACTTGGTGCAACTGCGCTTGGTGCAATTTATACATTCGGACCCACATTCCGTGCCGAAAACTCCAACACGCCACGTCACCTCGCTGAATTCTGGATGATTGAGCCAGAAGTAGCATTTAATGACATTACCGACAATATGGACCTTGCCGAGGAATTCATTAAATACTGCATAGGTTATGCCCTTGAGAATTGCAAAGATGATATTGAATTCTTGTCACAGATGTACGACAAGGACCTTGTCAATCGTTTGGAATTCGTTCTACATAATGACTTCATGCGTCTGCCTTATACCGAAGCTATCAAGATTCTCGAAGCAGCAAAAAAGAAATTTGAGTTCCCTGTTTCTTGGGGCATAGACCTGCAAAGCGAGCATGAACGTTATCTTGTCGAAGAACATTTCAAGAGGCCTGTTATTCTCACTGATTATCCAAAGGAAATCAAGGCCTTTTATATGAAACTCAATGAAGACGGCAAGACAGTAAGAGCTATGGATGTACTGTTCCCCCAAATTGGAGAAATAATTGGTGGTTCAGAACGTGAGGCAGACTATGACAAACTTCTTGCTCGTATCGAGGAGCTGCATATCCCAATGAAAGATATGTGGTGGTATCTCGACACCCGCCGCTTTGGCACTGTTCCACATTCGGGATTTGGTCTTGGATTTGAACGTTTGGTTCTGTTCGTAACCGGCATGACAAATATCCGTGACGTGATTCCATTCCCTCGGACTCCGAAGAACGCAGAATTTTAGTTCAATTACATAAAAGCAAGTGTGTTTGCTGATTCATCTAATGGGTGAAGTCAGCAAACACACTGTTTTTATAATATGCTCTTTATCGTTCTGATAAGTTCGTAAGTGCTTCTCATAGACTGCAATGACGACAAGCATTTTTTATATTCCTTACCCTCCACTGCATCAACAAAAGTTTTTATTTCGTTAAAATAACCTTGTGTGTAAATTTGATTATTCGCAAAAGTTGGCACAAAATTATTTCTCCCAAATAATTCCATTTCTAAATGTTGTCGATGAATTATCTTTTCAATAGGAACGCCGAGTAATGTACCATTTTTAGGATAAAATCTCAATTTCTCCATTTGCTCCTGTACATATATTCCACCTTTTGTGTTTATCGACAACCATTCCTCGGCATGGCTCCATGTGTGCCTCGTTGACAATTCCAGCATTCCTTTAGCATTCTTGTGCGACAACAAGAGCATCAGTGTTATGCCACCATCCGATTGCTTAACATAATCACTACCCACGACATCTGCATCGCCAAAAATGAAACTCACATAATCCAACGGATGGATAAAAAGGTCAAGCAGAGCATCCCCTTCGGGGTAAAGACCTGTGAGGTATCTCATATTGTAACTCAAGCACTTCTCGCTATTTAACCTATTAACAAGAATTTGCGCAATCAGTGAATAGCGTTTCTGCATACCTACTACTGTCACAGCTACTTTATTCATCTCTGCGAGATTAATCAAAACATTTAGTTCTTCGATAAAACAACAAGGCGGTTTCTCAATAAATAATGACTTACCGCACTCCAAGACTTTTTTCGCAATATCAAAATGAGACTTAGGTGCCACCGAGACAAAGACCCCTTCAACCTCGCCATCATTTAAAATCTCATCGATTGATACGGTTGTCGCAATGCCTGTCTTTTTTTTAATCAATTCTACCTTGTCGGGCGACTTGCAACATATATATTTCAAAGGCACATCCAAGTAATCCAATACTGGATATAAGTTATTTACACTGTGACTACCAAAACCTACAAAAGCATATTTCTTGGAATATGTGTTTTGCAAGAATCGCTTATTGCGGATTGCCTTATACCGCATTATCATTTTATCAACGTACTTCATTTTATCCTATTAAAGAAATGCTTATATGTTTCTTCATGTTTTGCCGACCATTGATAGTGTCCATAAACACTTTCTATTATTCTTTTAGGCAGTAATTTTTCAAAATTTCTATACAATACAATGTCATACTTCCTATGAAAATTTATCCAACAACCATTACAGCTTGTCGAATAACAATGTTGAATCTTGCATGTTTCATTTGAGTTAAAAATCTCATCAAGAGATTTTTCATGAATGTTACCAAGTACAATGTCTAAATTCTGGCACAACGGAACATTTCAATTGGAATGCACGACAAGTTCACTATATATACTTTGGCATGGAAGTTTCAGATTACCTCTTCGCCATTCATCATATAATACGACAAAATCGTAATTCTCGTCAGTTTCAATGATATTTTCAGGAATATCCTTTATATATTCATCTTCATTGTTCACTGCAAGCAGGTCTTTTTGTGTATCAAAAAAAGCCATAGTTCCATATATACCTATGCGGACATCCAACCCATATCGTTTCGCAACCCCTATCACATATTCCATATCCTTGAAACTGTTCCAAGGCGAAAGACAAAACATAAGAGAAACTGGCACAACATCCTTCACGGCTTCAACTACTTTTATCACACTGTCATATCCATCCACCCCACGCATTCGCTTATACACCTCTTTGTCGCCGTCAAGAGAAACATAAAGATGTCGCGGTTTATATATCTTTACAAGCTCGATAACTCTCTTATAGTATAGGCAGTTTGAAAGAAGAGTGTAATTAGGATGATTATTCATGAACCATTCCATTATCTCAGCGGCTTGAGGGTGTAGGACAAATTCCCCACCTTCAAGCCCAACAGTAGTCCTACTATTTATACAACGACTTGACATTATATGTTTAATATCATCAAGCGAAAGATATTCCACATCTTTCTCCCATATCCGGCAATGTTGACAACGCGACTGGCAACGAGTTGTTGCATATATCATTAACTGGCTTAAAACTTTGTGTTGTGGCCTCACAGCGTTATTAATGTATGCCATTCCATTAATAATGTAATCTTTGATTCCATACATACTCCTTGCAATATTTGATGTTTCTATCGATATAGATACATCACAAGTGCAAAGACTGCATACATATAATTTACCATGTAAACCTTATACCAAGTGGCATAGTCACTGTAAATGGTTGTTCAGTCCAAATACTATGTGTGTCACTTCCCGATGGTATGTAATAATTTAAAGTTGGCTCAAAATATATGCTTATGTTTCTTTTCAATTCGTATTGTACGCCCAAACTTGCATTGACCGACAATTGCCAGGAAGGCGACACACTACCACCCTCCAAATACATAGTCGTCGTATCCGTAACAAGGCTCTGCCGTATTCTTCCCTTTACTGGAATGTTCACAACAGTTCCGACAGATGCGTATGCCGAAAATCTCCTGTAATCGGCTATCTTATATGACACTTTAATAGGAATTCCTATATAATGCAATTTTTGTGACCTTTGTATGCTATTCATGCCACTTCCCATTGTAAATGATGAGCGTAACAATGAATATTGCAAACCAGTTTCCATGCCCCACCTATCGTTCAAAGTCTTTGAGAACGATATGCCAAATGTAATTGGCTTTTCATGATTCTCATGTTCAATAATATCACCGCTATTATTCTTGGCTATATTCATCAACGCAACAGAGTCGGCTGGCATATTATCATGACTACGTGACTGTAAATAATCATAATACTCCTCCCATGTGCTTATATTTACGGGCACACCCGATTCGGAATCAGCATTATCACTACCAACTATCAACTTATATGCATTTTGCGCTAATGCTGGTCCTAACGAGCCGGCAAGCATCATTTTCCATTTACGCTTCTTTGTGCTATGCTCAGTTATATTAGTATCAAACGTTGGCCTGATATTGTGTAATAGAGTATCGGTAACATATTCCGCACTATCCCGATTGACTGGCTCTGAGATAACAACTCCATCATAGCAATTTTCATCATTCAGTATGTCGGTTATTTTCACATAGGTGAAATCTGGACGACTTACTTCGGCTACTGTAATAATCCCGTCGCTTTCAACACTCCCCTCTTCACTTACAATTATATCATTATTTATTGTTACTTTTTTATCTCTCGGCTCTTCCGCTTTCGATATGCTACCTTTTTCTATATGAATATCGGTCGGTTTTTTATGATATATTTTATACAATGTAAACACCATCACTACCACCAACACGACCAATGTCAAATAGCCCGACAGCATTTTTCTAAGTATTACTTTAGCTCTCGACAATTGCGATGACGAGCTATGAGGTTCTATTCCCAGCATATCGGCTATTTCTTTATGAGTAAATCCCTCAATTACCGACATTCTAAATACATTACGATAGCCATCGGGTAACCGATTTATCAATGCCAATAATTCATTTAATGAAACATGCGTTTCGATTGTTTCGGTTTCATCTGAAATGTCGAGTTGCTCTATCGGAACCTCCGATAAGGGAATTAATGGATTCCTGCGGTTTTGCTCTAAATATTTAAATGCAACATTCCGTGTAATAGTTGTCAGCCATTGCCCAAATCTACTCGGATTTTTTAATTTGCCCATAGAAGCAAACGCCAAAATAAACGCATCATGCACAAGGTCATCGGCTGCATCGCTGTTACCTTTTAATATAGCAATGCACACACCTCACATCTTTTGATAATATGTATTATACAGGCACTCAAGAGCTTTCATATCGCCTTGTTTTGCTCCCATTATAATATTTTCTAAATCCATCGAGGCGTTCCGCTGCTTTAATTATTAAAATCGTTTTAAAAGTAGATACAAATATCCATAAATGACTGCACTTGATATGGTAAAAAAATATTTACCTTGTGACCTTATTTATAGTGAGCCAATATTATTTTCCTTACAATCCTACTCGCAGGTTTTACAAAAAAACGTTATCTTCGTAGTGAACTAATATCAATATTTATGAAACATTTTACCTTCCTTATCTTTATAGCCACAGCGATACTGTGCACATCTTGTGCCAACAAACATTTTATATCTGATGAGAATGAACGTAACGCTGTAATTGCCGATTATGAAAGTCGCCGTGATTTACTGAACGACAAACATGTTTTTACAGCTATCGACCAAATGGAGCTAACAACAGAACAGCACGAAGCTCTGATGTTCTTATACGCTTACATGCCTCTTGCCGATATTGCCGACCATTCAAGCGAATATTTCCTCGAAAACATCAATTGCGCATTTACTGCCCGGGAGGAAATGCCATGGGGTAAAGAAATTCCAGAACGTGAATTTCGTCACTTCGTGCTACCTATTCGTGTCAACAATGAAGACCTCGATAATAGCCGAATAATATTTTACGATGAATTGAAAAACCGTGTGAAAAATCTTTCATTATACGATGCCGTACTTGAGGTCAATCATTGGTGTCACGAGAAAGTGACATACCGTCCGTCAGATGCACGCACGAGCAGCCCTCTTGCATCGGTAAAAACTGCATACGGGCGTTGTGGCGAAGAGTCCACATTCACCGTTGCTGCTTTGCGTTCAGTAGGGATTCCAGCAAGGCAAGTGTACACACCACGATGGGCTCATACCGACGACAACCATGCATGGGTTGAAGCATGGGTTGATGGCAAATGGTATTTCCTCGGTGCATGCGAACCCGAACCTGTTCTTGACCTTGCATGGTTCAATGCTCCGGCATCACGTGGAATGCTAATGCATACCAAGGTTTTCGGACGTTACACCGGCCCCGAAGAGGTCATGTACCGCACACCTCGATATACCGAAATAAATGTTATCGACAACTATGCACCAACAGCCCGACTCGATGTAAAAGTTATAGATGCCGAAAACAGGCCTGTAGAAAATGCCAAAGTTGAATTCAAAGTTTACAACTATGGAGAATTCTATTCGGTCGCAACAAAAGCGACAGATGCTGAAGGCAAGACATTCTTGTCGGCGGGGAAAGGCGACATGGTGGTTTGGGCATCAAAAGACGGGAAATATGGCTTTGCAAAAGTTTCTTTTGGGAAAGACGGCCATATAGACATACCACTGTCGATTCCCCAAAATGAAAACTACAGCATTGACCTTGATATTGTACCACCAGTTGAAAGAAACACGTTGCCCAATGTAACCAACGAGCAACGTGCAATAAATGAACAACGACTTGCGCAAGAAGATTCAATACGCCGAGCCTACGAAGCAACATTCTTTACAGAAGAGAACGGCATTGAATTTGCCCAAAAATACGAGCTTACACCAGCATCGGAAGTGGCCAAAATAGTAGTCGCTTCACGAGGTAATTATGATGTCATAACAAAATTTCTATCTTCACTCGATGCACCTGAAGACAAACAAAAAGGGCTTGAATTACTGCGTCATATATCTGAAAAAGATTTACGAGATGTAGGTCTTGACGTGCTTAACGACCATTTAACCTACTCCAAGGCCAACTGCGATACAGAACTTTTCAATCAATTCATACTTAATCCACGAGTAAGTAATGAGAAACTCACGCCATACAAAACATTCTTTTTGTCAGCAATTCCAAAGCAAGTACAAGATACCTTACGCAAAAATCCCATGCAACTCGTCAAATGGGTTGCAGATAGCATTTCAATAGATTCTAATTGCAATCTTGGAGGTTCGCCTATTTCTCCAATTGGTGTATGGAAAGTACGCACAGCCGACTGCCATAGCCGTGACATATTTTTTGTATCAGTAGCCCGCAGCCTTGGAATACCTGCGCGAATCGATGGAATCACAGGCAAAGTGCAATTAATAAACAATGACGGCAAAGCGACCGATGTTAATTTTGAGGAAGTGCAACAAATTAATGCACCAACAGGCAACCTTGTCGCACAATATTCCCCCATCAAATCGCTTGACGACCCTAAATATTACTACCATTTCACAATATCACGTATTGCAGAAGATGGCACTCTACATCTGTTGGAATATCCCGAAGGCTGCACATGGTCGCAATTATTGAAAAACGGCACTACACTTGATGCAGGCAAATACCTGCTTGTAAGCGGTACCCGTCTTGCCAATGGTGGAGTTCTTTCACACCTGACTTTTTTTGATATACTTCCAGGTAAAACCTGCAATATCGACCTCGTCATGAGAGAAAGCCTCGACGATGTACAAGTAATCGGGAATTTCAATTCCGAATCACTTTACATGCCGACAGACCAGGGCTTACCATGTTCTATATTATCAACAACTGGACGCGGCTATTTCATAGTTGGCATTCTCGGAACGGGACAAGAACCGACCAACCATGCTCTGCGTGACATTGCGGCAATGGGGAAAGAATTAGAAAAATGGGGAAGAGGCATCATACTATTGTTTACTAACAAAGAGCAATATAGTAAATTCAATCCTTCAGAGTTCCCCGAGCTGCCATCAAATATCATATATGGCATAGATGCTGACGGCTCTATACAGCAACAAATAAGTGAGAATCTAAAACTGAATGCCCATACACTGCCCATATTTATCATAGGTGACACATTCAACAGGGTTGTTTTCTGTTCACAAGGCTATACCATCGGCATAGGAGAACAAATGATTAAAGTAATTCATAAATTATAATAAGCACATAACAATAAAAAGAGGGTGTATCAAATTGAGGAATATTTGATGCGCCCTCTTTCCATTTTATTTGGGGCGTAAAATTTTTCAAGCGGC
>CALUMJ010000020.1 GCA_944321715.1 uncultured Muribaculaceae bacterium | reverse complement strand
AATCGAGTCTTGCGGCACTCGGACG
Source organism: uncultured Muribaculaceae bacterium (assembly GCA_944321715.1). GTDB lineage: Bacteria > Bacteroidota > Bacteroidia > Bacteroidales > Muribaculaceae > Avimuribaculum. Next base: position 44,302 of record CALUMJ010000020.1, on the reverse strand, counting down.
CACGGGCCGTGCGTCCCTACGAGGTGGGTCATGCCAATTTTGATACACCCTCTACATACATAATCGTCTGCTTGTAATTGCTGATTGTTTCAGACATTGCAATTTTGATACTACACCCCCCTACACAACATACTCACTGCTACGACGTGGATTTTTCCTGTGCCCGCGTCAATAGCGTTGGTAGGTGAGTGATAGGACTTGGAACTCGGTGCGGCGGTTGATTTGGTCGGCGGCAGCCTGGTCCTCGGGTGAAAGTTGCTCGATAAATTCCTCGGTGAGTGTGTCGCCCTCTTTGAATTGCGGGTACAAGCGGGCGATGCGTTTGGTGACAACCTTGGGGCGCGTTTCGCCATATCCGTGTGGCTGAAGGCGTGCCATGTCGATTCCGGCGGCAACGAGGTAGTCCACTACCGATTGAGCGCGGCGCATGGAAAGTGCGTCGTTATATTCGTTCGACCCCCAGCGGTCGGTGTGCGAAGCCATCTCTATGGTGACGTTTGGATTCTCGTTGAGGATTTCTATAAGTTCATCGAGTGCTGCCTTTGACTCGGGGCGCAATGTAGCCTTGTCGTAATCATAGAATATGTTTTCAAGCACTTGCGGCTTGTTGATTGCCGGTAGGAAAAATTCCACGTAATACTCGGCATCTTCTTCGGCAATGTCGCTAACAAATTCCTGCTTGACGTTGAGGTAGTTCTTGGCGCCTGCAAGCATCACGTAGCGCACCCCACGTTGCAGGTTGAATTCAAACGAGCCGTCGGGCTTGCCGATGGCTTTCTGGTTTGACCCGTCGTTGCCCACGATGCGTATGGTGGCGTTAGGCACGGGGTATTCGTCCTTGTCGAGCACATAGCCTGTGATGGTGATTTTCAGCTCTGGCTCTATGAAGCTGTAGATGTGGTCATATCCGCGGGCGTCGTTGCGGTTGGAGCTGAAGAAGCCCGATTCGCCCTCTCCGAAAGTGATGCCGAAATCGTCGGCCGACGAATTGATGGGCGACTTCATGTTTTCGATTTGCCATGAGCCATCGGGCTGCAATGTGGCTTTGAACAGGTCAAGTCCGCCCATGCCGGGATGTCCGTCGGAGGCAAAATAGAGTATGCTGTCGGTGCGTGAATATGGGAAACGCTCGTCGCCTGGGGTGTTGATTTGCTCCCCGAGGTTTTCGAGCGAACCCACTTGCTCTTTCAGGTTGATGCGCCATAGGTCTTTGCCCCCCATTCCGCCAGGCATGTCGCTTGAAAAATATAGGTAATTGCCATCGGCCGACACGGCAGGGTCGCCGTAGGCCGACAGCGTGTCGGCCGTGATTTCGAGCTTGACAGGTTCGCTCCATTGTGCATCGGAGCGTTGCGATGTGTATATTTCTACCGATGTGCCTGAGTTGAGTTCACGACGCGCCTTTGCGAGGTACATGGTTGTTCCGTCGGGAGTGAAAGATGTAATGCCCTCGTCAAACTCGGTGTTCACACCCCCTTCGGCTGGCTCGGGGCGTTGCCAGTTGCCGTTTTCATCTTTTTTCGATAGGAAAATGTCGCATTTCTTTGTTCCGGTGATTTCGCTCTTGGTTTCACCTGTAGCGTCTTCGGTCGAGGAGGTGAAATATAGCTGGTCGAAACTGCCGTCGAGGAACATCGGGCAGAAGTCGGCACGTCGCGAGTTTAGCAGTTTGGCACTTTTGACGATGTACCGTGTGGGTTCTTCTTTCCATTTCAATGCGAGTCGGCAGCCTTCAAGCCCCACGAGCGATAGGCGATGGTCGGGGACGTAGGTGAGGAAAGTTTCGTAATTCTTTATGGCGGCGGCATATTTTCCCTCGGCTTGTTGTGAGTGGGCGAGGTAGAAATATGCCATGCTGTCGGGGTATTCATATCGCAATGCGTTCTGGTAGGCGGCCGATGCACGTGCCGACATGTTCAGCCGGCGGTAGCATTCGCCCATCTGGAATGCCACCATTCCGCGCATGGGGCGTTCTTCGCGGCTTTTCATCTTGTTATATACCTTGCGGTAGGTGTCGGCTGCGTCGAAGTATTCGCCGCGCTGGTATTTCTCTTCGGCATCGCTGAGCTTTGCTCCACGGCACGATTGCAGCAGTGTGGCGGCACACAATGTGGCTGCCGCTGCAATGACAAAGCGAAATATGATGTTGGCAATTCTGTTCATGTGCGAGAGTGTGTAACACGTGTGTTTATAACGGTTTTCATGCCTGCATTATTGCGTCATGCGCTATGCCTCCGGGGTAGCTTGAAATGTTCGGCCTTGACGATGGTCGCGGCAAACACGGCGAGCAGGGCGGTGCGCAGCAGCAAGTTGAGGAAAAGGTTGTCGATTGCGACCAATTGGTAAACGACAAAAATCGCACCTGCAAGCAACAGGTAGCAGGCTATGCGCTTTAGAGGGTAGGCGACGGGGTAGTATTTGCGCCCGACGAAGTAGGAAATGAGCATTGCCGTGCCATATCCGGCAAAGCCTGCCCAAGCACATGCCATGTAGCCATAGCGTGGCACGAAAATGACATTGATTGCGACAAGCACCGCGCAGCCGATGCCCGAGAATATGGCACCCCAGATGGTGCGGTCGGTGAGCTTGTACCAAAACGACAAGTTGAAATACACGCCCATCATAATTTCGGCTGCCATCACTATGGGGATTACTTGCAGCCCGCTCCAGTAGCTCGGGGCGATAATATACTTGATAATGTCGATGTAGGCAATCACGGCGAGGAATGCAAGCAATGTGAAGATGATGAAAAACTTCATGGCTTGTGCCTGTGTGGCGGCATTGTCGCGGTCGGAGGTCTTGCCGAACACAAACGGCTCGTAGGCATAGCGGAATGCTTGCGTGATGACTGCCATAATCATTGCCACCTTGCTTGCTGCGCCATATATGCCAAGTTGTGCCGTGGCATCGCTGCCAGTGTAAATGAAAGGGAATAGGATTTTGTCGGCAGTCTGGTTGAGAATGCCGGTTATGCCCAAGATTAATATTGGCCAACTGTAACTGAGTATGCGCCGCATGAGTTGCCAGTCAAACACATACTTGAAGCCCGTCAGCTCGCGCCAAAAGAAGAATGTTATGAGTGCTGTGCAAAATAGGTTAATGTAGAATGCGTAGCCTACACCCACCGTAGGGTCGTAAATCAACCCTACCGTATCGGGGTGGCTTTCGTAAAGCGCTGGCAGGGCAATGAAATACACAAGGTTCAGCGAGATGTTGAGTATAATGAAAAGCAGTTTGAGGGAAGCAAACTTGATGGGCTTCTTTTTATATCGCAAGAATGCAAACGGAATTGTCTGGAATGCGTCGATTGCCACGCAGGCAGCCATCACGCCCACATACTCGGGGTGGTCGGCATAGCCGATGAACGCCGATACCTGTGGCAAGAATGCAAGCACAAGCAACACAAACAGCAACGACGTGGTGGCTACAGACATGAGAATGGACGAATATACCCTTTCGGGATTCTCATCTTTCTTGTTGGCAAAACGGAAAAACGATGTTTCCATGCCGTAGGTGAGAATTACGAGCAACAGGGCAACGTAGGAATAAATGTTGGTAATTACGCCGTAACCGCCCGATTCCACCGACAGTTTTGCCGTGTATAGCGGCACCAGCAGGTAGTTCAGGAAACGCCCCACGATGCTGCTCATTCCATAAATTGCAGTATCTTTAGCCAGTGATTTCAATCCAGCCATAATCAGTCAAATTAATTGTTTTGTTGCTGTTGTAGAGCCGTGGCGCGCCGCGGCTCTACGGGGCGACATTTAGATTTTTCCACTCACTGCGTGGAAATTTTCAGTGGGAGATATTTATCCCACAATGAATGACGCAAATCTATCGTTTTCATGCAACTATCAGAACAATGATGCTTCGGCGGCGAAGCGGCTGCGGCCGAGGTGGGAGTAGGCGAGGTCGGTGACTTCGCGGCCACGTGGTGTGCGCTTTATGAAGCCTTCCTTGATGAGGAACGGTTCATACACCTCCTCGATGGTGCCGGGGTCTTCGCCGAGAGCCGTGGCTATGGTGGTCAATCCCACTGGGCCACCCTTGAACTTGTCGATGATGGTTGTCAGTATCTTGTTGTCGATTTCATCGAGGCCATATTGGTCGATGTTGAGGGCTTCGAGCGCATAACGAGCGATTACGCTGTTGACCGACCCGTCGCCTTTCACCTGAGCGAAGTCGCGCACACGGCGCAGCAGCGAGTTGGCTATGCGCGGCGTTCCACGGCTGCGCAGTGCAATCTCGCGCGAGGCATCGTCGGTGATTGGCACACCCAGCAGGCGAGCCGACCGCTTCACGATTCCTTGCAGCACCTGATGGTCGTAATATTCAAGGTGGCAATTGATGCCGAAACGCGCCCTTAGTGGGGCAGTGAGCAGTCCGCTGCGAGTGGTGGCTCCGATGAGCGTGAACGGCGACAGCGTGAGCTGCACCGACCGCGCGCCCGGGCCCTTGTCAATCATTATGTCGATGCGATAGTCCTCCATGGCCGAGTAGAGGTATTCCTCTACCACGGGGCTAAGACGGTGGATTTCGTCGATAAACAGCACATCGTTTTCTTCGAGCGACGTGAGAATACCAGCCAAGTCGCCGGGCTTGTCGAGCACAGGCCCCGAAGTGACCTTGAATCCCACCCCAAGCTCGTTGGCAACGATGTTTGAAAGCGTCGTTTTTCCCAATCCTGGAGGCCCGTGCAGCAAAATGTGGTCGAGAGCCTCGCCGCGCAATCGGGCGGCTGCGACAAACACTCGCAGGTTTTCGATAACCTTGTCTTGTCCGCTGAAGTCGTCGAAAACCATCGGGCGCAATGCCCGTTCAAAGTCTTTGTCGCTCTCGATGCGTTCGCGCCTAATGTCGAAATTTTCAGGCATGTCGGTTATGTGATTATGCACCAGCCTCTTCGGCTACTATCTTACATATTTCCACAATCGTGTCGGTGGCGCGCTCCATCGAAGGGATTGGCACAAACTCATAACGGCCGTGGAAGTTCAGCCCGCCGGCAAAAATGTTGGGGCAGGGCAGACCCTTGAACGACAGTTGTGCTCCGTCGGTTCCGCCACGGATGGGTTGCACTACAGGTTTCACTCCGGCACGCTCCATTGCAGCCTTGGCGATGTCGATGATGTGCATCACGGGCTTGATTTTTTCGAGCATGTTGTAGTATTGGTCTTTGATTTCGATTGAGGCGCAATCGGGGAACTCATTGTTGATTTTCCTCGTGAGGTGTTCAAGCTCTTTTTTGCGGCGTTCAAACCGGTCGCGGTCGTGGTCGCGGATAATGTATGTGATTACAGTCTGCTCCACGTTGCCTTCGATACCGACGAGGTGATAAAATCCCTCATAACCCTCGGTGTGCTCGGGCGTTTCCCAGCGTGGGAGCATGATGGCGAATTGGTTGGCAATGCGAATGGAGTTAATCATCTTGTGCTTGGCATATCCCGGATGCACGTTGCGTCCTTGGAAAGTCACTTTGGCCACGGCGGCGTTGAAGTTTTCATATTCAAGCTCGCCTATTGCGCCGCCGTCCATTGTATAGGCCCAGTCGGCAGCAAACTTCTGCACGTCGAATTTGTGTGCGCCCTGTCCGATTTCTTCATCGGGGTTGAAGGCGATGCGTATGTCGCCGTGCTTGATTTCGGGGTGTGACTTCAAGTAGTCGATTGCGGCGATGATTTCGGCTATGCCGGCCTTGTCGTCGGCACCGAGCAGCGTGTTGCCGTCGGTCACAATCAAGTCTTGCCCACGGTAGTCGTTCAGCTCGGGGAACTGCGACGGCGACAGCACGATGCCCTTATCGGCATTCAGCACGATGTCGCCACCGTCATACTTCTCGACAATGCGAGGCGACACGTGATGCCCCGACATGTCGGGCGACGTGTCGAGGTGGGCGATGAAGCCAACGGTAGGCACAGGCTTGTCGCAATTCGATGGCAGTGTTGCCATCAGGTAGCCGTTGTCGTCGAGCGATATGTCGGTAAGCCCTATTTGCATGAGGTCTTTTTCGAGGTGCTGGGCAAAAATCATCTGTCCCGGTGTGGAGGGTGTGAGGTTGGTGAGTTCGTCGCTCTGAGTGTCGAACTTCACATACTGCAAAAAACGGTCAACTACAGTCATCATCGTAAGTGTTTTATGTGTGGCACACCTGTGGAGTGCAGCCACGGTTGGCAATAGCGGCAACGGCGGGGCGTGCAAAAATGTGGATTTGCTCGATTTTGTAGTGGCGCACGGCTCGTGCGTCAACTGCGCCATCGGGCGCATATTTTATTTACACACAGTTGGCTAACAGTGCCTGCGGTACACAGATGTACGAGCCGTGAGTTCATGCAAACTGTGTGTCGTTCATTTCGGCACACCTTCATTGCCACACAAAGGTAGCAATAATTTGCGATTTTTATATCATATATTTTGTGGGCTGTGCATAGAAGTTGGCGTGATTATGTCTTGCCGAGGTTGCCGAACAGGCAGAATGACGTGCCGCCAGATGATGCAATGAAGCGTGACAAAATAGATGGACCGTGCCAAAAGATTGGTGCGTTCTCCGGTTTATAATCGTCGAGGGTGGGATTATTCGATGCTGTTGTGTAATTTTGCAATCGTTCAACCAAAAAACATAATAGCTATGATATATAATTTCGACAAAGTCGTAGAGAGGCGTGGCACAGGCTCGATGAAGCACGACGGGTTGCTGGCGCGGTTCGGAAGGGAAGATGCACTTCCCCTGTGGGTTGCCGACATGGATTTCGAGGTGTGCGGTGAAATCACGGCGGCACTCAAGCAACGGCTCGACCATCGCATTTATGGTTATGCGATACCGAGCGACGGTTATTGGCAGTCAATCATCGACTGGGAACGCAACATGCACGGGTTCAATTTCGACTGCAACGAATTGTGTTACATGCCGGGAGTGGTGAAGGGCATAGGGTTTGTGGTAAATTATTTTACCGATAAAGGTGACAAGGTGGTCATACAAGAGCCTGTGTATCATCCGTTTCGCATCGTGCCTGAGAAAAATGGCCGGCAAGTGGTGAATAATGGCCTGTTGCACACTGGCGACGGGAGTTATGTCATGGACCTTGAGGGGCTTGAGCGCATTTTCAAGGAAGAGCGGCCTCGGCTGTTAATCTTGTGCAACCCCCACAATCCAATAGGCATAACGTGGGATGTGGCCACATTGCAACAGGTGGCTCGGCTGGCTCGGCAGTATGGCGTGATAGTGATAAGCGATGAGATACATGGCGACTTGGCGCTGTTTGGCAATGTGCATCACCCATTTGCTGCGGTTAGCGACGATGCTGCCGCTGTTTCGGTCACACTGTCGGCACCGTCCAAGACATTCAACATTCCGGGGCTGGTCAGTTCGTGGTGCGTGGTGAAGAATCCCGAATTGCGCGAAGGGTTCTTCTCGTGGTTAGAAGGCAACGAGTTCAACGAGCCGCAATTCATCTCTACCGTGGCTACAGAGGCTGCCTATAAATGTGGCAGCGAGTGGCTCGACCAGGCAAAAGCATACATCGAGCGCAACATCGAGTTTGTAGAGGATTTTTGCGCCGAGCGGTTGCCGCAGGTTGTGCCGGTGCGCCCCGAAGCCTCGTTCCTGGTGTGGCTCGATTGCACGGCCCTTGGGCTTGGGCATGAGCAACTTGTCGATTTGTTTATCAATAAGGCAAGGTTGGCACTCAACGATGGGGAAATGTTTGGCAGTGCTGGTGCCGGACACATGAGGCTCAATGTGGCGTCGCCACGCCGCATAGTCGTCGAGGCCATGGAGCGGATTGCGGAAGCTATAGGCAAGATATGAAGTTGCTCGTGAAACGGATATAATGTCGGGGCTGTGCATTCGTCGGATAGAATGCACGGCCCCATGCTTTTTAGCACTCTCGTGTAGGAAAAAACGTGATGAAAATGATGGCAAGTTTTGAAATGTAGCAACTTTTTTTGTATGTTTGTGTGTTCATTCCCATGAGTGTATTATTACCACAAAACCGAAAACCATAGAAGCATTATGACGGAGATACAGAAAATCACTCCCGAAGAGGAAGACCGCATGGTAGATGCCGCATTCAAGGAGCTGCTCGATGGCTACATGGCAAGCAACCACCGCAAGAAGGTCGAGATAATAGAGCGTGCCTACAAGTTTGCCAAGGAGGCACACAAGGGGATACGCCGCCGTTCGGGAGAGCCATACATCATGCACCCTATTGCCGTGGCGCGCATAGTGAGCCGCGAGATAGGGTTGGGGTCGGTGTCGATATGTGCGGCGTTGCTGCACGACGTGGTGGAAGACACCGATTACACGGTTGAGGACATTGAGTCGCAGTTTGGCAAGAAGATAGCCCAAATCGTAGAAGGGTTGACGAAAATATCGGGCGGGATATTCGGTGACAAGGCTTCGGCGCAGGCCGAGAACTTCCGTAAGTTGCTGCTGACGATGAACAACGACATACGCGTGGTGCTGATAAAGATGGCCGACCGCCTGCACAATATGCGCACACTCGGCTCGATGATACCGAGCAAGCAATACAAGATTGCTGGCGAAACGTTGTATATATATGCCCCGTTGGCTCACCGGCTCGGGCTGTTTGCTATAAAAACCGAACTTGAAGACCTTAGTTTCAAGTATGAACATCCCGAGGCATATAAGGAAATAAGCGCGAAAATTGCGGCGACCGAGGCTCAACGCAACGAAATCTTCAACACTTTTGCCGACCCCATCAAGAAGCGGCTTGATGCCATGGGGCTGACTTATACCATCAAGGCCCGTGTGAAGTCGGTATATTCGATATGGAAAAAGATGGACACCAAGCACATACCGTTTGAGGAGGTATATGACTTGTATGCGGTGAGGATTGTATTCGACTGCGCCAACGAGGCCGACGAGAAGCGCACTTGCTGGAACATCTATTCGGAGATTACCGACCTTTACCGCTTGCACCCCGACCGGACGCGCGACTGGCTCAGTACACCCAAGACCAATGGCTACCGCGCATTGCACATGACGGTGATGGGCCCCGACGGCAACTGGATAGAGGTGCAGATACGCAGCAAGCGCATGGACGACATGGCCGAGCGCGGTTTTGCCGCCCACTGGAAATACAAGATTGGCGAGGGCGAGGAGGAGTCGGAGCTTGCCACATGGCTCAAGACCATACAAGACATATTGGAGAACCCCGAGCCGAATGCTCTCGATTTCCTCGATACTATCAAGCTCAACCTGTTTGCGTCCGAAATACTGGTGTTCACGCCAAAAGGCGAATTGATGACGCTGCCGAAGGACTCGACGGTGCTCGATGTGGCGTTCAACTTGCACTCGGAGCTTGGGGTGCATTGCATAGCCGGGAAGGTCAACCATCGCCTTGTGCCGCTGTCGCACAAGTTGCAGAGCGGCGACCAGGTGGAAGTGCTCACTTCGCAGTCGCAGCGGCCAAAGTCGGAGTGGATTAACTTCCTCGCCTCGGCGAGCGGGCGCACACGGTTGAAAGCCGCATTGCGCAAGGAACGGCGGTCGCTAATCGAAACGGGCGAGGCACGGTTCTCGGAATACATGAAGGCTAATGGCTATGAGCTTACCAATGAGAATATTACCAAGGTGTTCGGGGCGCAGCAATTGGCCAACAAGGAAGAATTGTATTACAGGATAGGTTGTGACGACATTGCGCTATCCGAACAGTTGTTGCAACCGTTACGCCCCAAGCAGCGCAACATTTTGGACCGGATACGTATCCCCAATCCATTGCGCCGCAAGCAGCCAAAGCAATCTGATACTGTTACCGAAATAACACAACCCATCGATTTTAAGAAAACGTATGTGCTGCGCACCGAGAATGGTGTGAACAACTACAAGATAGCCGAGTGCTGCCATCCCATTCCGGGCGACGACGTACTTGGCTTTGTAGATGAGAACAACAATGTGGTGGTACACAAGCTCACTTGCGAAAATGCGATGCGCCTGAAAAGCAGTTATGGTGGGCGCATAGTGACGACAATTTGGGAAACGCGCAACGAGAAATTCCCTGTGCTTGTGCACGTGGAAGGCATCGACCGCATGGGCATATTGCAGGAAATAATTTCTATCATCTCCACCAACCTTGCGATATACATTCGCCGCTTAGACATCGCCGCCGATGCCGGCGTGTTCAAGTGCGACCTTAGCGTGAATGTGGAAGATGTGGATGTGGTAAACAAGTTGTGCAAGCAAATTAAGACTGTCGATGGTGTAAAGTCGGCTGTGAGAGTTAGTTAGACAAATCAGATGCTCGCATCGGTACATCAAATAATCCATTATTTGTATTATGTTTAAGTTCAGTAAAAAAAGTTTTGTACGATTGCTTCTTTTCATAGGGGCAATCGTTGTCATATCTTATTTTATCCCTCGTGAAAACGACCAGGATTTCAATTACACGATAGGCCGCCCATGGCCTTATCCTTTGTTGACGGCACCATTTGATATTCCGGTCAACTTAGACTCGGCAAGTGCCGCGGCGAAGCGCGACAGCATCGACCGCACTTTCGTGCCGGTGTATAAACGTGACAAGGCTGTGGCATCGAAGAATGTCAATGCATTGGAACAAGCGTTGGCAAAAGTGCCGCAGGCCAGTGCCGACCTCAGCCGCCGCATGACTGCAGCCGTGGACGGGCTTTATGACAATGGGATAGTGGACAACGACACATACGCTCGCATAAGCAGCGGCAAACTGCCCAACGTGAGGTTCATTGTCGGTAACGTGGCTCAAGCGACACCCACGTCAGGTATGCTGTCGGTGCGCAAAGCATACGCCACGCTCGACTCGCTTTTCCCAATGCCATACGCCCGCATAGTGTTTGACAATGTGAAAGTGTCGCAATTTCTGCACCCCAATGTGGTGCGCGACAGCGTTGAGTCGGACAGGTTGCTTGAACAGTCTTATTTGAAGGCGCTTGCCCCGATAGGTGTCAAGCAGAAAGGGGAGCGCATAGTTGACCGTGGCGAGATTGTCACTCCGCAGATATATGAAATATTGAAAGAGTATGAACGCTTGCAGAGCAACCGCGATGTGGCCGTGAAAGAGAGCGACTACCGTTATGCCGGGCAGATAGTGGTGGTGACGATGCTGCTGCTATGCTTCTACACATTTTTGTATTTCTTCCGAAGTCACACATTCAACGAGATGCGGCGCCTGTTGTTCTTGGTGTCGTTTGTGTCGGTGTTCACATTGGTTTCCTACTTGGTGATGGTGGCGTTGCCCACTGTCGGTGTGTATGTGATGCCGTTCACAGTGTTGCCTATTATTGTCACCACGTTCTATGACTCCCGCATAGCGATGTTCTCGCACGTCATAGTGACGTTGCTGTGTGCAATCATCGTTCCTTACCCCATGGAATTTATCTTTTTGCAATTCATTGCCGGAATAACGGCTATAATGACGTTGCAGGAGCTTTCGCGCCGTTCGCAGCTTGTCAAGTGCGCTGTTTATGTATTGCTGGCCTACGCCCTTACATACGCCGCCATCGAAGTTGTGAATGAAGGGAACGTGCATAACATCAATTGGCACATATTCCTTTACTTCGGGCTTAATGTGCTGTTCTTGTCGTTTGCCTACATACTTATATTCCTTGTCGAGAAGTTGTGCGGTTTCACATCTACGGTTACACTCGTGGAATTGACCGATGTCAACACACCATTGCTGCGGGAATTGTCGGAGAAGTGCCCCGGCACGTTCCAGCACTCGTTGCAAGTGTCGAACCTTGCAGCCGAAGCCGCCCATGTGATAGGTGCCAACGTGCAACTTGTGAGGGCGGGTGCATTGTACCATGACATTGGCAAAATCGATAATCCGGCATTTTTCACCGAAAACCAACGTGGAGAGAATCCACATAAGGCATTGCCGCCCGAGGTGAGCGCGAAAATTATCATCGACCACGTGGCAAATGGCTTAAAACGTGCCGACAAGGCGAAATTGCCACAGGTAATTAAGGACTTCATCGCGCAGCATCATGGCGCAGGGAAGGCAAAATATTTCTACACTCTCACATGCAATGCGCATCCCGACGAGGAAATCGACCCTGCTCCATACACTTATCCTGGCCCGAACCCGAATACCAAGGAAACGAGCATACTCATGATGGCAGATTCGACCGAGGCGGCATCGCGCAGCCTCACCGACCATAGCGATGAGTCTATAAGCAACCTTGTCAACCGCATCATCGACTCGCAGATTGCCGACGGGTTGATGAAAGATTCGCCCATCAGCTTCAGGGATGTCGAGAAAATAAAACAGTGCTTCATATCGCGCTTGTGCACGATGTATCACTCGCGTGTAAAGTATCCTGAGGCTGTAAAAAAGGAGCAGGCTACGTCTTAAAATAAGTTAAAGTCGGAGGGCTGCGACAATGGTTGATTTCGGTTTTGAATTTCACTTGAAACGGAGGAGCAAATGGACGTTGGCATCGTAGCGGCGGTAGCCGGAGGCTTGTTGGTATTGGCGGGGCTTGTGTTGGAAGTCCGCAACTTCGTGCTATCGACCATCGTGGGATATGCTGGGTTGCTGGTGCTACATTTCACCCGGTGTATCAATATGGTTGACAGCTCGTTGTTGTTTTGGGGCGCAGCGGCATTGTTGTCGTGCGGTATAGCGATACTGTCGCCACGCGAGGAACCGCACGGTTCGCGCGGCGGCAACATGTATTTGCTGCTTGGTGCGGTGGCGGGGCTGTTGGTAGGGATGTCGATTGATGCGTCGATTATGATACTTTCTGCCATAATAGGAACGCTGCTCGGGCAACTTTTTTATGCCCGAACGCCGAAAGGAAGTTGGGTGAAATTTTCATTTTCCATTTTTATTCACTACTTTTGTGCCGTCGGATTGAAAACGATAGTTTCAACCGCGATTGTGGGGATAGCCGTAGAGGGCTTTTTGAGGAATCAAATGGCAGTCGGCGGTTGAACCGCAAAAAGAGATGACAACCGATGAGGCAGGTTATATTATCAATAGCAGCAATAGTAGTTCTCGCCGTGATGCTGTCGGCAAGTCCGCGGCGCATAGAGGTGAAGCAAGTGGATTTTGACACGGTTTACGCTCAGATATCCAATCCACGGTCGAAGCATTACTACCCGCAATTGATGGAGAAATACCTGAGCAACGACACGGTGCTGGGATATGACGATTACCGTTACTTGTATTACGGTTATACGTTTCAGGACGATTTTGACCCTTTCCGCACTTCGGAGTATGCCGATGTCATCGAAGAGCTCTATTATAAGAAGGAATTTACCCGCGCTGAGTGTGACACAATCATAAAATATGCAGAATTAACACTTCGTGACAATATTTTTGATTTAAGTCAGATGAAATTTTATATCTTTGCACTCAGAGAAAAAGGGAAAAATACTCTCGCTTCAATCAGGCAGTATAAGCTCAATCACATTGTAGCTGCCATACTATCCTCGGGAAGCGGCACACAAGAAAAGCCTTGGGTGGTGATTTCTCCAGCGCATGAGTATAATCTCTTGAATTTGATGGGATATGTCGCTACTGGACACACCGAGTTGGAAAACAATATCGACTATATCACCGTCGAAAGGAGCGGGAAGGATTCGCCCGAGGGATTTTACTTCGATGCAACTCGCATCAAGGAGGTTGCAAAAGAGAAATATCCCGAGCAGTAAAATAGAATCATAATGTAACAACAATCAATATAATAGCACTCGAAAATAATAGCACTATTAATGAGACCCTTGCCGTTGTGAAACTCCAAGGGTTTTTTTATTTCCATCAAATTCTTTTATAAGAGCAATTAATATTTCTGGTGGGCGCCGACACCAAGCCGTGCGTTCCTGCAAAATTGCGCTAATCTGCATTTCGTCATACTCTCTACTACCTACGGGTTGTTTTAGTTCGGTCTCGATGGCCGCCACAATTGTGCTGTGGACTGTGGCTGTAACGGTGGCGTAGCAAAATAGCATATACATTTACTTTGTTGTAGCGCCGTCATACCATGGCGTCTCGATGACCGCCCGAATGCAACCGTAATATGCTGTAAATGTGGTAGTAATGGGGCTGTATCAAAATAGGCGTTCACCAATTTCGTAGGGACGCACGGCTCGTGCGTCCGTGTGCTGAAGATACGGCTAATCGGTTGTGTGTTAGCGGAATATGTGCTTAAGGCTAACGGACGCACGAGCCGTGCGTCCCTACAAAATTACGCAAATCTGCATTTTGATACACCCTCTACATGATTGCCTGTCTGTAATTGCTGGTTGTTTCAGTGTCGTGTCTGTGTCAAAACAGACGCGGTTCCCTTATTATAGAATGCACCCCCACACAAAAAATCAGCGAGCTGATTTTTTGTGTATTGCACTCGACTTTCACTATATTTGCTGCATAAGCCTTTTGCATGTGATTTTTGATTATTGGAGAGTCTGCGAAATCCATGGATATGGCGGGTAAAACATTAAATGCGTAATATTATGAAAGAGGAAACTATTAAATTTAGGGTTAAAAGAGGTGAGGTGCGTGTGCAAGGTATTCCCGAGCTGGAAGGTGTGGTTGGAATCTCTTCGGAAGATGGAATGGCTTTCTTCTTCGGCAAAGGGTATGAATTTTATGTAGCCAATATCGAAACAGGGAAAATACGCCAACTTGCATCGTGTGATGGCTATGTGCTTGTAGATGACAGCGATATTGGTTTAGATGTCATAGCACGATGGTGTACTTGTGGCATTGACAATGCAAGGGCAAAGGCAATCAGATATGCTCGTTTAAATCGCTATGACGAGTTTAAGAAGGGGATTTGCGCTATTAGTTGGGTGTTATATCCCGACGGTCGTTTTTTTGCCGACAGCGATGGTTTCGGCATGGAACCTAATAACGAGGAAGTAGTTTATGCTATCATGAACAAGAATCTCGATATTATAGAACCATTTCGCCCGATAGACGACATTAGAGAATATCTGAAGCAGCTCAGGAAAAGTGGTGCCGGGAAGACAAAAAAATCTGCGCATAATCGGCCGTAGATTGTGCCTTAAATCCAAATCTTAATGACTTTATGTAGGTATGGTATGTGCTTGATAGACGGTTACCAGCCTGCAAGAGGGATTTTTTTGGCAGGTGCAGGAAATGCCTTGTCGATGTCGCGAATGTCTTCTTCGGTCAATGCGATTTCGAGGCTGTGGGCATTTTCTTCTACGTGCGCCACGCTGCTTGCCTTGGGAATGGCGATGACATTTTGTGTACGCATAGTCCACGCCAACATAATTTGTATGGGCGTAGCATTGTGCCTATGGGCTATCTCAGCTAAGACGTGATTGTTGCGTAATCTGCCCTCTCCGAGTGGCGTATATGCCATTATGGGGATTAAATGTCGTTCGCACCAAGGTATGAGGTCAAACTCTATGCCACGGTCGTTGAGATTGTAAAGCACTTGGTTGGCAGCGCAATCGATACCGTGAGGGAGTGAGATGATATGCTCCATGTCGGCAACGTCGAGGTTGCTCATTCCCCATTGGCGGATTTTTCCCTCCCGTTGCAGTTCGACCAATGCGCCTACTGTTTCGGCAAAGGGGTATCGCCCTATCCAATGCAGCAGGTAAAGGTCGATATAGTCGGTGGCCAGCCGCTTCAAGCTGCGTTCGCAAGCCCGTTTCGTGCCTTCATAGCTGGCATTGCTTGGTAGCACTTTGCTCACGATGAAAGCCTTGTCGCGGCAGCCACGCACGGCTTCACCCACGATGTCCTCGGTATTGTACATCTCGGCAGTGTCAATCAATGTCAGTCCCATGTCGATGCCACGGCGCAGGGCTTGTATTTCTTCATTTCGCCGCCGCCCCATTTGGTATGTTCCCTGTCCGAGTGGACACACCTGTTGCCCGTTTTGGAATGTAATCAGTCGCTTCATTTTCACTATGTAAGAAACTATTTTGATTTTTTGCAGAAATAATTTTCAAAATTCATGTCAAAAGTAATGCACAAAAGCCGCACTATGATTGTTGTACGGCTCAAATAATATTGTTCGAAAGTTCAATTTGGTATGTAGATACACAATTAGGGGGATAATTGCCTATAAGCATTTATCCCCCCCCTAATGTTTTATTAGATAACTTAAAGATTACTTCTTGATTTCGATGGTTGCTGCGCGGTCGAGGTCGGCCGAGTTTTCACCATAGTTGGTCAAGTTGTTTGAGCCAGTTGCTGTTTCTAAGCGGTCGCTTGCCACGCCGTTCTTAACAAGCATCTTAACAACATTGTCGGCACGTTGCTGGCGCAATTGTTCGTTGCGAGCTGCGCTGCCAGTGTAGTTGTCGGCCCAGCCAGTTACTACGTATTCGTCGTCGGTGCTGCCCATAGCGTTGGCAACGGCTGCAACCACCTTTGATTGAACGCCTTGCACGCGTGAGCTACCGATTGGGAAGTAGATTGTAGCAAGCGGAGCTTCTTTAACAGGTTCGGGTTCGGGAATTGGACGGTTCATGCATTCACGCAATTGACGTTCGAGGTCGGCAATCTTTGCGTCAGCAGCTTTCAAACGGGCAACCAATGCATCGCCTTCAGCATCGGTGTACTTGTATTCTGGGCATACTGGAACGATAGGAGCACCCCATGTGGTCTTGTTGAACTTGTAGGCAACACCTACCAATACTTGGCCGTAGAAGTTGAGCTGGCGAGTGTAGTCGATGTAGTTTGATTGGTCCATGTCCAAGCGCAGGTCGAGCAACAGGTCAACATGGTCGGAAACAGAGAATGTGTTCAACAAACCGCCGCGAACACCTATCGACACGGTGTTGTAGCGCCACTTGGCATCGCCATCGATGTCTTTCTTAATCATTTGTGTGTGAACTGCGACACCTCCGTAAAGAACAGCGTTGTAAACGCGTCCGGGCTTGTAGCCGCACCACCAGTTGGTGAGGTTCAAATAAACATCGGCAGCCGGACCGATTGACCAGAAGCGGTTGATGTAGTAGTTGTCACCTGTAATCTCGGGGTTGAAAGGGTCGATACCCATACCGTCGATAGTGGCACCTTTCATTTTACGGAAGTCGGCACTGAAACGAATACCGAGTATTGGGGAGAACCATTTGCCAACGCCAATATTGAAAGATGGCATGAGGCGCTTGCCAAACTTGAGCTCACCATCATAAGAACTAGCAAGCCCACCGACACCGATTTCACCAGTAATGAACCAGTTGTCTTTGAAGCGGTTGAATGTGTAACCTTGTGAAGGGTCTTCAACGTAGGTCACTTCTTGCGCTTCAACATTTGCACTCATGAACAGGGTGCAAAGTAATGCAAGTAAAAAAACCTTTTTCATAAATTCACGTTTTTATATACCAATTATAAATATGACTAATTCGCTTTATAGTAAGTGGCAAATTAACAATAAAATTATAACTTATACAAATTTTTATCACGGAAATTGTAAATGTTTCATTTTATTCATGCCACATCTCCTATTGATAATACAATGTCAATTACATAAAATCCGATACGAAATTACGTCAAATAATTGAAAGCACAAAATATATGCAATAAAAACATTGCCCTAAGGTGCTGTCATTTAATTAAAAAATGGCGTGGCAAAAAAATCCATATAGCCGCGGCTTTATTTGGTGGGTTATGTGGGATAGTTGCTTAGTCATGTAAGGGGGGATATGCACGACGTGTAGCTTGGTATAAAATGAGGTCCGCGGCTGCTTTGCCGTGGACCTCGTTCAAAATAGTTTTTTAAATTTGGTGGAATTGGTTTTCAGTAGATGTGCAGTAAGCTGCTTATTT
This sequence comes from uncultured Muribaculaceae bacterium, assembly GCA_944321715.1. GTDB lineage: Bacteria > Bacteroidota > Bacteroidia > Bacteroidales > Muribaculaceae > Avimuribaculum. The sequence goes on along the minus strand of CALUMJ010000020.1, from coordinate 26,555 downwards.
CAGCCACTTGTCGAGCCAGCCGAAGAACTCTCGCTGCCACAGCATGGCGTTTTGTGGCTGTAGTATCCAGTGGTTTTCGTCGGGGAACACGAGCATTCGTGTCGGCACGCCACGCAGCCTGGCTGCATTGAATGCCATCATGCCTTGCGAGGCGAGTATGCGGTAATCTTTTTCGCCCACTGTGACCATGATAGGCGTGTTCCAGTTTTCGATATACTTGTGTGGCGATTTTGCAAAGGTGTTTTGTGCCACTTTGTTATCCTTATCCCATGGTGCGCCACCCATATCCCAGTTGGCAAACCACATTTCCTCGGTTTCGAGATACTGTGCTTCCATGTTGAAGATGCCTGCGTGGGCTATGAGTGCGGCAAAACGGTGGTCGTGGTTGCCTGCCAGCCAATATACCGACAGTCCGCCGTAACTTGCACCTACTGCGCCGATGTGGTTGCCGTCGATGTATGGTTCTTTTTTCATATAATCGACAGCGCTGAGGTAGTCTTTCATGTTTTGCCCGAAGTAGTCGCCCGAGATTTGGGCATTCCATTCAGTTCCGAATCCTGGCAAGCCACGGCGGTTGGGGGCTATTACGATGTAGCCTTGCGAAGCCATCAGGCGCATGTTCCACCTCGACGACCAGAATTGGCTCACTGCGCTTTGGGGGCCGCCTTGGCAGTAGAGGATGGAGGGGTATTTCTTTGCCGGGTCGAAATCGGGCGGCAGCACTACCCACGTAGTCATGAGTTTGCCGTCGGTGGTGGGTACCATCCGCTTTTCGACTGTTATTGGCTTCAATTGTGCGAGCAGCTCGTCGTTGACGTGCGTCAGCTGGCTTACAGTGCCATCTTTTGCCACGGCAAACACTTCGTTGGGCGACATATATGAGTGGCGCATGGTGATGATGCTGCCATCGGCTGCCGGGCTGGCAGTTGCGTAGTCGTATTGTCCCGAAGCTATGGTGTCAACCTTGTGGGAAGTGAGGTCGATGCTGAACAACGGTTCGCATCCCTGGTATGGGGCGGTGAACAGGATAGACTTTTCGTCGGTGTTCCATGTTATCGCATCGGCTGTGTAATCCCAGTCGGCAGTGAGGTCGGTTTTTTGCCCGCTGTTCATGTCCATGACGAAGATGCGGTTTTTGTCGCTCTCGTACCCGTCGTGTTCCATCGACAGCCAAGCCAGATAGTTGCCCGACGGTGAAAATGCCGGTGCGGTGTCATACCCCACCATTCCCTCGGTGAGGTTGCGTGTGGTTTTTGCCTCGATGTCGTATTGGTACAAGTCGGAGTTGGTTGACAGCGAATATTCCATGCCAGTCTTTTTGCGGCTGACGTAAACTATGCTCTTGCTGTCGGGCGCCCAAGCAAATGATTCGATGCCGCCCCATGGCTTCATTGGCGACTCGTAGGGTTCGCCTTCCATGATGTCGGTACCTGCGCCTACCTTACCGTTGGCCACGTCGGCTATGAACGGGTGTGGGATAGTTGATACCCATTCGTCCCAGTGCTTGTACATGAGGTCATCGACAATGTGGCAATTGGCCTTGTCGAGGTCGGGGTATGTGTCGGTCACTTCCTTGGCCCATTTCACTTGCGAGATGTAAAGCACGCGAGTGCCGTCGGGCGAGAACAAGAATCCGTCAACGCCTTTTTCGACATCGGATATGCACTGGCGGCCGGTGCCATCGGCATTCATCACGAAGATTTGCATCTTGCCGTTTTGCGGATATAGGAATGCGATTTTGTTCCCACCGTCTATCCATGCGGCGTTATACTCCGACTTGGGCGAAGTGGTGAGGCGCACAGGGTTGCTGCCATCGATGTTCATGACCCACAGCTCGGCATTGGACTTGTTTTGCTCTATGCTGGTGAATGCCACGCTATAAAGCACGCGGGTGCCATCGGGCGAAACAACGGGCGACGACACGCTGCCCATCGCCATCAACACTTCGGGAGTGAATTTCCCGTCTTGCACCGCCACGTCGGGCCGCTCGATGATGGTTTCATCGGCGGCTTTCTCCCCCGTGGTGCATGCCGCAACGGTGGGTAGTAGCAGTAATGATGCCATAATTCCAGAAAATTTCATATTCAATCGTTATGTATAATTAAATGTGTGTATGTAGCTCGTATGTAGCCATGTGCGCTGCGAGTGTGGCACACATGGCTCTAATTCGGAGTGCAATATTCGTAAAAATTACTGAATTACGCAAGTGCAGTGGCGTGTGGAAACAAAATCAGGCCGTGAAACTTCGGGTTTCGCGGCCTGGCAGATATGAGTACAGAATGTGATGTGTTACCTGATGAACAGTAATTCGCGATATTTGGGAAGTGTCCACATTTCATCGTCAACCATCAGTTCGAGCTTGTCGATGTGATAGCGGATTTCGTCGAAAAGCGGAGCCACGGTGTCGTGGTATGCAATGGCCTTTTCACGCATGTTCTCGATTTTGTTGGCAACTTTGCGCGCATCTACCATTTGCTTGACTTTCTCGCGGATTACCGACATGTGTTCGGCAATCTTTTCGATTGAAATCATTTCGCTTGCGGCGAGTTTGTCGAATTTGTCCTTCGGGAAAAGCGATTGCACCTTGGCCACATGGTCGAGCAGCACCGACTGGTATCGTGTAGCCACCGGCAGCACGTGGTTGATGGCAAGGTCGCCGAGGACGCGGGCCTCGATTTGGATTTTCTTGGTGTAGGTTTCCCACTTCACTTCGTTGCGGGCGTTCAATTCCACCTCGGAGAATACTCCTGTGCGCTTGAACATCTCAATGCTTTCGGGGCGTAGGTAGGCATCGAAGATGAGAGGAACCGAAGTTTCGCAATCGAGTCCGCGGCGGGCAGCTTCGGCCTTCCATTCGTCGCTATATCCGTTGCCGTCGAAGTGGATAGGCTTGGCGTATGTGATGAGCGACTTGATTTCGTTCAGTATGGCATGTTCGAGTTGCTCGCCGTTGGCAAGGCGTGTGTCGATTGCTTTGCGGAACTCGTTCAGCTGGTCGGCTACAGCGGCGTTGAGAGCAATCATAGCCGATGCACAGTTGGCCGACGACCCTACAGCGCGGAATTCGAATCGGTTGCCGGTGAATGCGAATGGCGACGTGCGGTTGCGGTCGGTGTTGTCGATGAGCAAGTCGGGGATTTGATAAACACCTAATGTTTTGCCCTCTTTGGCGGCCATGTTGATGATTTCGTCCTTGTCGCTTGTTTCTAAGCGGTAAAGCACATCGCTCAGTTGCTTGCCCACAAAGATTGAAATGATTGCCGGAGGTGCTTCGTTTGCGCCGAGGCGGTGTCCGTTGGTTGCCGACGAGATAGATGCTTTAAGCAACCCGTTATGCTTGTAAACTGCTGCCATCACGTTGACAAAGAAAGTGATAAACTGCAGGTTGGCCTTTGGCGTTTTGCCCGGAGAGAAAAGGGGTACTCCGGTGTCGGTTCCTAAGCTCCAGTTGTTGTGCTTGCCCGAACCGTTGATGCCCTTGAAAGGCTTCTCGTGCAGAAGCACGCGGAAGTTGTGGCGGCGGGCTACGTCGTCCATAAGCAGCATCAGCAATAGGTTGTGGTCGTTTGCAAGGTTGGTTTCCTCGTAAATCGGGGCTATTTCAAATTGGTTGGGTGCTACCTCGTTGTGGCGAGTCTTTGCAGGGATGCCCAGTTTGTGGCACTCGATTTCGAGGTCGAGCATGAATGCCTCGACGCGCGAGGGTATTGAGCCGAAGTAGTGGTCTTCGAGCTGCTGGTTTTTAGCACTGTCGTGGCCCATGAGAGTGCGGCCGGTGAGCATGAGGTCGGGACGAGCCGAGTAGAGCATTTCATCGACGAGGAAATACTCTTGTTCCCACCCGAGATAGGAATATACATGCTTTACTGCCGGGTCGAAGAGCTGTGCTATCGATGTAGCGGCCTTGTCAACGCTGTTGAGGGCGCGCAGCAGCGGCATCTTGTAGTCGAGAGCTTCGCCAGTGTAGGAGATGAATATTGTAGGAATGCACAGCGTGTTGCCCATTATGAATGCCGGAGATGAAATATCCCATGCCGAGTATCCGCGGGCCTCGAAAGTGTTGCGGATGCCGCCGCTGGGGAAACTCGAAGCATCGGGTTCTTGCTGCACGAGCAGTTTGCCAGTGAAATCTTCCATGACGCCGCCTTTGCCGTCGTGCTCGATAAAAGAGTCGTGCTTTTCGGCCGTGCCATCGGTGAGAGGATGGAACCAGTGGGTATAGTGCTTGGCACCGTTGTCGAGAGCCCATTGCTTCATGCCTTCGGCAACGCTGTCGGCCACTTCGCGGTCAAGGGGTACTTTGTTGTCGATTGCATACACAAGGGCATCGAAAGTCTTTTTGGGCAGGTATTCAAACATCTTTTGTCGGTTGAATACATATTTGCCGAAATACTGGGAAGGTTTCTCTTGGGGCATTTTCACTTCGATTGCCTTGTGGCTGAACGCTTCCTTTACGACTGTGAACCTTAATTGTGACATACTGTGTAATGTTTTTTTGAGGTGATTAAGTCATTGTGTGCAACTATTGCATGGTGTCGGAATGAGTTGTACCTAAAACAAATCTTTTTTACCTTGCCATAGTTTATTGCTATAATTTTGCTGCAAATATAGTCAAATTGCTATTAAAACAAAAAGTTTTAAAGAAATAATTTCTTATAATTGCAGAATTTGTGAATTTTTGCCGATTATGTGTGTGCCGTGATATGTAAAAAACGCAAATGGGGCAAGCCTTGAAATATGCGGTTAGCAAGGCTTGCCCCATTTTGTTGGTGCTTATGTTTATTACTGTGTGTGTGATGTAGCGGCCTAAATCTCATAATCGACACAGGCTCGTGCCTCGCGGGCGTTTGCTATTATGGTAGTTGCTGCCACGTGCGCCGGGTGTTTGGCATATTTCGCCACGTCGTCCATTGTGGGAACTGTGGCGGTGAGCACTATGTCCCAGTCTTCGCCGGGGTTTTGGTTGATGCCCACTTCGATGCTCTTAAGCTCTTCGATGGTGCCGGGCAAGGCCAGCAGGGCTTCTTTGAAGCGGCTGGCGATGTCGAGCCTTTCTTCGCGCGACCCTTTAAGTTTGAATGTAACTATGTGTTTTACCATTACGTGTGGGTTTATTTTGTTGAGTATAATTTTTCTTTTAGAGCAGCCACCTTCTCGTCCACGATATAGTCGTCATAATCCATAATTTTGTCGATGATGCCGTTGGGCGTAAGTTCTATGACGCGGTTGCAGATGGTCTGTATGAATTCGTGGTCGTGCGACGACATCAGCACGTTGCCCTTGAACGATTGCAGCGAGTTGTTGAACGCTTGGATTGATTCCAGGTCGAGGTGGTTGGTGGGGGTGTCGAGGATAAGCGTGTTGGCGTTGGTCATCATCATTTTAGCTATCATGCAACGCATCTTTTCGCCACCCGATAGCACCGAAGCCTTTTTCAGCACCTCTTCGCCCGAGAATAGCATTTTGCCTAAGAACCCTTTCAGGTAGATTTCGCTGGAATCGTCGCTGAACTGGCACAGCCAGTCCACTAAGTTGAGGTCGGTGTTGAAAAACGCCGAATTGTCGAGCGGCAAGTATGCCGTGGTGATTGTCTGCCCCCATTCGTATGACCCCGCATCGGGTTTGCGGTTGCCGTTGATGATTTCAAACAGTGCCGTCATTGCCCTTGGGTCGTGGCTGAGGAATACCACTTTGTCGCCCTTCTCGACTGTGAAGTTCACGTCTTGGAACAGAGTGTCACCCTCTACCGATGCCGTGAGTCCGCGCACTTCGAGGATTTTGTTGCCCGGTTCGCGGTTAGGTGTGAATATTATGCCAGGGTAGCGGCGCGAAGAGGGTTGTATTTCTTCGATGTTGAGCTTTTCGAGCATCTTTTTGCGGCTCGTGGTTTGTTTCGATTTTGCTACGTTGGCACTGAAGCGGCGAATGAATTCGAGCAGTTCTTTCTTCTTTTCCTCGGCTTTCTTGTTTTGTTGTTGTTGTTGCCTCAAGGCAAGTTGGCTCGACTGGTACCAGAAACTGTAGTTGCCGGCAAACAGCGTCACCTTGTTATAATCGATGTCGAGTGTGTGCGTTGAAATGGCATCGAGGAAGTGGCGGTCGTGCGAAACGACAAGCACCGTGTTCTCGAACCGCGACAAATAGTCTTCGAGCCACGACACGGTTTCGAGGTCGAGGTCGTTGGTGGGCTCGTCCAAAAGCAGGTTGTCGGGATTGCCGAAGAGGGCTTTGGCAAGCAGTACGCGCACTTTTTCCTTTGCGCTGATGTCGCGCATATACATGTGGTGCTTTTCTTCCTTTATGCCTAATCCGCTGAGCAGTGCGGCGGCTTCGCTCTCGGCGTTCCAGCCATCCATTTCGGCAAACTTCTCTTCAAGTTCTGATGCCCGCATCCCGTCTTCGTCGCTGAAATCGGGCTTGGCATACAGTGCATCTTTCTCTTGCATCACGTCCCACAGCGCGGTGTGCCCGCGCAAGACGGTTTCGAGCACTGTACAGTTGTCAAACTCGAAGTGGTCTTGGCTAAGCACCGACATGCGTTCGCCGGGGCCTTGTGTGACTGTGCCGTGTGTCGGCGACAACTGTCCGCTGAGTATTCTCATCAGCGTACTTTTTCCTGCGCCGTTGGCACCGATTATACCGTAGCAGTTGCCCGGTGTGAACTTGAGGTTAACGTCCTGGAACAGGACACGTTTGCCAAATTGTATTCCTAAATTACTGACTGTTATCATCCTTCTCCTCGGTCGATATATGAAAATGCGGCTGCAAAGTTACGAAATTTTCTGCAATCTCTGCTGTATTGAGCCACTTTTCATATTTTCATTACTGATGGCATTTCGGTGTTATATGGTTTGGTGTTTTTTGAATATAACACACGAGGGTCGCGCAAAACGGTTGCGCAACCCTCGGTGTGTGTATTGTGAATGGTGGGGTTTAATATTCGTCCCACGACTTGATTTCGATTTGGTCGAGGCTGAGGTCGCAGAATGCGTCGATGAATGCCGATGCGAGGCGTGCGTTGGTGAGCAACGGAATGTTGAGGTCAACGGCGGCACGGCGTATTTTGTAGCCATTCGACAACTCGGTTGACGACAGGTTCTTGGGAATGTTCACTACCATGTCGATTTGTTTGCGGTGCAACATTTCGAGTGCTTGCGGCTGCTTGTCGCTTTCGCTGGGCCAATATACGAGTATTGCAGGTATGCCGTTGTCGGTAAGGAACTTGTGTGTTCCGCCTGTGGCATACAGGGTGTAGCCCTTGTCGTACAACTTGTGTGCGGCATCGAGCATGTCAACTTTCTGCTTGGCTCCGCCAGTGCTGAGCAACACGCTCTTGCGAGGTATTTCCTGGCCGACCGACAGCATGGCTTTCAGCAAGGCTTCGGAGGTGTTTTCGCCCAAGCAACCCACTTCGCCCGTCGATGACATATCGACACCAAGCACCGGGTCGGCACCCTGCAAGCGCGAGAACGAGAATTGCGAGGCCTTTATGCCCACATAGTCGAGGTCGAATGCGTTCTTGCTGGGCTTTTCGACCGGAATGCCCAGCATGACCTTCGTGGCCAAGTCGATGAAATTGATTTTAAGCACTTTCGACACAAACGGGAAACTGCGTGATGCGCGCAGGTTACATTCAATTACCTTTATATCGTTGTTTTTGGCAAGGTACTGGATATTGAACGGACCCGATATGTTCAGAGCCTTGGCTATCTGGCTGCTAATCTTCTTGATGCGGCGTATGGTTTCGACATACAATTTTTGCGGCGGGAATTGTATGGTGGCGTCGCCCGAGTGTACTCCGGCAAACTCTATATGCTCTGATATGGCGTAGAGCTTGATTTCACCGTTTTGTGCCACGGCATCCCACTCGATTTCCTTGGCGTGCTGTATGAACGAGCTGACTACGACTGGGTGCTGTTTCGACACGTTTGCGGCGAGCTTGAGGAAGCGTTCGAGTTCCTCCTCGTTGGAGCAAACATTCATTGCCGCACCCGAAAGGACGTAGGACGGGCGCACCAACACGGGGTAGCCCACTTCATCGACAAACTCCTTGATGTCGGCAAGCGATGTCAGCTCGCGCCAGCGTGGTTGGTCGATGCCCAACGAGTCGAGCATCGATGAGAATTTGTGGCGGTCTTCGGCATTGTCGATGCTCGTGGCACTTGTGCCGAGTATGTTGACTTTCTCGGCATCCAATCGGGTGGCGAGGTTGTTGGGTATTTGTCCGCCGGTCGAGAGTATGACGCCGTGGGGCTGTTCGAGTTCGATGATGTCCATCACACGCTCGAAAGTCAACTCGTCGAAATACAGGCGGTCGCACATATCATAGTCGGTCGAAACCGTTTCGGGGTTGTAATTTATCATCACGCTGCGCCAACCCTCTTTTTTCACTGTCATCAGTGCGTTGATGCTACACCAGTCAAATTCCACCGAGCTGCCTATGCGGTAAGCTCCCGACCCCAGCACTATGATTGAGCGGTGGTCGTGGAGGTAGGTGATGTCGTTCTCGTTGCCGTTGTATGTGAGGTACAGGTAGTTGGTCTGTGCCGGGTATTCGGCGGCAAGTGTGTCGATTTGTTTCACGCACGGGGTGATGCCAAGTTTTTTGCGCAAGTGACGCACTTCTAAGTTGGCTTTCTCGGCATCGGTCATGCGCTCTTTGAGAATGGCTCGCGCTATCTGGAAGTCGGAGAAACCTTCACGCTTGGCCTTGTACAGCAAGTCGGCCGGAAGTGCATCGAGAGTGTTATATTTTTCCATCTCAAGTGCAGTGTTTACGATGTTCTGCAACTTGTAGAGGAACCACTTGTCGATTTTGGTGAGTTCGTGGATTTGGTCAACATCGTATCCTTGGCGGAAAGCACTTTCTATGGCGAAAATGCGTTTGTCGGTTGGCTCTTTCAGGGCCTTTTCGATGTCGGCGATATTGGTGCGCTTGTTTTCGATGAAGCCGTGCATTCCTTGGCCTATCATGCGCAGGCCTTTCTGTATGACTTCCTCGAAAGTGCGGCCTATGGCCATCACTTCACCCACCGATTTCATCGATGAGCCTATTTCGCGCTTCACCCCGTGGAATTTGCCAAGGTCCCAACGCGGTATTTTGCATACGATGTAGTCGAGTGCCGGCTCGAAGAATGCCGAAGTCACTTTAGTCACCGAGTTTTTAAGCTCAAACAACCCGTAGCCCAATCCCAACTTTGCGGCGACAAAAGCCAGCGGATAGCCAGTGGCCTTTGAAGCCAAAGCCGAGCTTCGGCTCAGGCGGGCGTTTACCTCGATGACGCGGTAGTCCATCGACCGTGGGTCGTAGGCATATTGCACGTTGCATTCGCCCACGATACCTATGTGGCGGATGATTTTGATTGCAAGCTCGCGCAGCAGGTGGTAGTCGGCGTTGGTGAGGGTTTGCGATGGAGCCACCACGATGCTTTCGCCGGTGTGAATGCCTAATGGGTCGAAATTTTCCATGTTGCAGACGGTGATGCAGTTGTCGTAGCTGTCGCGCACCACTTCATACTCTATTTCTTTCCAGCCTTTCAGCGACTTTTCGATAAGCACTTGTGGCGAGAACGACAGGGCTTTTTCGACGAGCGGACGCAGTTGCTCTTCATTGTCGCAGAATCCGCTGCCGAGTCCGCCAAGCGCGTATGCGGCACGCACGATTACCGGGTAGCCCAGTTCTTCGGCCGCCTTGACGGCATCATCGATGTTTTCTACCGCTTCGCTCTTTATAGTCTTCACTCCGATTTCATCGAGTTTTTTCACAAAAAGTTCGCGGTCTTCGGTATCCATTATGGCTTGCACCGGAGTGCCAAGCACTTTGACGTTGTATTTTTCGAGTACGCCGCTTTCATACAGTTTCACGCCACAGTTGAGGGCGGTCTGGCCGCCGAACGATAGCAATATGCCTTGCGGACGTTCCTTTGCGATTACTTTTTCGACAAAATATGGTGTAACCGGCAGGAAGTAAATCTTGTCGGCAAATTCGTCTGATGTCTGTACGGTGGCGATATTTGGATTTATCAGTACGGTTTCGATTGACTCCTCTTTCAAGGCCTTCAATGCTTGTGAACCCGAGTAGTCAAATTCACCGGCTTCACCTATCTTCAATGCTCCGGAACCGAGCAGCAGGACTTTCTTTATTTCTCCCTTTTCCATAAATGATTTAGCGTGTAAGAGATGCACACAAGCAGCGATGTGCATTAAAGCAGTTTGATAAAATCGTCAAAAATAAACTCTGTGTCGGTAGGACCCCCGCAGGCTTCGGGGTGGAACTGTGCCGAGAAGAATGGGCGGCTCTTGTGGCGTATTCCCTCGTTGGTGTTGTCGTTCATGTTGACGAAAAGTGGCTCCCAGTCCGAGCCAAGAGTGGCGGTGTCCACGGCAAACCCGTGGTTTTGCGATGTCACGAAGCATTGAGTTGAGCCTATGCGCATAACGGGCTGGTTTTGGCTGCGGTGTCCGTATTTGAGCTTGTACACTTTTGCCCCAGCTGCTTTGGAAAGCAGCTGGTTGCCCATGCAGATGCCGCATATAGGCTTGTCTTGTTCTATGGCTTTGCGCAAGTTGGCTACTGTTTCTTCGGCGAAGTCGGGGTTGCCGGGTCCGTTTGATATAAACAGCCCGTCGTAGGCGAGTTGCGTGAAATCGTAGTTCCAAGGTACCCGTACCACTTTCACTCCACGTCGCACGAGGCAACGTATGATGTTGTATTTCACTCCACAGTCAACCAGAACCACAGTCTTGTCGCCTGTGCCATACTCTGCAATCTCCTTGCAGCTCACGCGTGCCACGAGGTTTTCACTGTTGGGGTCGTGGAACGCGATGTCGTCGCCACCCTCGATTGTGATTTTGCCCAGCATCGAACCTTTCTCGCGAAGCCGTTTGGTGAGGGCGCGAGTGTCGATGCCATACAAGCCTACGATACCTTCCTCTTGTAGCCATTCGCTCAGGCTGCGGCTGGCTTGCCAGTGGCTGTAGTCCCACGAGTAGTCTTGGCATATTATAGCCTCGCAGTGAATTTTGTCGCTTTCAAAGTAGTTGTCGGCAACGTTGTCGTTGCTTTTGGGTGGCACACCATAATTGCCGAGCATCGGGTAGGTAGTAACTAATATTTGTCCGCTATATGATGGGTCGGTAAGGCTTTCGGGATAGCCGGTCATTGCCGTGCTGAAAACCACTTCGCCTGCACATGGTTTGTCGCTCCCGAAGGAATGGCCTTCGAAAGTCGTGCCGTCTTCCAATGTAAGAACTGCTTTTTTTGTTTCTTGCATAGTACGATAGAGATGAGTGTTTGAAGTAGGGTCGGTCTTACACTATCGTAAAAACCATGCAAAGTTAAGCATTTTGGCTTACAGGCGCAAAAGAATTGCCCTGTTGTGTGCGTGTTTTGCCAAAATTTTGGTCGTATGGCTGGTAAGCAGGGTAAAAAGATAGCGCAACCACTGTGGTTGCGCCAATTTGGAGCGGTAAACGAGGCTCGAACTCGCGACCTGAAGCTTGGGAAGCTTCCACTCTACCAACTGAGCTATTACCGCATATTTTACTTTTCGTGCGAAAAGTGCTGCAAAGATAATTAGTTTTTCTGTGTATGCAAAATAACAATTGCTGAAATTTGTTGAAATTAACGTCTGTTAATGCAAGCATTGGTGTGCGGTGTGTGGATTTGGATTGTTGGGGTGTTATTATTATTTTCGCTGCATATTTCATGATTTATGGAGATTGACGAGAAATATATGCGCAGGGCGTTGCAGCTTGCGCGGCTTGGCGAGGGAGCAGTGTCGCCCAATCCCATGGTCGGGGCTGTGATTGTGCGCCAAGGAAGAATAATAGGCGAGGGCTACCACCGCCAGTGGGGCGGTCCTCATGCCGAGGTGAATGCAGTGGATTCGGTGGCCGATAAACAGTTGCTTGCCGACAGCACCATGTATGTGACACTCGAACCGTGCGCGCATTACGGCAAAACGCCACCTTGCGCCGAACTGATTGTGAAAATGCGCATTCCGCGTGTGGTTGTAGGCATGACCGACCCGTTTGCCAGGGTGCATGGCCGTGGGCTGCAAATGTTGCGCGATGCAGGCATCGAAGTCGCAACAGGTGTTCTTGCCGATGAGTGCCGCAGTCTTAACCGCCGTTTTGTTACTGCTCACACTGAAGGGAGGCCATATATAATGCTCAAGTGGGCGCAAAGTGCCGACGGATATATCGACGCTGAGCGTACCGATGGCGGGCGTGTGCCTGTGGTGCTGTCTAATAGGTTGTCGATGATGTGGATGCACCGCGAGCGTTTAAGGTGTGACGCAATACTCGTTGGTGCAGGAACTGTGGCTGCCGACAACCCGTCGCTCACAGTGCGTCGGTGGCCTGTGGCCCGCAAGCAGCCGTTGCGTGTAGTGCTCGATGGAAGGTTGTCGCTCCCAGCCTGCAGCCAGTTGCTCACCGATGGGTTGCCCACTATTATATATAATAATGTGAAAAGTTGCGTTGCCGGCAGCGTGGAGTATGTCGAATGTGACACTGGTAATGCTATGTCGTGGCTGTCGCATTTGTATGCCCGTGGGGTGACAAGCCTGATGGTCGAAGGTGGCCGCTGTGTGCTCGAAGGGTTGATAAACAGTCGATTTTGGGATGAAGCCAGGGTCGAGACTGCTATGGAGGTGTCGCTTGGCGGCGGAGTACCGGCTCCGGCACTGCATGGCGGTAGTGTTAGAAGTGTCGAAAAACATGGCGCAAATTACGTTGTTACGTTTGTCAATGACGTTAAACCCTAATCGGTATTAGAACGCACTGAAAAGGAGCTTTTCGGTGGCATTATGATTTTGTTGGCGTCTTTTCATCTATTTTATTTCGCCGTAGCCCGCTACGCTTTCGACAAAAAAAAGGATGTAAATCTGCTCGACAAAAATTATAATATCGCTGAAATTCAATGACCGATTTGGGTTAAAACAGAATAAAAATCGGCATAATTGTAAGCATTATCCATTAGACTATAATAATTCGGCATTGTGTATTACTTTTGCCATGTCGAAACTCGCAAATGTGACAATATGTGTAAACAAGCCTAAAAAACATTATGTTCGGCTATATTTACCAAATTTGTTGTTAAATTTGCAACTCAAAAAAATGAACTGAAAATAGATGGAAAAAAGGGTTTTATTATACATTTTGGTGTTCGCTTTGTTGACATCTGTGGGCGTATCGTGCAACAACGACGACAATAATGGTGACAATACCGTAGCTACCTACACTTCGTCGAGCACGGCAATCACTGGCTTCAACTTGGTGGACAACAGTGACATACTCGACAATCTCGACTCGGTGTTCTTCACTATCGACCTTGAAAACGCACGAATCTACAATGCCGATTCTTTGCCCAAGGGAACAGATATATCGCGTATGCTCGCAAATGTCACATACCCTACTTGCTACTCGGTAGAAGTGGAGATAAGCAATGCGCAACGCATGAACGACACCACTTTCATCTATTCAAGCTCCGACACGATTGACTTCACTGGCGATGTGAAGATAACCGTCACAGCACTTGACGAAGTGACTTACCGCACGTATGACGTGAAAGTTAATGTCCACCAGCTTGAATCCGACTCGCTGCAATGGGGCGATGTGGCCTATAGCACATTGCCGTCGATGCACGGCAACGTCGATGTGCAAAAGACTGTGAGCTTCGGCGATGACGCCTATTGCCTGATGGTCGATGATGGCTACTATGTGCTTGCCACGGCCGATTCTCCGAACGGGGCTTGGAGCAAGCAGGAATTGACGCTGCCTTTCACGCCCGATGTGCGCTCGTTCACGGCCGGTCTCGAAGCCATGTATATCCTATCGGCAAGCCATGACGACATGTATGCCTCGACCGACGGCATCAACTGGACGAGCTGCGGCGGAGTGCAATGGAGCAGCATAATAGGTGCATACCAAGACCGCGTGCTCGGTGTGGCATACGACGGCAGCACATATAGCTACGACGAATATCCGCGCCGCGCAGGCTTTGTGCCGACGGCTGTCGATGAAGATTTCCCTATCGAAGGAGCTTCTAACCTTGCAGTGTATGACAACGCATGGGGCAGTGGGGATATAGGTATATGCATAGGCGGCATCACGCAGTCGTCGGAATATGTCGGCCATGCGTGGGGCTACGACGGAAATTCGTGGAGCCAGCTGAGCAACAATGATATAGGTGGCCGCGAAGGTATGTCGCTATTGTTATACACTACATTCACCACCGACGACACCGACTGGACCTATACGGCCTATCCAACGCTTATGGCTTGGGGTGGACGAACTGCCGATGGCGAATTGGTCAAAACCATGTACGTGTCGCGCGACATGGGCGTGTATTGGTCGGTTGCCGACTCGATGATGCAGCTGCCCGAGCAAATCCCGGCGATGTACCGCGCCGATGCGCTGGTGTTCAATTATACCATGAGCGACAGCGAGGTGCGTAGCAGCACTTCTGCCACATCATCGTGGCATACAGTGTCGCCATTGGAAATGCCTGTGTGGTACAATACAGCCACGCCGGTGGCTGTGGCCGAAACCCGCAACGGCGGCGACGGCATCAGCCCTGTGACCGAATGGGATATACCATACATATACGTGTTTGGCGGATATGACGAGTATGGCAACACCTACGACACTGTGTGGCGCGGGGTGCTTAACCGCCTGTCATATAAACCAGTCTATTGACCGCGGCCATACTGCGCAACAACCATGCACAGATGCCGCACGATATACTTTTCGCCGCAAAATTGCGTTATTCTTTTAAATAGACCTGAATGACAGCTTTGAAACGAATAATAGCAATTGTGGCAGTCGTGGCGGTGGCTGTTTCCTCGCTGGTGGCGCAGGAAACCTACCGTTATGAAATAGGTGGCGGGGTAGGAATGAGCAACTACCTCGGCGACGCCAACCGCAGCAACCTGCTCAAGCATCCCAGCTGGGCGGCGGGCGGAATTTTCCGTTACGTCATCGACCGCCGATGGTCGTTAAAGGCCAATTTGATTGTGGCCAGCATTAACGGCAATTCCGGCGGAACGGTTTATCCCGGTGGGGAGGTGTATGATTTCAGCTCGACGTTATACGATGTCGGGGCGCAAATTGAGTTCAACTTTTTCAATTTCGGCATTGGCTCGAAATACATGAACTTGAAGCGCATAACGCCATACTTGGTGGTGGGCCTTGGAGGCACGCTTGCCACGCCCGATGTCGGCGGCTCTTCGTTCGCGTTGGTGCTGCCTATGGGGGTGGGGGTGAAATATAAGTGGAAAGAAAGGCTCAATCTTGGCTTGGAGTTCACCATGCGGAAGAGTTTCGGCGACAAGCTCGACGGGTTGAGCGACCTTAACGGCATAAATCATTCGTTTGCCAAGAACACCGATTGGTATTCGGTGCTGATGGTGAGCGTGACTTACGAATTTGGCAAACGCTGCAAGGTTTGCCATTATGTGGAATAGTAATTTTAATTAATGCACAACGAGAAATGACAGGAATGTCGATAGTTGACAATATAGACAAAGACCGGTTGCCGCGCCATGTGGCCATAATCATGGACGGCAACGGGCGATGGGCCAAGCAGCGCAACTTGGACCGCTCGCAGGGACACATCGAAGGGGTGAACACGGTGAGAAAGATTACCGAAATCGCCTCGGAAATAGGTATCGGCTACCTGACGCTATACACTTTCTCGACCGAGAACTGGAATCGGCCGCGCGAAGAGGTCGATGCGCTGATGAACTTAATCGTGGTGGCAATCGAGCGTGAAACCCCCGACTTGATTAAGAACAACGTGCGCCTCACTATGATAGGCGACATGGAGCGTATGCCGCAGTTTGCACGCGAGCGCCTGGCACGTTGCATGGACGACACGTCGCACTGTACAGGATTGACTCTATGCCTTGCCTTGAGCTACTCGGCGCGGTGGGAAATCGTCGAAGCGTGCCGCAGGGTAGCTGCCAAGGTGAAAAATGGCGAAGTGGATGTCGCTGCTATCGACGACCAGCTGTTTGCCGATGCGCTATCGACACACGGCATCCCCGACCCCGACTTGCTGATACGCACCGCCGGCGATTTGCGCATAAGCAATTTCTTGCTGTGGCAGATTGCATACGCCGAATTGTATTTTACCGACACTTTTTGGCCCGACTTCTCCAAGGAGGAGTTCTGCCGGGCTATCCTCGACTATCAAGGGCGTGAACGGAGATTTGGCAAGACCAGTGAACAGGTGGCAAAATGACGACTAACCGTAAACATTAAATATAGAAACCAAGTTATATAAACTGACGATATGCGTTTAAAGCTGTTAACACTGATTGTCGCTATATCTGCTTGTTTTGCAACCATGCGTGTTGCCGGGCAGGTCAACGATACAATCTATAACCCCAACGTGGTGTATTCGTCCATGCCGCGCTCATACGAAATCGCGGGCATAAAGGTAACAGGGGTGGATAATTACGAAGACTATATAATTATAGGGTATTCGGGGCTTGCCTTAGGGCAGCGTGTTGAAATCCCGGGTGACGAAATCACTGCTGCCGCCAAACGCTTTTGGCGGCAAGGCCTTTTCTCGAAGGTGCAAATAAAGGTTGAAAAAATCTATGGCGACAAAGTGTGGCTTGAAATAGCATTGCGGCAGCAGCCTCGCATAGCCGAAATCAATTATAACGGCGTGAAGAAGGGCGAGCGCGAAGACTTGCAATTGCGCTTGGGCCTGATGAAAGGCAACCAGTTCACGCCCAATATCGCGGCCCGTGCCGAACAGATTATCGCCAAATATTTCGATGGCAAAGGTTTCAAGAATGCCGATGTGAAAGTGGCGCAACGACCATTGCCCGACAATGAGAATGAAGTTATCGTCGATATTAATGTCGATAAGCATGAGAAAATAAAGGTGCACAAGATTTACATCGAGGGCAACGAGGTGCTGAGCGACCGCAAGCTCAAGCGTGTGATGAAGAAAACCAACGAAAAGGGTAGCCTCATCAAGCTGTTCAGCCAAAAGAAGTTTGTGACATCGGACTATGAAGACGACAAGAACCGCATCATCGAAAAATATAACGAGCTGGGATACCGCGACGCCAAAATTATTGCCGACAGCGTGGTGAACTACAGCGACAAGCGGGTGGACGTGTACCTGCACATCGAGGAAGGGCAGCGTTACTACATTTCGAGCATCAACTGGGTGGGCAATACCATTTTCCCGTCGGACTACCTCGACCTCGTGCTTGGCATGAAACCCGGTGACGTTTACAACCAGAAGATGATTACCAAGCGCACTTCGGAAGACGAAGATGCCGTTGCCAACCTCTACATGGACCGCGGTTACCTGTTCTTCCAGCTCGTGCCGATTGAAAAGAACATTCACGGCGACTCGATTGACCTCGAAATGACCATGATGGAAGGCCCGCAGGCGCGCATCAACAAGGTGACGATTAACGGCAACGACCGGTTGTATGAAAAGGTGGTGCGCCGCGAACTTTATGTGCGACCCGGCGAGCTGTTCTCGAAGAGCGACCTGATGCGTTCGGCACAGATGATTGCCCAGACCGGCCACTTCAACCCCGAAACAATGGATATTCGCCCCGAGCCTAACGAGGAAAACGGTACGGTGGACATTGTGTTCAACCTCGAATCGAAAGCCAACGACCAAGTGGAATTTTCGGCCGGTTGGGGACAGACGGGTATCATAGGCCGCTTGGCATTGAAGTTCACTAACTTCTCGATGAAGAACCTCTTTAACCCATCGTCATACAAGGGTATCATACCGCAGGGCGAGGGTCAGACGTTCACCATATCGGCCCAGACCAACGCCCGTTACTACCAGGCCTACAGCCTGTCGTTCTTAGACCCGTGGTTTGGCGGCAAGCGACCCAATTCGCTGTCGGTTTCGGCCTACTATTCGCGCCAGACGGGTGTGAACAGCGATTATTACAACTCCCGTTGGGCTAGTGCTTACAGCAGCTTCCTGTATGGCGGGTATTACAATAACGATTATTACCAATATCAATATCAAGACTCATACGACCCCAACAAGTTCTTGCAGATGGCAGGTATTTCGGTAGGGTTCGGTAAACGCTTGAGCTGGCCCGACGACTATTTCACGTTCACGGCAAGCCTCGGCTATCAGTGGTATTACCTGAAGAACTGGGATTACCTGTATTACATGAACAATGGTACGTCCAATGCCATAGTGCTGGGGTTGACGCTTGCCCGCAACAGCATCGACAACCCGCTCTACACCCGAAAGGGTAGCCAGTTCTCGCTCGAATTGCAGCTCACGCCGCCGGCATCGCTTTTCGGCAAGAAAGACTGGAAAACGCTGTCGGAAACCAATACCGACGCGGCAAGGGAGGAAATGTATGAATGGATTGAATACTGGAAGCTCAAGTTCAAGTCGCGCACCTATACTCCGCTCACCGACCCCGACGGCAAATGGACTTTGGTGTTGATGACACGTGCCGACATCGGTCTGCTCGGAAGCTACAACAAGTATCTGAAATCGCCGTTTGAAACATTCTACGTCGGTGGCGACGGCATGTCGGGCAGCTACACATACGCTACCGAAACCATTGCCTTGCGCGGTTATGACAATGGCGCGCTCACTCCATACGGAAGCGAAGGTTATGCCTACACGCGTTTTGCCGTCGAGCTGCACTTCCCATTCATGTTGCAGTCAAGTACCACCATTTACGGGTTGGTATTTGCCGAGGGTGGTAATGCCTGGAGCGACATCAGCCGTTTTTCGCCGTTCGACCTGAAACGCTCGGCAGGCGCAGGTGTGCGCATCTATCTCCCGATGGTGGGTATGATGGGTATCGACTGGGCATACGGTTTCGACGACGTGTTTGGCGAGAAGGGCGGCAGCCACTTCCACTTCGTCCTCGGCCAGGAATTCTAATAGACTCTTAGCAGCTTGCATTTATAATAGGTGGGGCGCGACCGAAATGTTTCGGATTGCGCCTCGCTCCTTTTTTTGTGGGCTGTAATGTTGCTTTTTGAGGCGTTTTTGTTGATTGTAGTGCAAAAATGTTGCGATTTGCAGGTTTTTGCTTTACGATTGCTTGCGGTTACGATTATTTTATGTACCTTTGCAAACGGAAAGCTATAACAAAAACGACGAATAAATGAAAGCAAGCGAAGTATTAAATGATTTGAAACGGCGTTTTCCCAATGAGCCGGAGTATCTGCAAGCAGTGGAGGAGGTTATAACCACTATTGAAGATGTATATAACGAGCATCCCGAATTTGAACGTTATAACCTCATCGAACGCTTGTGCATTCCCGACAGGATATTCTCGTTCAGGGTCACATGGGTTGACGACAAGGGCCGCATACAGAACAACATGGCCTATCGTGTGCAACACAACAATGCAATTGGCCCCTACAAGGGTGGCATAAGGTTCCATGCGTCGGTCAACCAGTCAATCCTTAAATTCCTCGCGTTTGAGCAGACATTCAAGAACTCGCTCACCACGCTTGCGATGGGTGGTGCAAAGGGTGGCTCGGACTTCAACCCCAAGGGCAAGTCCGACATGGAAGTGATGCGCTTCTGCCAGGCCTACATTGCTGAGTTGTGGAGGCACATCGGGCCCGATACCGACGTTCCCGCCGGCGACATTGGCGTGGGCGGACGCGAAGTGGGCTACATGTATGGCATGTACAAGAAGATGGCTCGCGAGAACACCGGCACTTTCACCGGCAAGGGTATGGAATTTGGCGGTTCGCTCATTCGCCCCGAAGCTACCGGTTATGGTAATGTGTACTTCCTGCTTAACATGCTCGCCACACGCGGCATCGACATAAAAGGCAAGAAGGTGGCAATCTCGGGTTCGGGCAATGTGGCTACCTACACGGCCGAGAAACTGCTGCAATTGGGCGCGAAGGTTGTGACTTTGAGCGACTCAAACGGCACTATATATGTACCTGAAGGTATCACACGCGAGCAACTCGATTATGTGTTCCAGCTGAAGAATGTTTACCGTGGACGCATTCGCGAGTTTGCCGAGGAATATGGCTGCGAATACTTCGACGGTGGCCGTCCTTGGGGTGTTCCGTGCGACATTGCAATGCCATCGGCTACACAAAACGAGCTTGACGGCGACGATGCACGCGCGCTTCTTGCAAATGGCTGCTTTGCGGTGTCGGAAGGCGCAAACATGCCATCGACACCCGAGGCTGTGCACGAATTTATCAACGCCAAGATTCTTTACGCTCCGGGCAAGGCTGCCAATGCCGGCGGTGTGTCGGTGTCGGGGCTTGAGATGGCGCAAAACTCGCAAAAGCTCACTTGGAGTGCCGAGGAAGTCGATGCCAAGCTGAAAGACATCATGGCAAACATTCACGAGCAATGCGTGAAGTATGGCAAGCAAGACGACGGTTACGTTAATTATGTTCGTGGAGCCAATGTTGCCGGTTTCATGAAAGTGGCCAAGGCAATGATGTCGCAAGGTATATTGTAATTTTTTTGGGTAAATAAAAATTTGGTTGGATGATGAGGTGCCGCATGCAGCAGGCTTTGGCTGCCATGTGGCACCTCTGTTTTTGTGCAGTTTGTCGCAGGCCACCGAATGTGTTGGGTGTATCAAAATGCAAATTTGCGCAATTTTGTAGGGACGCACGGCCCGTGCGTCCGCTATGTAATCAGTTGTATATTATGTTAATTTACAAATGGTTAACAGTGCCTTGCGGCACACGGACGCACGGGCCGTGCGTCCCTACGAGGTGGGTACTGCTAATTTTGATACACCACCGGGCTTTGCTTGTTGCCGACGAGGTGTTTTCCCCGGATTTTGGGTTTAGATACATAAATTTAGAATAATATATATGTTGTAAAACATTGTGCTGTGTTAATGTGTTGTATTTTAGTGTGTTTGTGATGCAAATTCACTGTTGCCGCCTGTGGTTATAAAATTTTTTTTATTTTTATATGAAAAATTTTTGATTGAATATTGCACAGTATAAAAATATTTGCGTAAATTTGATTTTGTGAAAGTGACCTATTCGCCTGCTGGCAATAGGGCATGACGTGAAATTAATGTAGAAAGGCCAGAGATAAGGACATATTCATTGTTTTTATTGTTTATGTGCCATTTCTTTGGATTTAGCCTTAAATTCTTAAAAAAATTATTATTAACAAAACCATTTAAACGTTTATGAAAGAAATTCACACGAAACGAGGATTGCGGCGACATCGTATCCTCATGCTGGCAGCAGCTGGCGCATTATTGTGTAGCGGAACAATGGTTGCAGAACCCGTCAATACGGCAGCTCCGGTGAGCGTGGCCCAGCAGGCTACTCACACGGTTGGCGGTGTTGTGGTTGACGAGAATGGTGTTCCCATTGTCGGAGCCAATGTTATTGAGAAAGGGAAATCCAATGGCGTCGCTACCGATGTCAACGGACGGTTTTCACTGCGTGTGAGCGGTGAGGCTTTGACCATCTCTTACGTTGGGTATGAACCGCAAGAAGTTGCAGCCCAAGGTACTAACTTGCGTGTCGTGCTGAAAGAAAATGCCGAAGTTCTCGACGAAGTAGTCGTTGTCGGCTATGGCACGCAGAAGAAAGTTAACGTTACTGGTGCAGTTTCGACTGTCGATGTTGAGAAAACCCTCGACTCAAAACCACAAATGGATGTTGCCAAGGCATTGCAAGGTGCTGTGCCGGGCTTGACCGTCTTGAACTCGCAAGGTGGTATTAACGACCAGCCGACGATTACTATCCGTGGCGTCGGTACGCTCAGTAACAGCGAAACCAGCAACCCGTTGATTATCGTCGATGGCGTGCCTGTCGATGACTTGTCGATGATTAACGGTGCCGACATCGCTACCGTTTCGGTACTCAAGGATGCAGCTTCGACTTCGATTTACGGTTCGCGCGCAGCATTCGGTGTGATATTGATTACCACCAAGGGCGGTACCAAGGAAGACAAGTTTACCGTGAACTACTCAAACAACTTTGCATGGAGCACGCCTACCACGTTGCCCGAATATTCCGACGTGCCTTCGCAATTGCGGGCATTGCTCGAACTTAATACTCGCGCAGGTTCGGCTCCCGAGCTTTTCGGTATGTACATGGACACGATGCTCCCATACGCCGAGGCTTGGCAGGAACAGAACGGCCACAAGAAACGCGGCTATGGCGAGATGCGCCCGTTCGTAAGTATGGACAATGTGGGCGATTACTATGTTGACCCGACTTCGGGTGCAACCATGTATTACGCCGACTGGGATGTCAACGACATTATGTATAAGGACTGGTCGCCGTCGCAGAGCCACAATGTGAACGTGCAGGGTACAAGCGGCCGCACGACCTATTATCTGTCGTTTGGCTACAACCGCAAGGATGGCGCGCTCAACTTCAACACCGACCAAGTGAAGCGTTACAACGTGAGCGCAAACATTTCGTCGGACGTTACCGACTGGTTGCAAATCGGTACGCGCATCAGCTACTCGAAACGTAATTACACGAGGCCTAACACCCGCCGCTCGATTTATGAATATATGTGGCGCTGGGGTAGCTTCTTTGAGCCGCTCGGCACAATCGATGGCGTGGACGTGCGAAACACCATTTCATACCTCAAGCAAGCCGGCGATTCCGAAACCAGTTTCAACAACACCCGTGTCACCGGTTTCTTGAAACTCACTCCGTTCAAGGGCTTGACCATCAATGCCGACTTCACCTATCGTGTACGCAACATCTTTGTTGACACTGTCGGTCTGCCGGTTGAGGGCCACAACTCGTGGGGTGGTGACCCGACTCCGATTACTTCGTTTGCTTCCGACTCATATTTGCAACAACAGAGCGAGCTTGAAAACGGTTATGCACTGAACGTTTATGCCAACTATGAGTTCACGCTCAACAAGAAGCATAACTTCAACATCATGCTTGGTGGAAATGCCGAGGGCGAAGACTACACTTGGCACCGCTCGCGCCGCAACGACCTGCTCAACTATGACCAGCCCGAGTTTAACCTCGCTACTGGTACGCAGACTGTCGAAGGCCGCCACGTGCATTCAGCAACTGCCGGCTATTTCGGACGTATCAACTATAACTTCAACGACATTTGGTTGCTCGAAGTGAACGGTCGTTACGATGGTTCTTCATCGTTCCCGGCCGACGACCGTTGGGCATTCTTCGCCTCGGGTTCGGTAGGTTACCGCTTCACGCAAGAGAAGTATTTCGACAACCTTCGCCACATCGTCAACAATGGTAAGCTGCGCGCGTCGTTCGGTGAAATCGGTAACGAGGCAGTGGGCGAGAATATGTTTATCTCTACCATCGGGCTTGTCGATGACATTTATTGGTTGAATTCCGATGGCACTATGATGATGATGTACGACCTGCCGTCGTTAGTGTCGAGTTCGTTAACGTGGGAGCGCATCCGTACCCTCGACCTCGGTATCGACCTGAGCTTCTTGAACAACGAGCTTAACTTGTCGTTCGACTGGTATCAACGCAAGACCCTCGACATGCTTGCTCCTGGTGTGACGCTTCCTGGTGTTCTCGGAACTACCGCACCATACGGCAACAATGGTTCGCTCCGCACTCGCGGTTGGGAACTTTCGGCAAGCTGGAGCCACCGTTTTGGCGAGTTTGACGTGTATGTCAACGGTAACGTAGGCGACTACAAGACAGTTGTTACTGAATGGAACAACCCGCAAGGCAACCTCGACGAATATTTCACTGGCAAGGTTTATGGCGACATATACGGATTTGAAACCGACCGTTTCTTTACCCACGATGACTTTACATGGGATGCTGATGGCAACCAGACTGGTTACGCCCAAGGCGTTGCCGACCAAAGTGGGCTTGAAAGTGAAAACTTCGTTTTCGGTCCTGGCGACATCAAGTTTGTTGACCGTAACGGCGACGGCACGATTGATGGTGGCAAAGGTACCGTAAATGATATGGGCGACTTGACTGTTATCGGTAACACCACTCCGCGCTATCAGTATGGCTTCCGTCTTGGAGGTTCATGGCGTGGTATCGACATCGACATGTATTTCCAGGGTGTAGGTAAGTGGCAAGAATGGCAGACTGGCGCATTCGCTATTCCGTTCTCGCGTGGTGCCGATGGTATTTATGCACACCAAATAGACTACTGGACCGAGGATAATACCGATGCATTCTATCCGCGTTACTATCCGGGTGCAGGTGCAGCTGGTACGGTTTCTAACATCGCAAACGGTAAGTATAATTTCTATCCACAATCGAAGTATATCGTTGACCGTTCATACTTGCGTTTCAAGAACCTCACTGTGGGTTACACCATTCCGCAAAATTTCACTCGCCAGTGGAAAGTTGAGAAGCTGCGCTTCTACATTGCTGCCGAGAACTTGTGTGAACTCATCAACAACAGCTATGTACCTCTTGACCCAGAAATTGGGGCAAGTGAAAGCACTTCGAACACGGCATCGAGCAACAACGGTACTTGGGGTCGTGTAGCTCCTATGCAACGTACTATCTCATTTGGTTTACAGCTCACGTTATAATTTAATCCAAAATTGATATTATGAAAAAGAATATATATTTGTTTGGCATATTATTGGCTGGAGGAGCAATGCTCTCAAGCTGTAACGATATGTTGGATAAAGAGCCGTTGGACAGCTTTACCAACAGCCCGACATTCTGGAACAATCCGTCGTCGGTAGAAGGATATGCCGCTACATTTTATAACTTATTTACAGGTTATGGTAACCCCGGTAATGGCGATTTCTATTTCCAGTCGCTGAGCGACGACCAGGCCGGTGCTGGTTTCAAGAATTGGAAATATGTCAACACTCCTGCGACAGACGGCAATTGGACTAGCACATACACTGAAATACGCCGGGCCAATGCCATGATTGAGGCTCTCAACACGATGGCTACCGAGATGGACGAGGACACCAAGAACCACTGGCTTGGCGTAGCTCGCCTGATGCGCGGCTGGCAACATTGGGACTTGGTGCGCAAGTATGGCGATTGTGTGTGGGTTAACCATGTACCCGACGTTGACGACCCCATCTTGTTTGCTGCTCGTGACGACCGCGACGAGGTGATGGACAGCGTGCTTAACGACTTACAATTTGCTTGCAACAACATCAATGAGGAGGGCACTGGCGTTAAGACTACTTGGTCGCGCAATATGGCTCGCGCAATGGCTGCCGACATCTGCTTGTGGGAAGGCACTTTCCGCAAATACCGCACTGCCGATGAAAATGGCAAAGGCCCCGACACCGAAGGCGCAAACCGCTTCTTGAACTATTGCGTGGAATTGTGCGAACCGTTGATGGCTGCTTATCCATTAAGCGACAACTATCAAGCCATATACAATTCTGTGTCGCTTGCCAACAATTCGGAGGTGATTTTCTGCAAGGAATACCTGAAAGATATTTTCGAACACTCGACTATTGACTATACTTGCACATCGACTCAGCAGGATGGTATGACCAAGGATGCATTTGATTCTTATCTCTTCCTTGACGGTCAACTCAAAGCCAACACGTCATACGACACCTCTAATGACGCTGCTGTAATGAAGTATTCCGACAATGATGGTTCGCAACACTTGAATATCAAGCACATGCTTGATATGCGCGACCTCCGTTTGGGTCAGACAGTCGATAGCATATTGTGCTACACTGGCACTGGTGGCGGTTGGGCTCGTGTCGCTGGCGGTATGGCCATGACTTCATCGACGGGTTACACCATCTGCAAGTATGACAACGTCACTATCGACCCGGCATATCGCCAAAACACTTATAGCAACTACACTTGGTGCCCGCTTTATTGGGTATCGGTTGTGTACTTGAACTATGCCGAGGCAAAGGCCGAACTTGGCTCTATCACCCAAACCGACCTCGACAACACGATTAATAAGTTGAAGGCTCGTGCTGGCCTGCCGTCTATAACTCTCGGTGTGGACCTCGGTGACCCCAAGAAACCGGCTAATGTCAGCTCGTTGATATGGGAAATCCGCCGCGAACGCCGTTGCGAGTTGATGTTTGACAACGATTTCCGCTATTGGGATTTGATTCGTTGGCACATGCTCGACAAGCTCGATACTACCAACCCCGAAAATGTTGACATCACTCTTGGTGCAAACTTGACAAATGACGCTGGTATATACGACGGGCATCTCGTTACAACTGGCGATGGCTCATACATCGATGCTTACAATATCGGTGGTACTGACTATGACCGCACGTATGAGGTGAAGCATTATCTTTATCCTATACCAAGCTCTGAGATTACGGCTAATGACGCTCTTGGTCAAAATACAGGTTGGTCAAGGCAGTCATCAGATGAAGAATAATGTCGAATACATCTAATAATAACTGCCCCGGAGGAATTTCCCCCGGGGCTTTTTTGTTTGCAGTTGCAAGCGATGTGTCAAAATAGCGGCACGAAAGATTGCAAATATGCAATGTATGGCACGCTCCTATGCCGTTTGGTGGAAGTCGCAATGTGTTGCATAAAGGTAGTAGCGAGGGTGTATCAAAATTGGCATGACCCACCTCGTAGGGACGCACGGCCCGTGCGTCCGAGTGCCGCAAGACTCGATT
>CALUMJ010000019.1 GCA_944321715.1 uncultured Muribaculaceae bacterium | reverse complement strand
CAAGCCCGCGGAACAGCTCCCGCCGCCCGAGGAAATAGTTCTTGAGCGTCGAAACGAGCAAGCTTTTCCCGAACCGAAGCGGGCGGCTCAGGAAATATATGCTACCTTCATTCGCCAATTGATAAACAAGCGAAGTCTTATCGACATAACAATAACCGCCTGTTATCAACTTTTCAAAACTCTGTATGCCTATCGGGTATTTCATTCTTCATGCCATTTTTTAGCAAATATAATAAACAGTCGTGGATTACCGATATTTACACTGTAAAAAAAGGTGCGGCCGCACGGAAGTCCGCACGGCCGCAAATGCACAGTTCATTAGAAATATACGCCCATCGAAACGCCAAGCGAGTGCGGGTCGATGTAGTCAATGTCGTTCTGGTAATAAAACGCCATGTCGAAGTGCTTCCAACCGAGGCCAATACCTCCGCCAACCGACATTTCGCTCTCATACCAATCATCCCTCACGGCATTGTAATCGAACTCTCCAAAAATGAAAAACTTTCCTCGCCCTGCATTGCAAACATTGATTTTCAGCTTGCCATAAATAGGCATGTGAAAATATGTTTCGCTATCGGTATAATAATCATAGTAATAATCATAATAGCTCGAAACATAACCCGGCATAACAAAACCTGGTTTCAAACCCACCTCGAATTGCAACGGGTCGCGGTAGTTGCCGATGCGTAAACCCACAATAAAATCGAAACACATTTTTTGCCCCTCATCAGAAGCGCCGACATTGCCAGTGAAATCGCAGCCTAAGACGAAATCGGTCCAACCGCCGTTCTCGTCACGCTCCCATTTCTTACGCATCTTGCGATAGGCTTCGGCATCGGCCTTGCTGCGGTCGATGTAGGTCTGCACTTCACGTTGCGTCCTATAATCCTTGGCAAACGCCATGGCATTTTCATAGTCAACCGACGTGGAATATTTGTCCAACTCTTTCGCTCGCCGCACAGCTATTTCATTCGATACGTTATTATGGAAATACCCATTAGGATGGCGGTTAAGGTAGGCGATAAGCGTCGATTCGGGCGTATATTCATCGAGCTTGCGATATTCGTCATATTCCAAGCAATAGTCATACATCTTCTGGTGCTTGTATTCGAGCGAGTTGCGCCCACCGGCCTCCTTAAACTCGGCAAGAGCCATGAGCCATTCGCCCTTTTGGTAATATTCGACACCCTGTAACTCGTGTGCGCGTTTTACTGCCGCTGCCCGGCGCGACGACTTGGGATAGCTGGCTATGAACGCTTTTACCTGCTGCAATGTGCCAGTGGTCTTAATGGCATTCCAGGCATCGACCGACTCCAATTCGGTGATTGCATCGCCGGCCTCGATTATGAAAGCCTTAGTCACCGACTGGTTAAGATATTCATTATATGCGGCAATCGTATTGGCCTGTTTTGCCTTGCTCCAGATGTCAAAGTCGGCAATGCGGTCGTTCATTTGCTTCTTAAACAACCCGTTGGGATACTCTTTGAGATAATTCTTGAAAGCAGCAAGTGTTCCAGCCTTGCAAGCATTGATATATGCAATGCTGTCTTGGCGGCGTATTTCGCGTATTTCGGCCCTGCGTTCTTTGGCTGCATCTAAAAGCTGTGCATTGGCCGCAGGAGGAAACATGGCTATCAACATAATAGCGCCGAACAGTGTCAAAATTATATTTCTCAATCGGTTCATGAGTTAATAGATTTAATTGAAATTCATATAATAGTCTGTTGCATCAGTGATATACTTCACAGCTCGATTTGTTGGACCAGTCAAATCACGTTTCGACCCATATAGCGATTGGGCATTATTGTTATACTCGTCCAATGCGCGCTGCACATTTATCACCTTTTGGTTAAACTCGCTTTCGGAGTGTGTACGGTAGCTGTATCTTAACATACTGTTGAGCTGCCCAAGCACATACTGGTAGTGCGAATTGCCTATGCCGCTGCGCACGTTGCCAAGTGCGTTTTTGAGGCTTGTACAATTCGACAGGTACTTGGCTCGGGCATACGAGTCGGCCTGGGCAATTGTGGCACGGGCCTCGCTGACACCGTGGTACGAAAGGCTGCGGCTCACTGCCACGGCATCATAATAATCTGATATGACCCCGGCAACGATTTTCAGCGAGTCGGCACGTGTGCCAGTTATTACTGGCCGCCGATTGTCATCTTTGAGCGAATTCAGGTTTGTTATGTCGGTCAACATTCGGCGCAAGTCGCTGTCGTGCCATTCCGAAGCCTTAAATTTCATGAAACTGAAATTAAGGAACGACTTGGAATAGCTATTGGCAAACGTGCGCAAGTTGGCCGAAACCACATCGGCAGCCATTTTGCCCTCGTTGCGATATATGTCGAGCTGCGATATGGCATTGGCATAAACGTCGTCGGCTGCCGCAAGACTGACTGCACGGCTGGCAGCCACGGGCATTCGTTCGAAATCGAGGCTGTATTGGTCAACCTGCTCAATGTCCTCGGGCGGCGACACTTGGTTCTTGGCATAACCCAAGATTGCCCCCACCGTGAGGACAAGCGCAGCAATCAAAAAGCCTATTTTTAACAAAAAGTTCATTGTTGTTCGGTTTTAGGTTTACCAATCAACTCGATTTTAGCATTCAGTTTATCTACCGAATCCTGCCATTCGCGGTTCTGCCGTTTCAGCTCCTTCACTTCGTCGGCTTGTTTTTTCTTTTCCTCGGTCAATGCTTTCTCTTTAGCATCGTCCTTTAGCTCAATAAAATCGGTCTTAAACAGTATAAAAAACGCAACGACCGAAACGACAATGCCGGCAGCCAAGCCGATAAGACACCATTTGAGATTGAAACGCTTGTATTCCAATTGGTTCTCAGACCCTTCGCTAATGTCTTTGTAAGCATCATATCCCTTTACCGGACTTTCGGTGATAACCGATTTAGTGTTAATTGTAAACTTAGCTTCGCTAGGCTTCACACTTTTCTTTTTACCTTTTTTTGAGATAATTTCGACGGGGATAATAAACTTGTATTCACGGTCCAAGCGTTCCAATTGCACATTTATTAATGCATTTGAAATTCTTGTATTGATTGTATGTTCCCTTTCATAATCTTTATATCCGTTACAAGTCACCTTGATGCGCACCTTTAGTGTGCCCGAAGTGTCTTCCAATGTGATTTTCTCGCCACTCTCGGCACTTAGAATCTTGTCGTTTACCTTTATGGTACACCTGTCTATTTTGACTTTGTTTTCACTCCTTTCCGTTATCTTGAAATCATTTTTGGTAAGCAGGTAGTAGTGCAGTTGGTCGTCGGGAGTGGACGGTTTGGGATTGTTGTCAGCCGGCACTTTATATTTGACAGTGATGGCCTCGTGGTGAGGTTTCTCCCATATTATGGTGAGTTGTTCGTCCTCGTATGTTTCATACTCCTTATCAAACGCAACGCGCTTACCATCGAGCATGATTGCCGGCTTGAAGCCATATTTGTCTGCACCGTTCGGGGCAAACACGGTGCGCACCTTGTTTACACTGCTGATTTCCACTTTCTGCCCGTTAGGTACGCCGAAGCCATCGGCTTTATTCAAGAAAAACAACACTTGATATTCGCCATAGCCTTTCTGTGCGATATTGTCAAACAGGTACTTCAACTCCTCGTGAGTGCCGTAGCAGCAATAAGCAGCTCGCCCCTCTGACTTGGAAGTGACGGCACTAAGCAATGGCTTGTTAAGCAGGTTATCCTTAGTCGGATATTCTGGAACAAAATATTTCGCCAATTCACTCTCTTTAAGCCCTTCGGGCGAAGAAAACTGTTCTTCGATGGCTTGAATGATTTCCACTATTTTCAATTTCGCCATATCGATGTCGGCAGGCACGTGGAGCCATGCAGTGATGTTGTCGCCGGCACGTCCGTTACCAGTCTTTATGATTCCGACAACCATGCCGTTTTCGCCAAAAAACTTTATAACGTATGCAATCTTCCCCGAGCGGTCAAAACCAGAGATTTTTTTAATATAGTCGCGAGCATCGGGCAGCCCACTCGCCCATTGCTCAAATTGTCCATTGGCACGAGCGTTGAACTGGCATATAATTTCCTCGCCCATGCGAGTGTTCTTTATAATCAACCCTATCTTTTTCATTTTATATACAGTTTTAAATTATAAACTTATTTACTGAACCATTTGCCAAAGCCCGAACGTTCGGCAGGTGTGCGGTCAATCAATGTCTTTACCACAAATTCGGCCGAACGAGGGTCAAACAGGCAATAATTCTGGAAACACACGTTTCCGAGCGAGAATGCCAAACTTTCTACACGTCCGCCATTTATTTCGTTCTCCTCGCATATCTGACACAAATCTTTGTAAAATCCCTTGAAATGCGATTGAATATAATTGCGGAACTCTGCTGCACTTTCGGCTTTAGCCTTATCGGCCTTCGTTATCATTATAAAGATTGCATCGGTATCATCTTTGAAGATATTGAGCGACCTAAGATAATTCATGGCTCCGCGTAAATATGTATCTTGCGTCGTTTGCCCCTCGCGGTCTTCCACGCCATACTCTATTACAAAGAAGTGCATCTTACGCGAACGAGTGCGGTTCGACACCAGAACTTTATTGAGCGTTCCGAGCATCGTCTTATCGGCATCGGTCAACTGCCCCTCATCTGCATCTTTTTTATAAAGGCATTGCATAAGCTCGCCAGCCATGTCAATCAGCGTGATGCGATGCTTTTTATTATCATTGTCAACCAGCGTGAACCCCATTTCATAGAAACATGTTTTGGCAGTACCGGCTACGAGCGAAATCACCATGTCGGGGCGGAACACATCCTTCAAATGGTTCATGTAGCCATATCCTTGCGAGGCATTGTTCGATATTATTGATTTAGCCACGTTGCCGCTATGCGCCGCACTAAGTATGGCACCAATAGCACAGCTCTTGCCCGAAGATGGCACACCCCAGAAATATACTTCGGTCGATGACCAGTCGATTTTCTCCAAGGGCCGATATTCCCCATCGTAGTTTTGAGGAGCAGCGTTTCGTGTCAACTTATATATGAACCTGTCGTCAATACCTATGTCGCTCAAATCGCCTGGAGTGATGACGTTCACATTAATCAGCACATTAATCATGTGTGCATTGAGCAAGTTGTTGTCTTCCTTGAGCAGGCTGAGGAAATCGTCCTTGGAGATTTGGTTGGTGTTAAGCCTCCTCATTATGGCGTTCTTGATGCCAGTTTCCACCTGCTCGTCGGTGAGTAACTTGTTGCGCTGGAACCCATCGATATCCATGGCAAGCTCGCGCAACCTGAACTGGCGGTTCCTTGCCCTGTTCTTAATCTCATTGATTAAGCTGCGAGCTTCCTTGACATATTCGCTACGTGGATAGTCGTTAATGAATATTTGCAATTTTCCGACATCATCGCTGTCCTTTGCTTGTTTCCAATGTTGCAATTCTTCATGCCGGGCAATCATGCCACGAGCCTCGGCGGCATGTATGCTATTGGGGTAGTCGTCAATGAACGCCTCCAACTCGTCCAATTCGCAATTTTTCTTAACTATCGCCCAACGTCGCTCTTCTTCGCGCTTTTCCCGGTCCAAGTCCACGTTCCTGCTCATCTCCCTTACCTTTTTCCGTGCGACAGGGTCGGGGCGAACTTTTGCCAAAGTGCGAAGGTCGATATTGCCCTTGGCAAGCTCTACGGCAAGCTCATAGTCCGACAAATTTATCAATTCGTTTATATCCATATCAATTCGCTCTGTGTTAAATCAAAAAGTTGAGTTATATATATCATCTTTCCCATTCTTGTTGGCTGTTTTATTGGAAGTGCCACCCTCCATGTCAATCGTGCCAGTGTATATGTCTCCATCCGATGGAACATCGCTGTCGGTCATATCTTTGTCGTCCATGTCAATCGTACCATCGTAAAGCCCACCACCCATAATAGGCGTAGGGGCTTTCTTGTGGAAGAATGGCAGCAAATAGATGCGGCGACGAGCCTTGGTGTTGCGTTGCTGCAACACGTAGGGTAGCAACAGACAGGCAAACAGCAATATGCATACGGGGAACGTTAACCAGCTCACGCCCGACTGCCCGGCATACACCTCAACAATCGTCTGCAACCCGGCAGTGGCGGCATTGAGCGATGCGCCATCGGCATCAAACGGAACGACATCCTTGCCCTCGTTGCTGAGCACCGGGGTGGAAAATTCCACTAATGTGCCGTGCCACTCCTCGATTGACTGCGTGATTTGCCGCGAATTGCCCACAAGAAACGCATTCCACACAGTGCCGTCGCGCCCGGCATTGTCAATCCACCGCACGGCCTTGCTGCGCAGCGAGTCGTAATTGACCGACAGCAATTGCAGCCGCAACGTGTTGACATAGTTCTCTTTGGCTACCGTGTCATTATGCTTTATGCGGTCGAGCAACGAGGTGTAACGGTCAATGCGTTCATCGGCATATCGCTCATAGTCGTCAAACATCCCTTTCGACTCCACAATTGAGGTGTTGAACGACGTCACCACAAGGTCACGCTCGCCATACACAAGCCAAAAATAATTCTGCGGCAACATAGATGCGATGACAACAATCGGACACAGCACTAATACCACGAAACGCTCAACCTTGATGCGCTTGTCGAACTTGCGGGCGGTGGCCTTCAGCAGCTGCGCCCACGAGAACACGGCCAGCAACACCACGTCGATGACGGCAATGGCAATGATGGAAAACAACATGTCGCCATTGGTCATGTAGAATGCACCCATGAACGAAACATAGCTCATGAATATGAGGGCCAAGAACGATACTATATGACCCCACGAGAATTTCAAAGTCTTATTCATAATCGCAGTTTCATTTTTGGTTTTCGGGCAACAGTTTCTTGAGTTCGTCGATGCGCCGCTCATGTTCCCTTATCTGGCGGCGTATTTCGTCATAATCGGTGCCATTGTCATCGGGCTGCGGCCGTGATACCTCGCCGCCATCGCCGGGAGCCGTTACAGCAGTGTCGGCCGGGAGCGGCTGCCGGGCCACATCGTCATTTATGAGGCTATCGGGCGGATAATCGCCGCTCTTTACCGTTTGCAATGCCCTATCGACTTGCACCATCACAGGCACGTCGCCCCGCACTGCCGCACCAGTCTTTTGCAGCACGTAGCGGGCCTGTTTCACCGTGATTTCCTTGTCAAGGCACTTCATCAAAGCCACGGTTCCCGTCACAATGGGGGCTGCCATGCTCGTGCCGTCCATCGACTCGAACCTGTTGCCGGGGAATGCGCTATATATGGCTTCGCCGGGTGCCGATATGTCGGCTTCGTCGCCATAGTTGGTAAAATCGGTCTGCGACAGGCTACTATTCACAGCCGACACCACGATTGCCGAGTTTGTGCGGTTCTCGGGTGGTATGGCGGCAAGTATGTTGTCGTTGCCGGCGGCAAACACCAGTACGCACCGTTTCGAGGCGGCTATGCTGCACACGCGTTCCCACAGCATCTGCGTGTTGCGGAATGTGTTGCGGGCAATCTCGTCCTGCTGTTCCTCGGGCAGTGCGTTAAGACCTTGGAACGACGGGCCGATTGAAATGTTCACCACATCGGCATCATGATGCACCGAGTACATTACTCCACTCACCAATGCCGACAGCGGACACATACC
Organism: uncultured Muribaculaceae bacterium; assembly: GCA_944321715.1. Lineage (GTDB taxonomy): Bacteria > Bacteroidota > Bacteroidia > Bacteroidales > Muribaculaceae > Avimuribaculum. The sequence goes on along the minus strand of CALUMJ010000019.1, from coordinate 37,309 downwards.
ATTGTCGAACACCTGCACAGGCATGAGTTTGCACTCTGGAGCCACGCCAGCCGCGCCATTGTCGATGTAGTTGGCCGAACCGGCGGCAAGTGCCGCCGTGTGCGTTCCGTGTCCTTCACCATAGCTTAGGTGGTTGTCTTGGCGGAACACATTGTAGGGGTTGACAATGCGCCCGGCAAACATCGGGTGGCCGGCATCGATGCCGTCGTCCACGACAGCGACCACAACATCGTCTTGCCCTCTCGTTATTTCCCATCCGCCAGTGAGGTTGATGGCATTGATATGCCACCCACGCAGCGACTCGTCGGCTGCGCTTTGATGCCCGTTCAACTCATACACTTCCTCGTCAAACACGAAGAATGCGTGATTTGGCAACTTCGAATTGAGCGACTTGCGGATGTCATCACGCTCATTAGCAGGTATTTCTATTACGAGCGACTTCACTTCACGGTCAAAACCGATGATTTTGTATTGCTCGCCCGGGTAAGCTTTCTTAAAGTCTTGCGCCAATGCGTCGATGTCGCCGTTGGCATCTTCCATGAATATAAACAGGCGGTTACCTATGATGCTGGGCATTCCCGGCTGCTCGATGATTGGCGGCATATTGCCTCCGTCGTCGATTACTGGCGACACAATGGCATTGCCCGAGTCGGGCAGCGTACCGGTATCGTCGGTTATAGGCTGCGTAGCGCCATTGTTGTCCACCTCGCGGCCATCATCGGTGGTGATTTTATCTACCTGTTCCACCTTGTCGGGCTCGCCATCATGGTCGCAACTGCACGAGCAATCCTTGAACAGCCACGAGCACAGCCACAATATCAGGGCGAGAAGCAACAATGCGAGCAATACCCACAAGCAACCACGCAGACGCTGCCAACAACCTCCGCCGCCCCACAGGCCTCCCCACCAGTCGCGCACTCGCTGCCACCACGAGCGTTTCTCGGTGACTATATTGTCAATAGCGACCTCGGAATACCGTGCATTATAGACCGAGCTATATTGCATCGGTTCGCTTGTCGGGTCGGGGTCCCACCCCTCGAATTTATACCCTTGGTATGTCGTGACTTGCGGTACTTGCCATGTCGAAATATATTCACCACGATTGACCTCGACTGTGCGACGAGTGCTGCCGTCATCGAAATGGCCACCCACACCAGCATCAAACTCCACCTTGACCTTGTCGTCAACCGGCGGCTCGGGAGGAACTGGTGGCTTGGGGGGTACTGGCGAAACATTGTCGGAATTGACCGAATGGTCTGAATCGCCGCCGTCATCGTTGTCGGGTTCTTTCACTGCCGTGTATTGTGCGCTGAATGTCGTTGCCTTGTTGATGGTTGTCGTGAATGGGTCGGGCGCCCAGCCGTCGAACGTATAGCCGTCTTGCGCCTTCACTTCGGGAACCATGCTACCCGACACAGTGCCACCCTCGGCAACTCTCACGAATTTCTTGCGCCGTCCGTCAATGCGGCCGTTATCTCCGGCGTCAAATGTAACCTTATAGTTGCGTCCGAAATTAAATTCCTGAACAATCTTGCCCACCGAACGGTAAATGTAGGGATTAGGCTTCATGCCCCACACTGCCAGCACTATGCTGTCGCCTATGCAGTAGGCAAAATCTTCGTTGACATATCGCATGGCCTTTTCCATGATTATACGGTTGTTGCCGCTGAGCTTGGCACAAGTGGCACGATAATGCTCGACTATGGCCTCAAACTCGCCGATGCGCTCGGGAGCTTCTTTCAGCGGCACAGGAACGTCGCTATCGCCCCAGTCGTCGGCATACCATGCGATTTCGGCCGTGCGCTCCACATATTCGGGTTCGGCGAGGAATGAACGGTACTGCGGGTCGATAAACTTATCGACAACAGCCTTGATGCTATTGTAGCGCAGATATATAGGGTCTTGTCCTATGGCCTGTATATCGGTAAAGTTAGACTTCTCGATGCTGCACAGCCCACGTTTACCTTTGATACCTTTGAAATTGTCTGCCATGACTTTAATATTTAATTTCCTTGCAGTTATTATAAATGATGCCTATTTCCTCGTTTGATGCCGAGTTGTCGGGTACATTGCTCGACAATAGTATGCCTATGTAAAGCAAATTGGTCCAACGGTCGAAGTTGTCCTCAAATGGCAGTTTCTTGCCTCCAGCTTGCTGGCGACCATCATTCAGGTCGCGGCTATACAAGGCTTCGAGCGACGACTCTACCGAGTTGATGTCTTGCTCCGTGGGTCGGACAACGGTCACTTGGTCGTAATTGATGTCGCCGGGGCGTATGTTGCATGCCTGTGCCTTGTTTTTCACTTCCTCTATGTAAGCCGGGGTCATGTATTCGCGCCCTATGGTGTTGACAAAGTCGTTAAGCACCAGCGAGGCAAAGTCGGAAATTACCGTGAGCTTGTTCTCGTCGCTGAACCCTTGCCTTTTTTCATATTCGTTGATGCTTTCCCTGAGCTTGTTTTGCGCCACTTGCAACTTGTCGAACAGGTTTTGCAGTGCATTGATTATTTCCTCGGTTTCGGGCAACATCATCTTGCTAAGCGGCTCTTTCAGTTGGTTCAGGTGGATTGACTTCCAGTAATTCACTATGTTGCGGGTCACAAGGTCGCCATCGGTCTTGCACCGGTTTCCGGCCTTGTTGCTCAACACGTCCTTGAGCTGTATTTCACCAAGCATGTCTTGCAACTCTTCCTCGTTTTCGGCATAATAATAGTCGTAAAGGCGTTGCAGGTTCCTATCTTTGCTGTCGCCTACCACTATTCCGGCATCGGCGCGAATGGTGTCGATTTCGGTGAGAGCCTCGGGCCTCTCGCGGTGATACACGATGATGTCGCGGACAACAGGCACAAGCTCCAGCGGATTAATCATGAAATTGTCGATGATGCGGCCGAATGCTTCCTGCCCCTTGGTGGTTTTCAACCTTGCCATGCCCATCTTGATGCGGCCGATGGTTCGGCGCACCTTGCGGTTATTTCCCTCGGCATCAACGGGCTTGTAGTTGGCATCGAGCGTCCTGTTCATGCTGTCAAGTATATCAGTCAACCGCTTGCGGAACATTTGTTCACGGTTATTGTGCAGGTTGGGGGCAATCTTGTCGAGTACCCTTATGATTGCCTTCGAGCCGTCGTTGTTGGGGGTGGCCACATCGTTCCATGCCTGTGTGGGGTCGGCAAAGTGCTTGCGCATGAACTCATGGCCGACAAACGACTGCTTCAGCTCTTCCCAATAATTGGGAAAACCTTGTATTTCGCTCATGTCATAGCCATCCTCGGGATGCTCCAGCCCTTTCTCATCGCTATAGCCAGTGAAAAGTTTGCGCTTTTTCGACCAATAAAAGTCGCGCAACGGATATATTTGACGGAAGTATGGCACCGCACCTGTCGTCCACGATTCGAGCCATGTGTGCGGTGTAACGATTTCGGGCAGCAGCTTGCTGAAACGGGTCCAATGGTTTGTAAGTTCGCCTGGGCGGTCGGCCTTGTTAAATTCAAGGTCCATGTTGAACTTGGTGGCAACGACGAGCAGCGGCGACAGGCCACCCAGCCCGTGCAATGCCTCGCTGCGGGCTTCGGGCGTGGCGCCGATTGACTTTTCAATCCAGTCGTTTATGGAATTGCCCACGTCGGGTCCCACTTTCTGCACATTGTGGAAGCAGAATAGAATTGAGCTCAATTTCAGCGAGCGCGAATATTTGTTGAAAAGATAGGCCACCTTGCCACGGCGCAAAAGTTGGGGTATATCCTTGTCCGACACATCCTTTTCGCTCATGCTCTCGCGCGACCGCGCCCCGGGGAAGTCGAGCAGGTCGATATGCCGCAGGAATTGCCTGTCGGTGGTGATTTCGGGCGACAGCACAAATGTGATTTCGGCAGTCAGGGCTGCAAGGAACGACTTTTTAAATCCGCCAGCAAGTTTGCGGCCAGTTCCGTCGTATATGTCAATGGCGTTTTCCTTGAACTCCTCAATCTTGATACTTTCATCGCATATTATATCCAACCACCTGACATCGAGCAGCGTTCCCTTGCTGCGCTGCACACCGCCAAACGGGATATATATATTGGTGGTAAACCCTATTTTTTCATACTCGGCGAGCAATTTGCTGAGCATCGACGTGAAATATTGGTAGCCATTCCACATGATGCCAAACACCTCGGCCCAGCGATTCATAGGAACGCAAGCAATGTCGGTGGCCAGCACATTGAAATACTGCGAAGCCTTGAGCGTGCCGGCCGACTCGCAATTGTCGCGAATGTATTCTTCAATCGTGCGAATGTCGTCCTCGTTGATAACCGCCTGTTTTTGGTTGCCGCGGCTTTTGCATTCAGCTATGATTTGCTGCAATTGTTCGTCATATTCGTTCGACGAAACCACTTTATGGTCCTTCATGTCGTTGTAAAACGAATCGACAAGCAGCAGCACCAAGTCAACGACCGAGAAATTGCGCACATGCACATAGTCTTTCATGCCCGGGTTGGCATCTTCCTGCGTGGTGAAACGCGTGATTACGCCCGTTGACTCGGTACTTACAGTCGAGCCTCCGCTGGGATTGAGGTCGTCGATAAAACTGTATGCCTCGCCCTGGTTCTCAATGACGAACGGCCTCCCGGGCGACGACAGCAAGCTGCTCATGAGATAGGACTTGCCCACTTGGCTCTCGCCGTATGCTGCCACTGCGCAGCGGTCGGTCAGGGCATCGCGCATGAGGGCTATTTGCCGACGGTAGCTCTTGAACTCCTCCCGTGGGAATCCCACTTTATCGTATTTCTCCGACCATGCTATTGCTTCGTTTATGAGCCTCGAATGCCGGTCGATTGTGCTTATTGTTTCGTTTGCCATAGTCTTGTTTTGCATTAATATTATAAATCGATGATGCCAGTGTCAAGCCAGTGCCGCTCGCGTGCTTCAAGCGTCTGCACATGCAGCTTGAGCATATTCACTGGCAAGTCTTCATAGTCGCTGTTCTTTACCGACGTGATTGATTCGATGGCAATCGACTCAAGGTCTTCGGCATCTTCACGTTTGATGGTGATGCGGTAAGGCAGCTTTTCTTTCTGCTTGGCAATTTCATCTTTCACATATTTGTTTATGTCGCCGTCGGTTGTCACATGCTTGGTGGCGATTACCTTGTCGCGGAAGTATTCATAGTTATACTCGATTACAAACATTATGCGCGACGGGTAATCCTTCAAGTCGAGCTGGCGTGCATACAGGTTCACAGGCAGCCCACCGACTACAATTTCGCCCATATCGACCGACGGGCTGATGAGGTAATCGGCACGACCTGGCGAATTGCCCTCCTTGTCGGGATTCTCGCTTATGTAATTGACTGTCGATTTCAAGTTCTTGGCAAGCCGGTCGGGCTTCACAAAGAAGTCGGGCAAGTTACCCTTGCCATAACTGTTGTCGGCAATGGCGGCACCGATTGCCACGATGGGCTTTGCATCGGCCACTATGCCACGGTTGCGGCCGTAGGGATACCAGTCGCCCACATAGTAGTTGTTGAGCAAAATGAGCCTGTCGGGCGACACGCAATAATATTTCAACAGCAAATCCCTCACAGGCGGCAACGAAGCAGGGCGACCCGAAAGTATTGCGATGTCGCTGCCCATAGCATAAATGATGGTGGCGATGGTCTTCATCAACGGCTCGATTTTGTTGGCGATGATGTCGTAAACCACCTGATACTTGAAGTTCCAATTGACCGTTTCAAGGTCGAACTTAAAATGCCGCTTGAAATAGGCACACACGGCTGCGCTGGGGCGATTACGGGCAAACACGTCGCCAAACGAAACTATGCGGTCGCCGGCCCCTTTCACCAAGAGGTCGAGGTAATAATACATGAGCGGCACGGAGTATTGCAGGTTGAAGTCGCGGCGCATGATGCGGTCATAATAGGTCTGCTCGTTGTAGTCGCCCACAGTGTCCTTGGCACACTGCTTGAATTGCTCGAAACTGGCACCGTTCAGCTCCTTCATCTTGGTGTACAGGCCGCTGTCTTCGCGCATATACATCACTTGCTTGATAAGCTCCTTGAGGATGTCGTCGCCGGCCTCATAGTAGCTGTCGAAGAATTTCGGGTCGGGCTCGATGCTTGCTGGTTCGTTGATGCCGCTGCTTTCGGCATAACTGTACTTGTTAATCATCAGGTCGCTTGTGCCGGCGCCTATGTCGAGCGACGCCACCGTCAGCGAGTTTTGCTTGTCGTCGCCTATGCGCTTGCCATAGAGGTCGAAAAATTCCTTGTAGCCTTTGCGGTACTTATAGCCGATTTCGCCATACATATACACCATCTGCGCGCAAGTAGCCTCGTCGTAATACCAAGGCACATCATCGTCGCCCACGTTGACACGCTTCATGCTCGGAATCACTTTCACTGTCGCATGGCGGCTGGTGTTCTGGGTGTCGTCATACGGGTCGTCGAGCGCACTGAACTTGAAACTTTCCCACAACTTGATTGCATCTTTGGCGCACCCCACCAATGCCTCGCGTTCAACCCTGGTCATAGTAGTCGGGCATGTTACCACGAGCCGCTTTATCTGCCGCGGCATGGAAATGTCGCCACGGTCACGGCGGTAGTCGTGGCGGTTGATTTGCGCGTCGGCTTGCACAAGCATCTCCAAGAACGAGAATGTCATGAGCGACTGCCGCGAATATTTGAACGACGTGCCGGCCAGCATCTCCTCTCCCTTGCGTTTGCTGCCGCTGCACACCTTGCCAGTCTCGGTGAGCATCTCGCTTATGCCGTTGATTTGCAGTGAGCTCTCGCTCTCGGGTTCACCTTCGAGCAGCAAGAAACGCCATTCCTCGGCATTGAGTTTGTCGTCCCACAGGTAACGCTTGGGGCTTGAATAGGTCGATAACGTTTCGCGCGTGTCGTTGTCACCAATGTGCGTGAGGTGAATGAGCCTGTCGGCCTCATGTCCAAGCCTGACAAGGCTGGGATAGACAAACTGGCGGCTGTCGCCAATGCCGAAATCGCCAAATTTGGCACGGCGGAATGCCAGCCGCATGTCGAATGGCTCGCCGTAGCGTATTATTTTCAATTCAGGGTCGGTAACATCGACCATAGTGCTCATGTCGGTGAGTTCCAACTTGCGCACACGCGTGAATATGTTGTTGTTGTGTATTTCGCCATCTTCAAGCTCCTCGATGAGCAAGGCCGTGGTACGCGAGTTGCCCACGTCCACCATCATATCGACAAACCGCGGTGTCACGCCCTGCTCTATGCCTCGGTACAGGGTGATTTTTTGCGGAGCTAATTGCCTGCTGGCAAGGTCGGCGAGGTAGTTGACAAGATAAATGTATGAAGCGGCATACGACATGTGATACTCTCCGCGGCGAGGCTTGTAGTTCTCGGGACCGCCATCGCACTCGGGATGCACGAGCTTGAACAAGTGGCGGTCAACATAGTTTTGCCCGTTCAGCCCCGAGCAATAGTCCATCAGCGTTATGCAATCGTCGCACAGCTCGAAATCGAGTTGCTTGTCGGCTTGATTCTCAAAGGCAGGATATTCACGATATTGGTCACAATAATTGCCCGTGCGGCTGTCAACAGCCATCACCACCACACAATCTATTTTGCCCGACAGCGCATTGCCGCCCTCCTTGCCTGGCAACGGAACGATTTTGAACCTCACCCAATTAAGCGGGTTAAGGTCGAAGCTGGTTTCATTTTTACGCTTCAAGTATGGCATCGGCAGCCACTGGCCGAGCAATTTGTCTAAGTTACAGCACGAAGCATTGAAATTCATGCTGAATATTACACCATCGACATTCTCGTCCATTTCCCCATCGGTCATCAACGGCTCGATTCCGTCGCCCCACAAGTCGTCGTGGGTGAAATCGCCATTCTCAAAACTTATAGTGGGATTCAGATAACCGAGGTCGTTCAAGTCGGTCAGCCTGTAATAATATTTCGTATCGTCGTCCTTGAACGTTATTTCTTTCAATATTTCGAGGCACCACTTGCCGTTTTCATCCATGCTTTCGTCAAACCATTCATGGAACCATATCTTCGTCCGCCACTGCTTGTCAATGGTGACAGGAAAAGAAAATAGTTGGATTCCTGTATTGGCTATCAAGGAATAATCATCTACTTCCATACGCATCATTTGTGTATATTATTATAGTCGTGTAATTATAAACATTTCAAAATAAGTGAATTTGCGCACCTTCGCTTCATGGTCAGATTATTGAAACCAGCATCGGCTCGGCCAATCATAAGGCGAACAAAACACCGTTTATGTCAATTAGAAAGTCGTTAAAGTTGCAATAATACTCTATTCACTCCCTTTTAACACTCGTTGCGACCGGCAACATTAAAAAATGAAATGACCGTGTCATGACAAAGATATAACATCTTTTAGGTTTTGCCAAATTAAGTGTCTGATATTTTGGTACAAATACACAGCTTTCTCATTAAAAACGACACTGGGGAATCTATCAAATACAGCAATTACAATTATATGTTGTAGAACCGTCATACCATGGCGGCTCGATGACCGCCCGATGGCAGTCGTAATATGCTGTAATTTAGTCTATAACGAGGGAGCATCAAAATGCGGATTTGCGCGATTTTGTGACTGCCCTTTTTGCGACACCCCCAACACAAATAACCATAATTGCATTTTGGCACATCTCCCCCACTGGCTTTCACGTGGGTTAAATGGCAGAACCATGAAAAAAAAATCATATTTTTCCCGAAAAAATTTGGTAGTTCAGAAAAAGTGCGTACCTTTGCAACCGAAATCAACGAAACAATGACTCCGTAGCTCAGTTGGTAGAGCAAATGACTCTTAATCATTGGGTCGAGGGTTCGAGTCCCTCCGGGGTCACACCGCAAAAAAAGCAGTTAACCAATCGGTTAGCTGCTTTTTTTATTTGCTTTAACTGCATTTTCCCATTTAAGACCACTCAAAAACACACAGTTTGTTGTTGTCGCAAAATGTTTTTATAGCTCAATCTATTTTAAAAGCAGTATCCATCATAAGCGATTAAATATAAAAGCTTGTTTTAAAGGCTGTTTCAATATGAGATACAGTGTCACGTTGTAGTAACGAGGGTGTATCATAATTGCATATTTGATTTGTTGCACGGCTCTACAACAAATAAACGTATTTGCAATTATAATACAGCCCCTACAAATAACAAATCAGGACGAACCCACTGGGGTCGCCCTGATTTGTTATTTGTCAATTGTTATTCGTTGCTCGTCCAAGCTACGTTCCACACTGCCACGCGGTTGCGGTTTTCTGCAAGATGCGATGGCGACAGGTTGGTAAACTCGATGGTGAAGTTACCACTCACGTTGATGTTTTCTTCGACGTGCGTGTAGAGTACACCTTTGTTATACGAGCCTTCGATGTTGAACGTGTGTACCACTTCGCCGTTTTGCTTAATATCGACACGGAAACCGATTGGGTCGGTTTCGTTGAACGGTATGCCGAAGTTGAACGATAGCTCACCACAGCCACCAGCAATTGTCGGCGATACAATCGAGCCGGCACGGCTGGTGTTGCCGTTCATACACGGAGCGTAGGCAAATTCGGTAGTCGAACCAGTCACATTGCCGATGAATGCGAAGTAAGGGCTTTCGGCCGAAGCATCGTCGGTTCCGGCGAGCAAGCTGCAATTGGTTGCAGTCCAGCCGTCAGCCGATGTGAATGTATTGTAGTAGCCCGTTGGGTCACCAAATGTTTCAAAGTCGGCACGGTTTGCCTCGATTGCAGTACCGGGGTCATCTGGCCCAGGGTCGGGAGTAGAGCCGCTCGAAGTGCCGAAACGGAAGTCGTCCATGCACCATGTAGCATAGTTGGCATCCTCGGTAGCTTCGTAGCAAAAGCCTATGAAGATGGTACCCGAATAGCTGCTAAGGTCGATGTCGCCCGATTCAACCCAGCTCGAATAGCCACTTGACGGCGGTGTGGGCCACTCAGCCTGAGTGGTGATGTCGGTGCGAGTAGCAGTGGTCGGGTCGTTGGTCGTGAGTACATACACCTTCAGCTCGGTGGTCGTTGCGCCGTAACCGTTGACCTGTGTGCGGAACGAGAACACTTTCTCGCTTGCTGCATCCACGTTGAGAGCCGGCGTGATAAGCCAAATATTAAACGGAGGCGTTGCCGTACCTTGTGCGCTGTAGCCCGATGCGGCGATGTAGTAGTTGCTATCGAACTCGCGGCACCACCAGTCTTGGCCGCCCGATTCAATCATAGTCCAGCCCGAAGGCACTTCACCGCCCTCGAAGTCCTCGTAAAGACTTGCTTCACCGCCAGTAGTAACCGACATTTCATATTCGCTACTTGAGCCGCTGTTGCCGGTGAGGCCATACGTGCCCATGTAGCTATCGAGCGTACCAGTGACCCAAATCTGGGTTCCAAGCACCTGCGGGTTGTCGCGCAAGTTGGCAGCCGAGCGCAATGCGCTGCCTTGCGGCAATTCCATTACGATGCATTGCGATATGTCGCGAGTGTCGGCAGTGGCACCAATTACGAGCGTGTTGTCGAGCGTGGTCGGGGCTTCCCATTCTATGTCACCATTGCCGCTCACGGTAGTAACTTCAGGAGCCACAGCACCCACGATGTAGCCAGTCACCCAGCCCTGTGCCGCACCTTGCAGCTCGATTGCTTGTTCGATGGTGTATGGGTTGGCACGTGTACCGCTGGTGTCGGTGGTAAAGCCGATGAGGTCGTCGGTGTCGCGCAGCAGCAATTGCCAGTCGGTTCCATAGTATCCCAAAATACCCACTATGGTTCCGTTGCCCATCGGCAGCAAGTCGCCCTGGAAGTCGGCATAGCTGCTATTGCGCATGATGATGGTATTGCCATTGCTGTCAACCACAGTGCGGTTGGTACTATTGTCGGCATCCGAAAATGTGGTGAAGCCGTCGGCCTCCTCGAAGTGCACATTGCGCAACCTCACAAGCTGGCCTTGCAACCTGATTACATCGGCGGTGGCACTCGACAACTCGCCAAGGTCGATGTCGATGGTATCGACCTGCGACACGTCGGGAAGTCCGTTGAGATGCACGCGCGACTCAAACAGCTCGCGAGCCATGAAAGTAGCCTCCCAGCCATACTGGTCGGTATATTCGGGATAGCCAAGTTGTTGCAAACCGTTATACTTGCCTATGTACATTCCGCTCACCGACAATACAACCTCTTGCCCTACACGGTAGGTATTAAACATATCGGGGTAACGGATTGACATCGGGAGCGCGCCCGTTTCGTCCTGTATATAGAGGCTGTTGTAGATGTTGCCCGACTCGTCGGAACTTATGACGCGAGCCTTGATGTAAAGGCTGTCACCATTCTCGGCAAGGCCTATGGTGTCGATATAGTTGCGGTCGCTGTTCCAGTATAGCGTCTTTAGCTCGTTGATTGTGATGTTAGCTTCGATGTCGGTGCTTGGTATCACCATTGGAGGGGTATCGAAGTTGTCGGAGCAACCGACGATGCCCGCAGAAGCTAACGCTAACACTGATGCGAGATATAGTCTGTTAATTCTCATAGTGTGTATTTTGAGTTTTATGTTGTGTTGACAAAAATGTATTAAAATCTTACGCCTACGGTGAAATAAACCTTTATGCCCTGTGCGTAGTAGTATTTGTTGGGATAGCGAGTGGTGGTGTAGTTGGTGTAGTCAAAACGACCTTGCTGGTAACCACCGGTCTGTATATTCTTGTTGTTAAGCACGTTGTCGATGTTCAGGTTGAGATTCAGCGATGCCGTGCGATTCAAGTATATGAGCTTCCCGATGCTCAAGTTCAGCACAAATGCGTCGTTGAGCTTCTCCTGCCGGGTGATGTTCTCGATGCGCTGTTGCAATTCCTCTTCCGAGCTCACTTGCGTCCACAAGTTGGGCAGTGCCTCGTGGCGTATTGGCGAGAGGTCAACATAGCTGTCGCCCATCCACACGCCAGTAATGTTGAAGAACCACATGCCCGGTGCGACATAATCGAAACCGAGGCTATAGGCCTGTTGCGGAGTGCCGCCGACGTAGAAATTCTTCAAGTAAACTGTCTGCGTGGTATCGGGCATCGAGCCGTTTTCATAGCTGCGCGTGCCGGTAGGACGGTTTTTATACTGGTAGCGCGAGAATGTTCCAGCAAAATTCACGGTCAACGACGGTGTGATTTTATAGGCCAATCCCACTTCCACGCCCTTGTAGGTCTTGTTTACGCCTGTCAGCACGTAGTTCATGAATGTCGAGAATTGGTCGTCATAGAATGCAGTGCGTTCGGTGTCGTCATAAATGTTGGTCCAGAAGCCTGTAATCGTACCTTTGAAGTTACGGTAATTAAACGAGTAGGCAATGTCGGCCGAGAGAATGCGTGCACTGCTAAGCCCTGTAATCGCATCATCCTTGATACGTGGCGAGATGTACGACTGCTCGAATGTAGGAGCCTTTGTGCCGTAAGCGGCATGGAAGCGGAAACTATTGCGACCATCGAGCTTGTAGGTCGCACCCACTTTCAGCATGGCATTGTCGAACTGGTGCATAACGCCTTTGCCGTAAGAGTTTTCGGGCGAACGTCCGTTGCGCATGTGGCCGTCGCGCTGGAATTGCGTGTAGCTCACCTTGAAGCCATAGTTTATGTCCCAGTGCGGCAAGTTGATGACATTTTGCAACCAAGCATTTGCCGAAATAGAGTTAATATCGTAGTCATAACCGAAACGGTCGCCCTCGCCCACACGGCGGTTGGGATTGTTGAGGTCGTTTTGCAGCAGCATGTCGTCGGTAGGGAAATCACGTTCGGCAAACTGGTCGATGTCGGTCCAGTAGCGTCCGCCGAGCAAGTCCTTAATCGTCTTGTAATACGAAGCCCTTGTGTAGTTAAGCCCTACGCCGCCTTGCAGTGTCATGTAGTCGTTGAGGCGCATGTTGAGCGTCGAGTTGAACAGCACGTTGAACTGGTTGCTGTGGCGTTTTTCGAGTATGTAAGTCGCCCCTTTGTCAACGCCAGTCTGGTCGGCCTCGTAGTTGTTAAGGTAGTTAGTCTGGTAAATCGAACCCCAATCCACTTGGCGGTAGTCCTCGTTGTTTTGCCACAAGTCGGTATAGAGGTCCTTGGTTTCCTGGTCGTCGTAATACGAAGGCAAATAGCGGTAATAGTCGGGGCGCGGGTCTGCCGCATTATACCAGTTGAGTGCCGACGACGAGTAATATGACTTGCGCACGGCGACGCCGGTGTTGAGCGACACGTTGCTGTTAGGAGTCCATATCCAGTTCAATATTGCCGTAGGGTCGAAACACTCAACCACACGCGCAGTGCGCTTGTCGCCGTTGGGCATGTAACCCCAGTTGGGGTTGTAACGGGTGCTTCCCGACAACTCGTAGGCCTCCTCGTAAGTAGCCGAGTTGTTAGACCGTTGCGTAGGTGCGCCGAATGTCGTGAGCGACAGGCTGTGCTTGTCGTTGAACACCTTCTGAGCCGACAAGAAGTAGCCTCCCGAGTGGTAGAACGTACCGGGGTATATGCCCTCGTCGGAGTATCGACCCACGGCCGATACCGTCAATGCCCACCCTTTGCTGTTGAGGCCGGTGGCGTATGTCACCATGCCGCGTGCATAGTAGTTGCCGTTGGTGTAGGCAAGGCTGGCACGCAGCCCCGGGGCATAGTCGCGGGCAAAAGTGTTGATGTTGGTGGCACCACCCACTTGGCCGAAGCCGAAAGTGGTCGATTCGAGGCCTATGCCGACATTCTTGTTGCGGAAGGCTTGGTTAAGGCCGCCAAGCATGCTGTAATTGAACCGTCCGCGAGCCGGCTCGTTGAAATTCACACCGTTGATGTAGGTTTCGGAATACTCCGAGTCGTAACCGCGCAGGCGGAAACGCATCACGCTGAAATCCCAGCTTGCAGCTTGGTAAAACACGTCGTCGGAAGCTCCCGAGAGCAACCCGATTGTCTGGCTGTTACCCTCCTCGTCCTCAAGTTGCGACTCATCAATCATTAAGTCCTCATCGCCGCTAAATGCGGCTGCGTAAGCTGATTGCGACTTCATGGCGATTTTTCCCATGTCGTCGACTGCGCCGCCAGCAATTTCTACTTGCGACGACCAATCATCATAGCCTGCACACAAAATGAGCAGGTTGTCGGTGCCAGGGGATGCCGTAGAAATCCGGAAGTCGCCACTTGGCCCCGTCACCACCGATATGTCCTGTCCTTCGAGGATTATGGTGGCACCGGCCAAAGGCTGTCCGCTGCGAGCATCCACCACTACGCCCCGCAACCCCGCGTTTTGCGCTATTGCCGGGAGAGCCGCTAAGAGCGTAATGAGCAGTAAGAATTTAATTCTCATAAGCAGTGGGTTAATAAAATTTAGTTTTGTTATTTGTATTTTCTTTTCACAGTGCCATTTCGGCGGGTCGCGGTGCAACAACTCTGCCGCAGCCTGCTTAATCCATTCGGCAGGGCGCAACAAATCATTATTGAATAACAAATGTATATATTTATTTCCAAATATCATCGATTTGTGTGAATAAATTTTAATTAGTTTATTCCACCAATACGAAGCCCAATCGGAAAGTTTGCAAATTTCGCACTTTATAGCCAAAATTATGTAACAACTGTGTAAAATCGACCTGCCGATGCGCACTTTTTGCCTCGGCAACGGCATTTCGATGCCTTTTGTTTATTTTATCCATTCTCACGGGCGGAGGATTAAAGATAATTTCTTAATTTTGGTGCATTCAAAACGTAATGACTCTTGATTTATGAAAAAATTACTGGCAATAATCGCAGCAGTCGCAGTGGTGTTTTCTATCGCGGCCGACGACAACGAAAAGCATTACCAAGTGTTCGGAGTGGCTTTTTATAACCTCGAAAATTTCTTCGACACCATTAACAACAACGGCAAATATGACTATGAATACACCGAAAACGGCTCCAAGAAATGGGATGGCGAAAAATACCGCAACAAGGTGCATAACATGGCATACGCCATAAGCCAGATGACCACCAAATCGACCCCACTGGGGCCGGCTATCATCGGCGTGTCGGAAATCGAAAACATCACCCCACTGCAAGACTTGGTGAAAGACCCAGCCCTGAAAGACAAACGGTTGCAAATCGTGCATCACGACTCACCCGACTTGCGCGGCATCGACGTGGCACTGCTTTACAACCCGCGCTTCTTCCGTGTGCTGAACGTGGTGAACTCGCGCGTAGTAGTCAATGGGTACCCCGAATTCAAGACGCGCGACCAGATGTGTGTCACCGGTCTGCTGGCTGGCGAGAAGGTGAGCGTGATTGTCAACCACTGGCCGTCGCGCACCGGCGGACAGGAACGTTCCAACTATTTGCGCGAAGCCGCCGCAAAGCGAGTGAGAATGACTGTGGACTCGTTGCTCCGCGACGACCCCAACCAAGGCATCATAATCATGGGCGACCTTAACGACGACCCATTCAACTCAAGCGTCGCCGAAGTGCTTGGCGCAAAAAAGGAGAAAGATGATGTCACAGCCATTGGCGACCTTTACAACCCTTGGTGGGAAACACTCGACAAGGGAATAGGAACACTCGCCTACCGTGGTTCGTGGAACCTGTTTGACCAAATCATCGTGTCGAAATATTTCCTTGGCGACCGTTCAAAACTCACACTACTCAACCACAAGGTGCTTAACTTCGACTTCCTGCGCACCAAAGAGGGCGACCGCAAAGGCTACCCGTTGCGCACACACGCATCGGGTGTGTACCTCAACGGCTACAGCGACCACTTCCCCACCGAAATTTTCCTCGTGAAAGAAGTAGAATAACACACAGCAAGAGGACGGTAATGGAAAATAAGTTTCGTAGGGACGCACGGTTCGTGCGTCCTTTCATGCACACAAGCTGCCGTGGCATTGGCTACGTGGCTGAGTAGGACGCACGAGCCGTGCGTCCCTACGAAATTACACAAATCTACATTTTAATGCCCCCTACGACTTTCACACTACCTCCATTCACGTAATGAATATCGCCGCCTCGATAGTCACGTATAATACCGATGTCGATGAATTGTCGCATTGTTTGCAGTCATTGGCAGCGGGTGGCGTATCGCCTGTTTATGTGTGCGACAATTCCCCTACCGACCGTTTGCGCAAGTTCTGTCTGTCGCAAAGCAATGTGGAATACATCTTCAACAATGCCAACCTCGGTTACGGGGCAGGACACAATGTAGCCATACGCCGCAGCCTGCAACGTGGCACCGACTACCATCTTGTAATCAATTCCGACGTATATTTTGGCAACGGCGTGATTGAACGCATCACTGCATACATGGAGGGCAACCGCGATGTGGCACAACTCATACCCAACGTGGTGTATCCCGATGGCCGCCTACAATATGTGTGCCGCCTGTTACCGACACCTGCCAACCTGATTTTCCGCCGGTTCTTGCCGCAGCGCATGGTAGAACGCATGAACTACAAGTATTTGCTCAAATTCTGGAACCACGACAGCCCGTTGAATGTTCCTTACCACCAAGGTAGCTTCATGTTTTTCCGCACAAGTTGCTTCGAGAAAGTGGGGCTGTTTGACGAGCGTTTTTTCATGTACCCCGAGGACATCGACATCACCCGCCGCATGCACCGCCACTACCGCACCATGTATTGGCCCGGCGTGACCATCGTCCACGCCCACCGCGCATCGTCCTACAAAGACCGTAGAATGCTCAAAATACATATCACCAACATGATACGCTACTTCAACAAATGGGGCTGGCTCTTCGACCGTGAACGCAGCGAATGGAACCGCCGCCTACTCACCCAGCTCGGCTACTACGACAGGCAGCTGGCACGTTAAGTTTCCACCATTTGTTCACACCAGCCTCACCATGCCAGCAAGTTGCACGAAATAGTCATTCGACCAAATATCCAATTCTTTAGGATTTCTGACAAATGGCAGCACATCTTTCTTAACCTGGTTTATGTCTGTTGAAGATAACCGGCTTTTTAACTGTTCCATAAATAAACCTTTGTCAACCTCTTTGCCATTAAATTGCCTTACTCGTTCAGCAAAATGCTCAAAATTCAGTGGCACATTGTGTCGTACATACCATTCAAAGTCATACCAATCACGTCCTTTAACCCTATTATTCCACGTGCGATAAATATTACTGAACAATTTAACGCCAAATTACTGAATTGCGAGTTATTGCACATCTTTTGCAATGGCTATACTCCAATTTTTATCATAGTTGGAGGCACAGGATTATGGATGCCCTGCGCGGCAAGCAACACGCGGCACGGCAAAATTTGGGAATTGGCGTTATTATGGCTATTTTTGCACCACTTTAAAAATAACAGATTCAATGGAAACAACACGACAATCACGCATAGCACGGCTCATCCAGAAAGAATTGAGCGAAATATTCCGCCTGCAAACGGCGAAAATAGGCAATGTAATCATATCGGTCAGCACCGTGAGAATTTCACCCGACCTGAGCATAGCCCACGTTTACCTGAGCATATTCCCGTCGGCGCAAGCGCAACAAATCCTGCAAAACATCACCCGCAACGCCAAGACCGTAAGGTATGACCTTGCACAACGTGTGCGCTTCCAGCTGCGCAAGACCCCCGAGCTGATTTTCCACATCGACGACTCGCTCGATTACATCGAACACATCGACCAGCTACTTGACGAAGACCGCAAGAAACACCCTGGCAGCAATGCCGAGGAAGTGCAAGAGGGCGAGGCATGAACAATTTCACGCTGAAAATCGCACTCCGCTACCTGAAATCTAAAAAGACCCACAATGCGGTCAATATCATTTCGGTAGTCGCAATATGCGGCGTGGTAATCACCACGGCGGCAATGGTGTGCGTGCTGTCGGTGTTCAACGGCTTCTCAAGCCTCATCGGCAGCAAGCTCGCCAAGCTCGACCCTCCAATCATGGTGAATGCCGCAAGCGGGAAAGCCATATCCAATGCCGACAGCATAGTGGCCGCAATAGCCAGCATCGACGGCGTGGAAATGGCACTGCCGACTATCAGCGACCATGCACTCGCCGTGTATAACGGCGCACAGATGCCAGTGCTCCTTAAAGGTGTTCCCGATGGATATGAGCGGCTCACTGGCATCAACGACGTGATTATCGATGGCAATTACCTACTCAACGACGGATATAACCAATATACCGTGCTAAGTGTCGGCGTAGCTTTGCAGCTGGGAGTGCGGCCGGGATTCGTCGAGGGCGTGCGCATTCTCGCCCCAAAGCGCATCGGCAACATCAACCTTGCCAACCCTGCCGGGGCGTTCCGCTCCGACACCATGCGCGTGACTGGAGTGTATCAAGTGGAGCAAAGCGACTACGACCGCGATATGATGTATGTACCAATCGAGTCGGCACGCTTCCTGTTCAACTATCCCACCGAGGCCACGGGCATAGAAGTATCGCCCACCCCCGATGCCGACGAGGCGAGTGTCATAGCCGCCATATCGGCAAAACTTGGCGAGGAATATACGGTGAAAAACAGGCTGATGCAGCAAGCCAACGCCTACCGCATGGTCAACATCGAAAAGTGGGTGACATTCTTGCTGCTTGGCTTCATAATGGTGATAGCCACATTCAACGTGATAGGCACACTGTCGTTGCTCATTATCGAAAAAGATGCCAGCATAGCCACATTCCGCAACATGGGTGCCACCAACAAGCAGATTACACGCATATTTATCACCGAGGGCTGGCTCATATCGCTCGTAGGTGCCGTGGCTGGCATCGCCATAGGTCTGATATTGTGCTGGGCACAACAGACATTCGGTCTTATCGAGTTGCAAGGTGCCACCGAATTGCTCGTAGTAAAGCAATACCCCGTTGAAGTGCAAATGACCGACCTCGTGGTTGTATTTGCCGCTGTGGCCGTAGTGGGATTGCTCACCTCCATGGCAACTTCAATAGTGATGCGCCGTAAATTACACCAATGACAGAAATATAAAACTACACATAAACATGGCCGACAACTATCTTGAAAACCAGTATGAAGCCTACCTTGCTCGCAAAGCTGCCAAGGAAAAAAAGAAAAAGCTGCTCTTCAAGAAGCAGCTTGAAGCCTACAAGAGGCGTATAAAAGATGCCGCACAAAGCAGCAAAGAATCGGACAATCCTACTTCAGCCCAATGATGTGGCTTAATTGCCGATGCGCAACAACTTGCGTATCGACAATATGATTTTCTCACGCAACGACGCCGGGAACAATGCCACATAGCTGACACCAGTAGAGAGTATTGATGTCGCAGCACATACGAGCAAAAAACGCACCCAGCCTTCTTCCATATTCTCATGCAACGCATATCCTACAGCGTACCCTACACCGAAGACAGCCATACAAGATAGGAAATCCTTTACGACAAGTGTCCGCAACGAGAATTGTGGCACATGTATCCTGAGTGTATAGGCATTGGAAAGCATTCCGACAAACGCCGCCAAAGCATTAAACAGATATGCAACCCATGGAGCTGCCCCATTCTTATACAAGAAATATGACACTGGAACGACCGAGAGGTACAATGTACCATTGATAATGCTCGGACGCTTAATGTGACCTGTCGCATGCACTCCACTGATAATTACCGACGACATACAAGCAAAAATACAAAACAACAGTGTGAGTTTACAAAAAGCCACAGCATTGGCAGGAACATCATTCAACCACACATCGAGTACAAAATCCATCTCAAGGAGAAGCGGCACACACGCCACCTGCAACAAGAAGAAGTTCAACCGCAAGGTATTGCGAAGCAACGACACCATGCCGGCATGATTACCCTGGGCATACTGCTTTATGATTTGCGGGCGCGAAGCAGTCAACACATTAATCGAAAACGATATTATCGCAAGCTGCACACGTGTGGCAATGCTCGCGGCTGCATTCATCGCTGGGCCGAAAAACAAGTTTAGCAACATGTTGACACCCTGTGTGCGGGCGACAATGCTAAGATTGCCATACACGTCCCAACCCGAAAAATTCAGCATTGGCTTCAATATGCTTTGGTTCCATACAAAACGCAATTTGCACTCGGCAAAATGCCGCCGACAATAGGTGCGATATATCACCGTGCTGATAATAGGCAAGCTGAACATCAACAACCCATAGACCACCAATTTATCTCCCGGACAAGAAGCAAGCGAATATGCTATGCCCAATTTCAACACCGAGCATAATATCTCGGTATAAGCATACACGTGCATCTTCTCATGCGAAATGATACTCGCATTATAAGGCACCTGAGTTATGCTGAGTACGGTAGCGAATATCGACAATTGGTAAAGCACCATGGCAGCATCCATGCGCTCGGGCGGAATTACCAATTTATGCGTCAGAAACCACAGTCCCACAGTTTCAGCAACCAGTACTATCACCAAGGCTATGGCGCAATGCAGCAGAAAAGCCGTAGCGAATGTATCACGCAGCTGATTGGTATTGCCTAGCCCCAATTCATACGTAAGAAAACGCGAGGTAGCACCGGCCATTGAACCGTTGACAAACGTGAACAGAGTTATAATGCCTCCCACTACCCCGTAGATACCGAAGTCATCCACTCCAAGTGCCAATAATACGACACGAGAAGTGTACAGGCTCACTATCGTTGCAAATGCAAGACGCACATAAAGCAACAACGTGTTTTTAGCTATTCGTTTATTGGTTGTATCAGACATATATTATATAGTCATATATTATGTTGCAGAAAATCAATCGAGTGGCTGCGCAACTTTGCCAGTGCCACATTGATGGGTTCATAATCCACCGGCTTTGCCACTGGGACAAAATCGGTATCGACAAGCATGGCATCTCCACCCACGGCAGTCAACAAGCGTTTATAACGTTCGTCAAGCGAATCGTGGCACAATATGGCATACATAGGTTTGTTGAATGTCAGTGCCAGAGCAACTCCATGGAACGAGTTGGTAATAACGTAACGTGCCTGCTTGAAAGCCGCCACGAAATATTCGGGCGAAGTAATGCAATTCGACAAGTCAATCACCCCGCAATCCAAAGAGCGAGCCAGTTGCCTGGCTTTTTCATCCACTTCTCGCCGCACATTTTGCGATGCATACCTGAATTGCGCATGATAAACCACCACCGAAGGTTGTACCGGCACATTTTCGGTCAGTCCATGCCAGCAATCGGCAGTGAACAGCAACGTAGGGTCAAGTGCCATCTCACCTTTCACGCCAGCCATGCTCGCCACTTGGTTTCTTATTGCTTCTTCACGAAACGATACTGCCGAAAAATCATGCAGGTGCTTTTTCACTTTTTCGCCGCCTATCTGCAATAACGATTCAATGGTGGAACTAATGGCATAGCCGATTATTTTACTCTTCGCTGGTCGAGCAAATTGCCCCCAATAAACATCATCGGCATATTTTGTACAATGAAGACTCCACACTTGGTCGCTTCCTATCACATAGCAATCATATAGCGGTATTTGACCCGAGCCACACTTGCTGGAAACAGACAAATGCCTGTTCCTGAAACGACGGAATACAGCGGCACGGATTACATTCTTCCTCACCTTGGCAAAATAACGCAGCATGGTAAGGAGCCTGAAATTGACAAGTTGGTCAAGGAAATATTGCCAATTGAACGAGGCATACTGGCTCTCGACATACGGTTGCCTGTAATCAATCACCACTGCATCATGCCCCATCGTTGCCAATACTTTTTGCAGGGCATAGCATTGCAATACAGCACCATAATTATGCGCTCTGTGAAATGTTAAAATCCCTATTCTCATAACAGCCGTTGTTTTACATGCTTAACAAATCTTTTAAGACAACTTGGAAAATTCCTCACCTTCAAGAATGCCACAAACCAGCTACGCCGATAAAGCTTCTCAAAAAGAAGATGACTGCGTGGAATGCGCGTTGGTTCGCACAGATTGGGTTGCAAGCAAGTACTCATTGCCAAAGGGTGGAAATGAACTTGCTCCTTTATGCTGTCAAACAATTTCACACCTTGCGGAGTATTGCACAGCAATATTGAATGACCCTTATTGTCATCTTCGGCACGCAAGTCGGTTTGTTCGATGCCCCAGAAATCCCCAATCGTCACATCCGAAGGGTGGTTAAGGTTGGCATACGGACAATTACCACATGCAGGACGCAAAAAACAATCCTTGTAAACTATGAACCTCGGATAAATAATGCTCCCGTCATCAAACTTGAAAGATTCCTTGTGGGAATGCCAGCCGAATATCTTGTCCCTGAAATTCACGGCAACAATGTCGTGCTTGTAGGCGCGTTCCAGATACCACAAGTAATCACGCCACACGTATGGGCTCGCCACTCCATGGCACACAAGATCGACCAGATACAAGTTTTCATAAAGTTTGCCTCCACTATGCAAGTATGATTTCAACCCCGCCACTTGGCATGGCGTGCCTGAAAATAGCACATGTTTGCCATCCAGCAGGTCGGCCTTGACTTGAGCGAACACGGTGCCTAATTCGCTTTGCACATACTTGCTTCCCCTGAATGCATCTCGCTCGCTGGGCGAAACGGCCCTGCCATGCACCACCTTGAACCCTTCGCCGTAACCTGCACCATAGACCACGCCGCCGCGCGCGAGTATAACATCGGACAACGCCACAAATGCAGCACCGCTTTGGCTGGCTGCCAATTGCTTCATATCCTTGTGCCTCACGGCATATACTTCAATCACCGAGTTTCGATGGGCATGACCCTGAAAAGGACATACAGCCTCGCAAATGCCACAATCGGTGCAAGCAGCCATGTCGATTTCGGGATAGGCAAAACCAAGCCTGTCGCGCCGCATCGATATGGCACGATGCGGACACTTGCTGGCACAAGCGGTACAACCACTACAGAGTTCTTTATTTGCCAGCCTTATCATTGACAAGTTGCTTCACTTTGTTTATCATGCACCTTATGCGCCAAGTGCGCACATGTGTTTTCAGCCATAGTTTCAAATGTTCTTTCCTGTAATTGCGGCGGACAATCTTGATATATTTCCGTTTCTTGTCATAGGGCAAGTGGTTCATTCTTTCCAAGGTTTGAACCAGCACATGCTCAAAATCTATATATTTGCGTTTACGCTCGGTATATGTACGATACCCCAACCTTGAATGCGAATCGTCCCTCACCACAATTTTATAGAGATACTTTTTGATAGTCAAGCACTTGTGGCCATAAAGCAACGGCAACATCAATTGCCAGTTTTGCCCGGCATTCTTTGCCGTGCTTATCGTCCTTTGCGGTATATACTTGTCGATAAAACTGGTTTTCGCCATATACCCGCCCGACATGTACCAGAATCCATTTATCCCGAACAAGCAATCTTCAAACAGGTCTTCTTTATCGAAATTGGCATGGCGGTAACCATCATAATCAATGCCATTGGCATCGACATAAGAAGGCAAACACCTGACCATACCCACCTTGTCGCCGCTCTTTTCCAACTCGGCAACCATCAACGAAAGTGCATCACTTGTAGCGTAATAGTCGTCACTATCAGGCCATACCAAGTAGTCGCCACTGATGAGTTTCAATCCTTTGTTGATGGCTTCGGACTGTCCCGAATGTTCCTGCCACACATACTCCAATGTATATCCCTTTTCGATGAAAAGAGGCTTGTAACTTTCAACTACCTGGCGGGTGTCGTCGGTAGAACCGTCATCGATGACCCACATCTCGGCAGCTGGATAATCTTGAGCCAGCACAGAATCAAGCAGAACGTGTACAAAACGGCCTGAATTGTAACATGGCGTAATAATACTTACCAAAGGTGTTCCCAAATCGTCGATTTATATTTAATAATTGGATAAATAAGCCACTTCGACAACGAAGCATACAATCAAAAACTGCCTATTGGCAGCCAATAGATACTCTAAATGTGAGCAAGACCCAAACACACGCAAATGTGCGAAATTGAAACCACGCACACCTGTGTCAACCACGTGCAAAGTTAACGAAATTTATCATTCGGCCAAATTACTTAGCCATTTTTGTGCCAATTTTTCGCATATTATAATTCAATATTTCCTCAAAACAGCACAACAGGATAGCTCCACACAAGCTAACCACACACTATTTTGATGCACACTTCGGATTAAGCCTGTCGAGCATCTGGCTCGGCGTGAGATGTGTGCGCGGATGCCGCCATGCCGGGGCAAGTTCACACATGGGTATAAGGTAAAAATCCCGTTCGGAGAAGTGCGGGTGTGGCACTTTCAGAGTTGGCGAATCGATAGTTAGCTGGTCGATTGCCACAATATCGATGTCAATCACACGGTCGCGATATGAACCGTCGCTGTTGCGGTGCGACGCGCTGCTGATGGAACGTTCCACATTTTGCAGCATCGACAGCACATCGGCCGGAGCATGGTCGGTGTGCAACACCAGTCCTTCGTTGACAAATGTGTTGGCCGAGTCGAACCCCCACGGCTCGCTCTCGACAGGGCTACTGCACCGCACGTCGGTGCCGAAAGTGCGCCTTATCAAGTCCACGGCACGAGAAATGTTGCGCCGGCGGTTGCCTATGTTCGAACCAATGTTCAGATAGTAATTCATGCCAAATAGAAAGGAGCGGCGGCGCAATCACTGCGCCAGCCGCCTGACTATAAAATTCAAGTGATTATGAAACTAAAAGTTTTTTATAAGCTCTTTTTTACTTCGACCTCCTCGAACGACTCGATGAAGTCGCCCTCTTTGATGTCGTTATAACCGACAATGCTCAATCCGCAGTCAAATCCCGACGTAACCTCTTTCACATCGTCCTTGAAGCGTTTCAACGAACCTAATTCGCCTGTATAGATGACGATGCCGTCGCGGATTATGCGCACTTTGCAATTGCGTTTCACCTTGCCTTCGCGCACTATCGCACCAGCAATAGTGCCGACCTTTGAAATGTGGTAGGTCTGCATTACCTCGGCCGAGCCGATAATTTCTTCTTTCACCTCGGGCGAGAGCAATCCTTCCATTGCAGCCTTCACCTCCTCAATGGCCTTGTAAATTACCGAATACAAGCGAATGTCCACGCCATCGCGTTCGGCCAGGCGGCGTGCTGCCTGTGACGGACGCACTTGGAAGCCGATTATGAAAGCATCGGAAGCTGCAGCCAGCGTCACATCGCTCTCTGAAATCGCTCCCACAGCCTTGTGTATTACATTCACTTGCACCTCGGGGGTCGATAATTTTATGAGCGAGTCGCTCAGAGCCTCAATCGAGCCGTCCACGTCGCCCTTGACTATGATGTTAAGCTCGTTGAAGCTGCCCAATGCCTTGCGACGGCCTATATCTTCGAGTGTCACGCGCTTCTGCGTGCGCAACCCCAGCTCGCGTTGCAGTTGTTCACGCTTGCCGGCTATCTCGCGAGCCTCTTGCTCGGTATCCATCACATTGAACTTGTCGCCAGCTGTCGGCGCACCGTTCAATCCCAATATCAACGCAGGTTCCGACGGGCCAGCTTCGGTGATACGCTGGTTGCGCTCGTTGAACATGGCGCGTATTTTGCCATAATGCGTTCCTGCAAGCAATATGTCGCCCACTTTCAACGTGCCGTTCTGCACAAGCACCGTGGCCACATATCCGCGGCCCTTGTCGAGCGACGATTCAATAATCGAGCCCACGGCACGACGCTTGGGATTGGCCTTGAGGTCGAGCATCTCGGCTTCGAGCAGCACCTTGTCGAGCAGCTCGGTCACGCCTATGCCCTTCTTGGCCGATATGTCTTGCGACTGGTACTTACCACCCCACTCCTCGACGAGGTAGTTCATATTGGCAAGCTCTTCCTTGATTTTGTCGGGGTTAGCAGCAGGCTTGTCGATTTTGTTTATCGCAAATATTATTGGAACGCCGGCTGCCGAAGCATGGTTGATAGCCTCGACAGTCTGCGGCATGACATTATCGTCGGCTGCCACAATGATAATCACGATGTCGGTAATCTTTGCACCGCGTGCACGCATGGCAGTAAATGCTTCGTGACCCGGGGTGTCGAGGAACGTGATATGCTGCCCGTTCTTCAGCTTGACATTATATGCACCTATGTGCTGTGTTATACCACCAGCCTCGCCGGCAATCACATTGGCGTTGCGTATGTAGTCGAGCAGCGACGTCTTGCCATGGTCAACATGGCCCATCACAGTAACGACCGGCGGACGCGACACCAAGTCATCGGGGTTGTCGTCCTCGTCGTCGTGGTGGTGTATTGCTTCCGACACTTCGGCACTTACATATTCGGTCTTGAAGCCAAATTCCTCAGCAACGATATTGATGGTTTCGGCATCCAAGCGTTGGTTTATCGACACCATCACACCCAAGCTCATGCAAGTACCTATAACCTTGTTAATAGGCACGTTCATCATCACAGCCAAGTCGTTAGCCGTGACAAACTCTGTGAGCTTTAGCGTCTTTCCCTCTTGTGCTTCCATTTCGGCTGCCTCGCGTTCGCGCTCTTCCACAGCCTCGCGTTTTTCCTTGCGCCACTTTGCCGATTTCTTCGGAGTTTTTGCAGTGAGCCGCGCAAGCGTTTCCTTTACTTGCTTCTGAAC
Source organism: uncultured Muribaculaceae bacterium (assembly GCA_944321715.1). Lineage (GTDB taxonomy): Bacteria > Bacteroidota > Bacteroidia > Bacteroidales > Muribaculaceae > Avimuribaculum. Next base: position 10,823 of record CALUMJ010000019.1, on the reverse strand, counting down.
ATCTTCCTCACTCACCTCGGCCTTTAGCGGACGCTTGTTCTTGCGGTTCTTGCGATTCTTGCCACTTGCTTCGTCGCCACTTTGTGCATTAGCACCTTTGGCAGGCTTTTGCTGGGTGGTTATCTGGCTTGCGCTCTTTTCGATGTCCACCTTTTCCTTGCCTATGCGCTTGCGCTTTTTGCGGTCGCCTTGGGCATTTTCACCACCCTGCCCACTGGCCGAGTTGTGTGCGGCAGCTTCCTGCCGCGACTTTTCCTGGCGTTCCTTGCGCTTTTCTTCCTTTGTTTTCTTTCTTGGGCGCGTCTGCGAGTTTATCGCCGAGAGGTCAATCTTTCCGACGACCTTCGGCGTAGTCTTCAGTGTCGGTGTGCCGAGTGTGAAAATTTCCTCCTCTTTCTTCTCCGGTACTGCGTTTTCGTTGTTGCCGTTGTCCATTGCGGTTTTCTGGTCTTCTACTACTTCTTCTATTTTTTCATTTTCGGGCGCAGCCTTGTCCTCGGCCTCGTCCGGTTGTATTTGCGGCTGTTCTATTTCTACATTTTTTGCCTCTTCCTGTGGTTTGTCCTCCACGGTTGTCACGGGTTGCACAGGTTCGGCACTCGACTTATCATCTTTTGGCAAGTTGATTTTGCCCACTACCTTCACTGAAGGTATTTGCGATGCGGTAGAAATAAAATCTTCGGCTTTGCGCTGCTTGCGTTTATCGGGCTTAGTGCGCTCCTGGCGACGCTCACTGCTGAGGTTGTCAGATTTTATGCGCTGGTCCTTATCGGTGCGGAAAGCATCGAGCAGCATCTTATATTGTTCGTCCGATATGCGGGCGTTTGGATTAGATTCTACTGTAATGTTCTTTTTGCTAAGGAACTCAATTATCGTTTGCGTCCCCACATTCAAGTCTTTTGCTACTTTACTTATCTTTACGGGCATATACGATTATTAAAAAACTTGTTAACGAGATGAAGCGAGGTGGAAAATGTCACATTATAGGAAGCCAAAGGGAGGAGGTTGTCCTCCACCCTCGGCCTTGGAACAGAATCAATTTTCAAACTCGGCCTTCAACACCTTGATGACATTATCGACGGTGTCTTCTTCGAGGTCGGCCTTTTCAATGAGTTCTTCACGCGGCGTGTTGAGCACCGACTTGGCGGTGACGCAACCCATGTCCTTGAGAGCCTCTATCACCCATGCGTCTATTTCGTCCTTGAACTCGTCGAGGTAGATGTCTTCCTCGCTGTCTTCGAGGTCGCGGTAAACGTCGATGTCATATCCGGTGAGCATCGTGGCAAGGCGTATGTTCAAGCCTCCCTTGCCGATTGCAAGCGATACCTCCTCGGGCTTGAGGAACACCTCGGCGTGCTTGTTTTCCTCGTCGATGCGTATCGACGAGATTTTTGCCGGGCTCAAGGCACGTTGTATGAACAGCGACGGATTGTTGGTGTAATTAATCACGTCGATGTTCTCGTTACGCAACTCACGGACTATGCCATGAATACGGGCACCCTTCACGCCCACGCAAGCCCCAACGGGGTCGATGCGGTCGTCATACGACTCCACGGCAATTTTTGCACGCTCACCCGGAATGCGGGCCACGGCGCGTATCAATATCAAGCCATCGTGGATTTCAGGCACTTCAAGTTCAAAAAGACGGCGCAGGAACATGTCGCTGGTGCGTGAAACGGTAATCTTGGGATTGTTGTTTTTATTGTCAACATTGTGGATTACGGCCTTCACGGTGTCGCCCTTGCGGTAGAAGTCGGTGGGTATTTGCTGGTCTTTGGGCAACAACAGCTCGTTCTTGTCGTCATCGAGCAGCAAAATCTCCTTTTTCCACATCTGGTAAACCTCGCCTGTGACAAGCTCGCCTTCCATCTCCTTGAACTTAGTGTAGATGGCATCTTTCTGCAAGTCGAGTATCTTGCTTGCAAGCGTCTGGCGCAGGTTAAGTATGGCACGGCGACCAAACTTGGCAAAGTCGATTTTCTTGGTATGCTCCTCGCCCACCTCGCAGTCGGGGTCGGGATTGTCGACATCGTTACGCGCATCGCTCAGGCTTATTTGCTTGATAGGGTCGGTGACCTCTCCATCTGGCACGATTTCAAGATTTTGGTATATCTCGCAATCGCCCTTGTCGGGGTTCATGATTACATCGAAATTCTCGTCACTGCCAAACATCTTGGCGATGACGCTGCGGAATGACTCTTCCAGCACGCTTATCATTGTGGTCTTGTCGATGTTCCTTAGCTCCTTAAATTCCGAGAAGCGGTCCACCATGTCAACTGTTTCCTCTTTCTTTGCCATGTCTATGTGTGTGCGTTAGTCTATGATGTTTTTTGTATATTTCACTTCGTTATAGCCCAAGGTGACTTCCTCTTCGACCATCACCGGACGTTTTGCCCCTTCGGGTTTCACTTTCTTGGCAACGGCGATGCTGAAACCACTGTCGCTTGTACTTTTCAATGTGCCACGCAACTTGCGGCCGTCGTTGGTGAGTGTTTCCACTGCGTTGCCGCAATTCTTGTCATATTGCGCCTTTACCTTGAATGGCGAAGTCAACCCCGCCGAACCGACCTCAAGCTCGTAGTCCTCCTTGTCCTGGTCGAAATTTGCCTTGACAATGCTATCGATTTCAACGCAGTCGTCAATAGTGACATAACCCGTATGCCGCTCAATTTCAACCACGATGCGGTTATCGGCCGATATATCAACCGACACAATGAAAATGCCGCTACCCTCTATGGCTTCGGCGACTACTTTCTCCAAGGCCGTTTTATCTATCATAATAAAAAAATGCTTTCTTGCTTCGTTAAAAAAATGAGGGAGCCATGCCTGCCCCCTCCTTTGTCATTGTTTTTCCATCGCAAAGGTACTCATTTGCCACCACATTTGCAACTTTTTCACACAACGCGCCGCCCATTATGCACAATAAATAATATATTTTATCATAATTTAATCATATTTATCCCATTCAAATATCAAGCACATTATAGGACATTTGATTTTTAATTGAGTTTAACATTGAGCTTATGGCAATAAGAATTAACTTTGTGTAATATCTTAACAAACTGTTTTGAATTTCTGTTTAATGGCTTGAGAGGGATTTTCAAATGCACTCGAAGTTAGTACAAAGAACCTTTTTCAATTCAAAACGGTTTCTATGGTCAAACAAAAAATAGTATAAAATTATGTCAAAACCAACTGTGTTAGTTGCAGAAGATAACGACAGCAATTTCTTGCTCGTAAATGCAATACTGAAGAAATACGCCAACATCGTGCGTGCCGTGAATGGCATGGAAGCTGTGAGTGCTGCAAAGAAAGGTGGAAATGACCTGATATTGATGGATATCAGGATGCCAATCATGGACGGACTGGAAGCCACAACTGAAATCAGGAAAATCGAACCCGATATTCCAATCGTGGCTCTGACCGCAAATGCATTTGACAGCGACCGCGAGCGGGCTCTTGCCGCTGGCTGCAACGACTTCATCGCAAAACCAATCCGCAAAAGCGACCTGCTCGAACTTGTTCAGAAATGGACTGGCATGGAATTTTAGTGCCTAAAATTCTCTCTCCCAGCTCTTCACACAACAAGCATGAAATTTATATTTGTCGTATTATGCATTTTTGCCGCTGTATATGCCGTGGCAGCAGATTTTCGTGTGCTGCAGCAGCAACTTGCCGAGGCTACAAATGACGTGGACGGCACTGTAGGTATAGCCCTAATCAGCGATGCCGGCGACACCGTGACCGTCAACAACGAGCATCACTACCCGTTGATGAGCGTGATGAAACTGCACCAAGCCATATATATCGCCCACTACCTACATGAAAATGGATTGGACATCGACCACACCATCAACGTGAGAGAAAACGACTTGAAACCCGACACTTACAGCCCGTTGCGCGACTCTTTTCCACAAGGGGCGGCAATTTCAGTCGGGCAGCTGCTGAAATATACGCTGCAACTGAGCGACAACAATGCTTGCGACATACTTTTCGACATATCGGGCGGCCCCAAGGCGACTGATTCCTACATACGCTCTTGCGGAGGACTGCACGACTTTGCCATCACTGTAACCGAGGACGACATGCACCGCGACACATCGCTGTGCCACGCCAACTACACCACCCCGCTCGAAGCCGCACGCCTAATCAGCAAGCTATGCAACGGCCAGTTTGGCGACACGCCCGGGCTGCAATTCGTAAAATCCACATTGGCAGGCTGCCTCACTGGCACCGAACGTATTCCCAAGGGTGTTGGCGACACTAAAGCCACCATATTGCACAAGACAGGCACAAGCGATTGCGACTCGCATGGCAAATGGACGGCAATCAACGACGTGGCCCACGTGACGTTGCCCGATGGCACAAGCTATTCGCTTGCAGTCTTCGCCAAGGACTCATACGGCAGCTACGCCGAAATCGAGCACGCAATAGCCCGCATATCGGCCATAGTGTATGCCCACATGGCGGCACAATGCGCCCCATAATGGCAGAGCCAATCACCGCGCAAAATACTGCGTTTTCAACCAGTAGGCATATATTGGGTCTTGAAACGAATACTTGCCTGCACAGTTATCCAAAATGTCGTTACTGGCAAAGATTGCACAAAAAATCTCCCCCCCCCAGTTAGCCCCAAGGTTCTTACATTTAAAGCCGCACTGGAGGGCGAGTGTATTTTCATCCGAGCCGCCGCTCGGCTCGGATGAGGGTGTATCAAAATAGGCAGTACCCACCTCGTAGGGACGCACGACACGGCTAATCGGCTGGATATGAATGAAATATTCACTTAATAGTGTAACGGACGCACGAGCCGTGCGTCCCTACAAAATCGCACTAATCTGCGTTTTGATACACCTCCTTCCCTCGCCTTGCACTATCTTTCGATAAGACAGGCGGCGGCTCGGATGAAAAAATCAAATGAATTTGTTTTTTCTTCCCTCGCCTTGCACTATCTTTGCCGACTGGATTTTTTGACTTGACAACTGTATGAGAACTGTTTACACCAACCGCGAGATTTGGAAAATCGCCTATCCATGCCTCATCAGCCTCGTGATGGAGCAACTTATCGGCGTCACCGACACGGCTTTCCTCGGGCATGTGGGCGAAGTGGAGCTTGGGGCGTCGGCAATTGCCGGAGTGTATTATGTGGTAATCTTCATGCTTGGATTCGGGTTCAGCACCGGGGCACAAATCATCATGGCACGGCGCAACGGCGAGCGTGAATACCACCGCATGGGCCAATTGTTCTACCACGGCATTTATTTCTTGATAGTGCTTGCAGCCGTGGCCTTCACTCTAACCACAATATTTACCAAGCCCATACTTGGCAGCATGATTTCCGACCCCGACATATTGCATGCAGCTTGCGATTACATGCAATGGCGCATCTACGGGCTGTTTTTCGCATTCCCGGCTGCCATGTTCAGGGCATTCTTCATCAGCAGCACACAGACCAAGACACTGACACTCAACTCTGTGGTAATGGTACTGTCAAACGTTGTGTTCAACTACATACTCATTTTCGGCAAATTCGGCATGCCTGCCATGGGCATCGGTGGCGCGGCACTCGGTTCGTCGCTCTCCGAGGGCGTGTCGCTGCTTTTCTTCACCATCTACACATCACGGCGCATCGACTGCCAGAAATACGGACTCGACAAGCTGGCAAAATTCCATGCGGCAACGCTGCGCAAAATCTTCCCAGTGTCGTTTTGGACTATGATACAGAGTTTCTTGTCGCTCTCAACATGGTTCCTGTTTTTCCTCTTCATCGAACACCTCGGCAAGGAGGCACTTGCCATTACCAATGTGATACGCAGCATTTCGGGGTTGATGTTCATGGTGGTAGCTGCATTTGCCGCAACGTGCAGCTCGCTTGTGAGCAACATCATCGGTGCCGGGAAAAGCGAGAGTGTCATGGCCACCATCTGGCAGCACATATTGCTCTGCTACAGCTTCGTGCTGCCCATCGCCCTGCTGCTGTCGCTGTTCCCTCGCCTGATATTGGGCATATACACCGATATTCCCAACGTGATTGACGGCGCAATAGCTCCGCTGTGGGTGCTATGCTCATCCTACTTGCTCACCGTGCCGGCACAAATGTTCTTCCAGTCGATTTCAGGCACAGGCAACACTCGCACTGCATTCCTGCTCGAATTGAGCACCCTTGTGGCATACGTTGCCTACTGCGCCATTATAATCGGGTACATCAAGTGCAGCGTGGCCTTGTGCTGGACTGCCGAGCACGTTTACGGTGCAATCCTCACCCTGCTGTGCGCCACCTATATCTACCGTGGCCACTGGCGCGGCAAGCGCATATAGGCCGTGTGGCGCATGGGGCCTGAGGTGTGCCGTAGTTGCAGCTCCGCAGGGGCAATCAATTGCAAATACATTTACTTTAATGTAGAGGGTGTATCAAAATTGGCAGAACCCACCTCGTAGGGACGCACGGCTCGTGCGTCCGTGTGCCGCAAGGCGCTGTTAACCATTTGTAAGTTAGCAGAATATACAACTGGTTGCGCAGCGGACGCACGGGCCGTGCGTCCCTACAAAATTACGCAAATCTGCATTTTGATACACCTTCTGCAATAATTTTAATGCAGCCCGTTAGTTGCTGAATTCCACTTTGTGGGTGGGGGGAAGGGCGCTGTTGCGGCGGTCGGTGGCAGCAGCCACTTGGCGGGCAAGCTCGATGAACGCCGCGCCCGACACGCTGTTTTGCAGCGTCACAGGCACACCGTCGTCGCCACCCTTGCAGATGCTCGCCACGAGCGGGATTTGCCCCAGCAGTGCCACACCGAGCCGCTCGGCGAGGTTCTTGCCCCCATCGCGGCCAAAGATGTAGTAACGCTCGTCGGGGTGCGAGGCAGGTGTGAACCACGACATATTCTCCACAATTCCCAATATCGGCACGTTCACCTTGTCGCTCTGGAACATGCTAACGCCCTTGCGGGCATCGGCAAGCGCAACGTCTTGCGGCGTTGTGACGACGATTGCCCCGGTGATGGCAAGTGTCTGGACGAGGGTCAGGTGTATGTCGCTCGTGCCGGGGGGCATGTCGATGATGAAATAATCGAGTTCGCCCCAGTCGGCCTCGGTAATGAGCTGCCTGAGTGCATTGCTTGCCATTCCGCCACGCCACAGCACGGCTTGGTCTTTATCGACAAGGAACCCGATTGACAACACTTTCACTCCATATTTTTCAAGCGGCGAGATGAGGTTGCGTCCATCCTCCTTCTGCACCATATATACCGGCGCGTCTTCAAGCCCGAACATCTTGGGAGCCGACGGGCCGAAGATGTCGGCATCGAGCAGCCCCACCTTGTAGCCAAGCTGGGCGAGCGACACGGCAAGATTCACCGCAATCGTCGATTTGCCCACACCACCTTTGCCCGACGACACACCTATGATGTTTTTCACCTCGGGCAACGGATTTGCCGGCTTGGGCGGAATGGCAGTGCGGAACTTAGTGGCTATGTTGCCGGCGATTTCCACCTCCTCGCCCACGTAGGTCTTGATTGCGGCCTCGGCCGACTTCACGAGCGACTTGACAAACGGGTCGGTAGGCTTGTCGAAAACGAGCGAGAACGACACTTTCATGCCATCGATGCGGATGTCGTCCTCTACCATGCCGCTCGACACGATGTCCTTGCCCGTGCCAGGGTAGCGCACGTGGCTCAAGGCATCGATTATAAGTTTGGGATATAATCGCTTTTCCATTTTAAAATATATGCTATATCTCCCCTTCGGTGGGAGTAATCATCTTTTGGATATATCCGCGCGAATAACTGCGGTAAGTATCTGGTTCAATCTCGATGTCGGGCTCTTGCAATGGCGTAGAGCTATCAAGGTGGAACTTGATATACTTGATTGTCAACCCGCGGTCGAGCCATTGTTGCTCATAATAAGTCTTGATGCCCAATATTTCATCATCTATGCCCGAGTGGTAGAGGTCGGCAGTGTTGACCTCAACATCAAATCCATTGAGCCGCACAAGTGCGTCGGTATAGGTGTACAGGAAAGGGCTGTCGGTCTTCAGATGCACAATGCCGCCTGGCACAAGAATATGCCTGTAAAGCTCAAGGAAACGAGTGCCAGTGAGGCGTTTGCGCACTTTCTTCATCTGCGGGTCGGGGAATGTTATCCATATCTCGCTCACTTCGCCTGGAGCAAAGAAGTTGTCAATCAACTCGATATTGGTGCGCAGAAATGCCACATTGCCCATGCCCGACGTAGCGGCGTGTTTAGCTCCCGTCCACATTCTTGCTCCTTTGATGTCAATCCCGATGTAATTTTTTGCCGAAAGCTTCTCAGCAAGCCCTACAGTATATTCGCCACGCCCGCACCCCAGCTCAAGCACTATAGGATTGTCGTTGTGGAAATAATCGCTGTTCCAGCGGCCTTTCAATGGGAACCCTCCATCGCGCAATGCAGCAAAAGGGAATTGGAACACATTGGGCAATTGCTCCATTTCGGCAAATTTCTTCAGCTTGTTTTTTCCCATTCCGAGCTGCAGTTGTTAATTCTTATTGAGAATGACCAATGCGCCTATCACGCCCGGAATCCAGCCACACAAAGTGAGCAAGCACACAATCAATATAGAACCGCAACCACGGTCAAACACTGCAAGCGGTGGAAAAATAATAGAAAGAATAACTCTAAAAATCGACATAATGTTTTTTACGTGTTATATTATCAGTTGGCAAATATACTCAATTTATCATAAACCGTTGTCACGCTGGCACATAATTTTTCTTTATATACTTCATGCCACGCAGCACATAGCGCAATGCCGTGAAAAACTTCAATGGGTTGCGGCACGAACGCCACGCCAGCAGCAAATAGCGCAACGGCGCAGTACCGTCTTTGTAGGCAAGGTAGATATATGCTCCATTCGACATCAACGTGCTTGGCTCACCAGCCAAGCGCTCGGCAGTAGTAGCACCTTCATGCCGAGCGATGGCGTATGGGAAGAAATACCAGTTAAGACCTTTATCCAAAGCATCGAGTACAAAAACCGCCTCCTCGCACGAATTAAGCACCGGGGCGTTGGCCCCAAACAACGGATTGAATTTCAACTTGCCTTGTACCGACCGGCGGCGGAAAGCTATCTCGATACTCGCAACATAGTAGCCCTTCATCGGCTGGCGCAAATCAAATGAATATGACGGGTAATCTTTAGGGTGCTGCCGCGATTCATACCTGAACGAGGCAATGTCTAACGACGGGTGCGACTCAAAATATTCCACAATGTGTTCCACATGATTGGGAATATAGGTAATATCGTCGTCGGCAATGAGGCAAATGTCGCCCGTGGCATTGTCGATGGCGTTGTTGCGGTTGTTCGACAGCCCCGTGCCATGCAGCGTCACCACCTTCACGTCGTCGCGCGATGCAAGGCAAGCGGGCAAATCGATGGCATTGTAATCATCGCTTTGCTGCCACGACACAAGGTATGATATATTGTGCATCGGCTTCATCAACACGCTATATACGCTGCCAATGCGTTCATTGTAGGTACAAATTAATATTTCTAATGTCATTGCATTTTGTTGATTACATTGTTCCAAAAATCTATATGACGTTGAGCAACAATGCGGCTGTCGTTGTGCTTCTCGACAAACTCGCGGCTCTGCCTTGACAACTGCGGCAGCAAGTCGCGATGTTCCACTATCCATGCAAGCCGTGCATCGATGTCGCCCTCGACAAGCGGCGAAACATTGATGATGGGGCGGCAGTCATGCTCGCCGATGAAGTCATAAAACTCAGGCTCGGCACCGCTCACCGCCACCACCCCTTGCGCCATACCAGCCAGTGCGTTGGTGGCTGGCGTGTAGGAATAGAGCTGGTCAAGGTTCACATGTGCTGCCGACAGCAACTTGTTATACTCGTCGAGCGGGCGGTTTTCCACCACCTGCATCTCGCAAAGCCCCGGGTAGCGGTCGCACGTGCGGCGCAATGCATCGAGCAGCAGGTCGGAACCTTTCATCTCGATGCGTCCGCGCTTGCGCCCGAGGAAAAACCGCACTTTCCGTGGTGGCTCGGTAATGAAATGCGGCTCAATCGAGCGTGTGTCAATGGGTATGCCACCGTATGCAAGCTTCTCGGGAGCTATTGCACCCTCGTATGACTTGTAATATTCATACAAGCAAGCCACCACACCATCTAAACGCGGAGTGATATACTCGGTGTACCCTTTGTGCGCAGGAGCTTCCCATTGCCTTAAATCCATCTCTCCACCCGCCAGAAAATAGGGCGAAGGCTTGTCGCCGACAAAATAGTCGGAATAGCGGAATGTGGTGCAATCTTGGCACACATGGGCATAGTAGTAGTCCGAAGTCGTGGCCGACAAGAATACATGGCGGTTGTGCCGCCGCAGGTAATCGAATATGTGCCGCAGCCTTTCGATGCGCAACGTCATGAAAAACGCCGGATTGATAAGATGCACTATGTCGTAGCCGCGCAATTGCGGCAACAACTTCAGCACATCAAGCACATACTTCACCGTGCCCCACCGCCCAGGCTTGCGCGACAAGTCGATGTCGCGCTGCGTGTCCATCCATGTGCTGCCATCCGACACCACTGTCACCCGATGCCCCATTTGCCTCAAGGCATCGGCCAAGCACGAATGGAAATTGCTGGCATCTCCCACGAATAGTATCTTCAACTGCTGCATATTGCACAAGTGTTCATTCCAATCAGCAAAGATAGTGCAAGGCGAGCGCAATGCAAAAAAATCAGCTCGCTGTTTTTTTTTTCGCTTTGCCGAGCCGTAGCCTATCTTATCAAAAGTAGTGCAAGGCGAGCGCAATGCAAAAAAATCAGCT
>CALUMJ010000018.1 GCA_944321715.1 uncultured Muribaculaceae bacterium | reverse complement strand
GGTAAATTTATTGAAAGGATTGGTTCTTATAACCCAAATACTAATCCTGCTACAATAAGTTTAAATTTTGAAAGAGCTTTGTATTGGGTTAATGTGGGTGCAATCCCTACGGATACCGTTCGCAGCATCTTGTCGCGTGAAGGTGTGCTTATGATGAAGCACTTGCAAGGTGGTGTTAAGAAAGGCGCATTCAGCGAGGAAGAAGCACAACGTCGCTTTGAGGCTTGGAAGAACGAAAAGGATGCAAAACTCAATGCAGTAAAAAGCAAGTTGAACGAAGAAAAACGTAACGCCGAGAAAACTCGACTTGAAGAAGAAACTGCAAAGAAGAATGCAAAGGCAGAATTGGTAGCAAAGAAGAAAGCTGAATTGGCTAAAGCTGCCGAAGAAGCTGCAAAGGCTGCTGCTGAGGCTGAAACTCAACAAGAGGGTGAAGCTGCAACTGAAGCACCTGCTGCAGAGTAATACAACCTACCGCAACGCAAAAAATACAGAAAGGGAGATGTGTCCACGGTGGCACACCTCCCTCTTTTTGTAAATATAGTATGTTTTACTATGTAAGGCATGAAGCTCCGGAAGATGTCTGCGATGGCTTCTCCTGAAAATCCCAATCGGTCATTAGAAATGATAATAACACCAACTTTAATCCTAATGACCGATTGGGGTTAAAAATAATGGACTGCAAATAATCGCAGCCCATTTTTTTTGCCACTAAGAAAATGGTTATTATGGTTATTGCAACGTGCCTTGGTTGGCGGCATTTATCATTTCGGCGTTGGCGGTGATGTATATTTCCACCCGTCTGTTCTGGGCGCGTCCGGCTTCGGTCGAATTGTCGGCAATTGGGTAATCGTATGCCAGTCCGTTTGTCGTCAATCGGCTGCTTGGTACACCTGAACCTATTAAATAGTTGGCTACTGCCTGGGCGCGTTCTTTCGACAGACGGTCGTTCACGGCACGAGAACCAGTGTTGTCGGTGTGTCCGTTTATTACCACGTCGGTTTGTGGGTTGTTCTTCAGTGATACGGCAAATTCACTCAAAGATTGACGTGCCGATTCACTAAGGTCACTTTTATTAGTTGCGAATAATATGCCGCTATTGAAAGTCACCTTGATGGCCTGTAGGTTGTTTACATCAGTTACTTGTTCAACTTCGGCACCTTCTATCTGGGCAATTTCTTCTTGTTGCTTGTCCATTTTGCGTCCGATAAGGGTTCCAGCTGTTGCTCCAATAGCTGTGCCTACCACAGCGCCGATGGCTGCACCTTTGCCACCTCCGGCCAATGCACCCACGCCGGCTCCGAGTGCTGCGCCACCTCCAGTGCCTATCAATGCACCTTTTGTAGTATTATTCATTGACGACAATGTTGTGCAACCACTTGCGCTTGCAAGTAAAGCCAAACTTAAAATCCAACACGATATTTTCCTTACGTTCATAATATATAAATTTTATTATTCCTATACGATAAGAATCATTACATATTTAATTAAGGAAGAACAACATTTGCTGAGGGACAATATTGTAATGCTTACAACTGGTCACTCTATAAATGTCATACTCCTTGTTATGTACAAAGATAGCATATTTTGTTTTATCTTATGCAGATAGTGTTAAAAAACGGAGGTTTAATTGTATGATTATATTATTTATGTGTGACTGTGAAGGGTGACAAATTTGTCAGATTGGGGCGTGTTTGCTGCCATAATGGGTAATGTTTGGGTGGTGGTATGGTTGTTGCAATTTATAGGACGGGAACTATAGAAAAATATAAACATCAGAATATGAATTTCAACAATTTTACAATCAAATCGCAAGATGCTATCCAAAAGGCAGTGGAAATAGCTCGTCGCAATGGTAATCAGGCCATTGAACCGGCTCACTTGCTCAAGGGTATCATCAGTGAAGGCGGTTCGGTAATTAAATTCATCTTCCAGAAATTGTCGGTCAATGAAACGTTTGTCGAGCAGCAACTCGACCGTGAAATCTCGACTTTCCCGAAGGTGTCGAATGCTGAGCCTTATTTAAGTCAGGCTTCAAATACCGCCTTGGACAAAGCCTATGATTACTCTAAAAAGAGAGGTGACGAGTATGTGACACTCGAAACCATGATTGTAGGTATCCTACAGGGTAACAGCACTGTGTCAACGATGCTGAAAGACGCAGGTGTCAACGAGAAAGACCTTTCGCTCGCTATTGATGAATTGCGCAAGGGCAAAAAGGCTACAGAACAAAGTGCAGAGGACCAATACAATGCACTTAGCAAGTATGCGATAAATCTTAACGAACGTGCGCGACAGGGTAAGCTCGACCCGGTGATTGGACGTGACGATGAAATACGCCGCGTATTACAAATATTGAGTCGTCGGACCAAGAATAACCCGATGCTGATAGGCGAGCCTGGTACGGGTAAAACGGCTATTGCTGAAGGATTGGCACAACGCATAGTTCGAGGCGACGTACCAGAGAACTTGAAGCGCAAACAGGTTTATTCGCTTGATATGGGAGCCTTGGTGGCTGGAGCCAAGTATAAAGGCGAGTTTGAAGAACGGTTGAAAGCAATTGTCAACGAGGTTATCCAGTCCGATGGAGATATAATCCTGTTTATTGACGAAATCCACACACTTGTCGGTGCTGGTAAGGGTGAAGGTGCGATGGATGCTGCCAATATCTTGAAACCGGCACTTGCTCGTGGCGAGTTGCGCAGTATTGGTGCAACTACTCTCGATGAATATCAAAAGTATTTCGAGAAAGACAAGGCACTCGAACGTCGTTTCCAGAAAGTGATGGTTGATGAACCTGATGAAGAAAGTGCCATCGCCATACTTCGAGGTTTGAAAGAACGATATGAGAACCACCACAAGGTGCGTATTCGCGACGAGGCGATTATTGCGGCCGTGCAGTTGTCGGAACGATATATTACCGACCGTTTCTTGCCCGACAAGGCTATCGACCTCATCGATGAAGCTGCTGCCAAGCTGAGGCTGGAGATAGATTCGGTGCCGCAAGTCATCGATGAAATCAGGCGTAAGATTTCGCAACTCGAAATTGAACGTGAAGCTATAAAACGTGAAGGCGATAACGACCAAATTAAGCACATCGAAAAAGAACTTGCCGAATTGCGTGATGAAGAAAGCGATTACACCGCTAAGTGGAAATCGGAAAAGGAACTCATCAACCGCATACAGCAGAATAAAATCGACATTGAGCAACTCAACTTTGAGGCTCAAAAGGCCGAGCGAGAAGGTGATTATGCACGTGTGGCCGAGATTCGTTACTCTCGTATCAAACAAAAGGAAGACGAGAACAAGGCTATACAAGAGAAGCTGAAAACCATGCAAGGTGACAAGGCTCTTATCAAGGAAGAGGTAGATGCCGATGATATTGCTGGGGTTGTGTCGCGCTGGACTGGTATTCCTGTTACCAAGATGGTGCAGAGCGAGAAAGACAAGTTGCTACATCTTGAAGATGAGTTACACAAACGTGTAATAGGTCAGCAAGATGCCATTACCGCTATTGCCGACGCAGTAAGGCGCAGCCGTGCCGGGCTTAATGACCCACGCCGACCGATAGGCTCTTTCATATTCCTTGGCACAACTGGCGTGGGCAAAACTGAATTGGCCAAGGCTCTTGCCGAATACTTGTTTGATAACGAGAACATGATGACACGTATCGACATGAGCGAGTATCAGGAGAAGCATACTGTTTCGCGGCTTGTCGGTGCTCCTCCGGGATATGTAGGTTACGAGGAAGGCGGACAATTGACCGAAGCTGTAAGGCGTAAACCATATTCGGTAGTCTTGTTTGACGAAATCGAAAAGGCTCATCCCGATGTGTTTAATATCTTGCTTCAGGTGCTTGACGATGGTAGGCTTACCGACAATAAAGGTAGGTTGGTTAACTTTAAGAACACGATTATTATAATGACTTCAAATATCGGGTCGGATTTGATACGTGAACGGATGTCGAAGTTGACCGATGCCAATCGCAATGAAGTGATTGAAAGTACCAAAAATGAGGTGCTTGAATTGCTCAAACAAAATGTGCGACCAGAATTTTTGAACCGTATTGACGAAGTTATAATGTTTACTCCGCTCAATGAAAGCGAGATTAAGCAAATCGTCAAATTACAAATCGACGGTGTGGCGCGAATGCTCGAAAAGAACGGTGTACAGCTTGAGGTAACGGACAAGGCTCTTGACTTCCTCGCTAAAGAAGGTTATGACCCCGAGTTTGGAGCTCGTCCTGTGAAAAGAGTAATTCATCGTCTTATCTTGAACCAGTTGTCGAAAGACATATTGGCGCAAAAAGTGAATCGCGACAAGCCTATTATTATAGATTATGACGGCTCGCAGTTGCAATTCAAGAACTGAAGTAATTATAATGCACTTTAAAGAAAGGGTGTCTCAAAATTCAGGTACACCCTCTTAGGAATATTCAGTAAATAGCATAAAATTAGCCAGTTAATTCATACACAAAGTGTTGCGAATTAGCTGGCTAATTTTATGCTATTTACTGAATATGTATCTAATCATGTCATTTGGTTGAATAGTATAGCGAACAATGAGTGACCAATAAAGCCTTAAAAGCACTGATGGATAGCGATTCAGGACCTTAAATTAGAATTTCTGCGAGAAATAAAAACAGCTTATTGGATAAATAACGGGTGCGGTCAATGTCGAAAAAGTAATTTCGATGTAAATCCATTCCATACATATTGATTTGGAATGTATTCTTACATGAAACTAAAAAACATTTAGACATTATGACATCAATTAGATTAAAGTTCAGGCCATCGAAGGTCTATGGGAAACCTGGAACTCTTTACTTCAGGTTGATTCACAATCGCATTGTGCGACAAATAGGCATGAGTTGCAAATTATATCCCCATGAATGGCAGGATGGACAATTGAAACTTTGTGAGCAAGGAGAGGAACGGTTTGGCTATTTGGCAGAAGTGCGTGATTACTTGCAGGCAGGTATGTTAAGGCTACAAAGTATCATACGGAATTTTGAGCAGAAAGGAATGCATTATACAGTCGAGCAAGTGGTAAGTGCTTATAAATCGCGCGACAATGATACAATGAAGCTATGTGTGTTTGTAGATGAAGTAGCGCGGCACCTGAAAAATATAGGCAAGATAAGGCTCGCGGAAACATATACAGTTTCGGCTAATAGTTTCATGCGTTTCCGTGGCGAGAAAGGTGACATACGTTTAGATGAAATAAATGCAGAATTGATGAAGGAGTATGAGTATTACTTGTCGGAAGAGTGCGGGTTGGGACTTAATACTATTTCATTTTACATGCGCAACTTGCGAGCTATATACAATCGAGCTGTGGATAAAGAGCTGATAGAAAGCCAAAATCCGTTCAAGCACGTCTATACGGGCATAGGCAAGACAACCAAACGAGCTGTGTCGATAGATATTATACACAAGATAAAGTTGTTAGACTTGAGTATGTATCCATTGATGGAACAGTCGCGCGATTATTTCATGCTTAGTTTTTATTTGCGAGGTATTTCGTTTGTGGATTTGGCATATCTGAAAGTGGATAACCTGCATGATGGCAACTTAAAGTATTACCGACAGAAGACCAATCAGCCACTATGTATCAGATGGGAAGAGCAGATGCAGGAAATCGTTAACCGCTACCATGTGCCTGGTTCTCCTTATCTGCTGCCAATTATTAATCCACCTTGTGA
Organism: uncultured Muribaculaceae bacterium; assembly: GCA_944321715.1. GTDB lineage: Bacteria > Bacteroidota > Bacteroidia > Bacteroidales > Muribaculaceae > Avimuribaculum. The sequence continues at coordinate 39,722 of CALUMJ010000018.1, read as the reverse complement.
GAATGAACGACGACAATACCAAAGCGGATTGCATAGGGTAAATGCACACCTTAAGGTTATTGGGCAATTGGTGGGTTGCCCTATAAAATTGACTACATATTGCGCGCGGCATGGTTGGGCAAGTATTGCTCGGAGCATGAATGTTCCTTTGCCAGTCATTAGTGAATCTATGGGACACGAGTCAGAAAGCACGACACGCATTTACTTAGCATCTTTGGATAATGCTGTCATCGACGAGGCCAATAAAATGGTCATTAATGCCATTTAGTAAATGATATAAAGATGGGAAAAGGGTGGGAGGGGTGCAGTCTGAAAATTCTTGGACTGCTACATGAAGACTGATTTTTTGAAACGTTTATGTGAATTTAGATTGTCTTTTGAGGTGTAAACATCTCTTCGGGAGAGATGTATGCAGTTGCAAAAGTACGCAAAAAAATCGAATAAATCAGTAAAAATGAGCTAAAAAAACGGCAGCCTATTACAAATAAGATGTTTTACAACCTCGATATATGTTTCACATTTGTTGTGCAAGCGGTCGCATTGGTATCTGTTATGAGGTTGATGTACAATATATTGACACTTGTGTTTCTGTGATATACATCTCTCCCGAAGAGATGTAGTGTGGTGAAAAATAGTATAAATGGAATGTGGTATTTCGGGATTATTGCCCGAACTTTTTAATGATTTTGGTGTAACTGCTTGTGTTATAGATGATAATAAGCACGAGCAGGACTCGAAAAATTGGCTGTTCGCCTGAGTTTTGTGGTGGCTGTTGCCATCAATGTTGAGCTAATCCATTTCCTATTGTCATAATCCAAAAAATAATTATTACCATGGCGCAACCTTTGGACGGTCTTAGAGAATTATTGGGAGGTCGGCTCGCAGCTATACTTGCTCGTGAAGCCTGTGGTAGTGGTGTTATGCGATTATATCTCGCCGATGGATATTGGACGGCTTTTGAGGAATCGGCATACGAATTATGCAGACTTTGTCCTGATGCACAACTCCTTGCCGTTGACGTGCATACTACCCCACAGCCTGTTGTTACGGCGAGTGTTGCAGCTGGTGAGTTACATAAAGCAGTGTGTGGACTTGGGGGCGGTGTGATTTCAGGTGTAGAGGCTGTTTATGAGGTTGGTCGTTCTGCCAGACCAAATTACCGTCGGTGGCACAATAGGGCTACGGCAGGATTGCGAGCTTTGCGCCGCAATAAGGATACGAACAAATAAAATAAGTAAGAATGATATGAAAAGACACAATCATGTGCCCATGTTTCTGTTGCTTGCCATTGTGGCAGTGATGGCATTGAGTTCCTGCGGCTCGTCGAAGAAGGTGGTCTATTTCCAAGACCTGGAACCTGGGAAGAGTGAAGTAGAATTGCCGGTGGTGCGGGCAATCACTGTGCGCCCCGAGGACAAATTGTCAATCATAGTCAACAGCCGCGACCCGCAGTTGACCGACTTGTTCAACCTGCCATACGTCACACGCCAGTTAGGGCAGTCACTCAGGGAGGATTACAATGCCGGCACGAACTCGGGCGTATCGGGCTACACGGTGGATGCCAATGGGGAAATCGACTTCCCGGTGTTGGGTAAAATATATGTGGCAGGGAAGACTCGACAGGAAATAGCCGAAACTATCAAAGGTGAATTGGTCAAGGATAATTTGGTGAAAGACCCTGTTGTCACGGTGGAGTTTATGAACCTGTGTATATCGGTACTTGGTGAAGTGAATAATCCAGGACGCTTCGGCATAGACCGCGACCGGGTTACCGTGCTTGATGCGTTGGGCATGGCCGGCGACCTCACAATCTATGGCAATAGGAACGATGTGCTTGTTCTCCGGCAGGAGGGGGAAGCGCAGCGTGTTTACACAATCGACCTCACGTCGGGGCGGCAGGTGTATTCATCGCCAGCATATTATTTGCAGCAGAACGACGTGGTGTATGTGAAGCCGAATGAAGTGAGGGCGCGGCAATCCACTGTGAACGGAAACAACGTGCGTTCCACCTCGTTTTGGATTTCATTGGCGTCGCTGCTTACGTCGGTCGCCATCCTCATAGTGAATTGACCACCAAACATACATTAATGCAATCATGGAAAATCAAGGCAACATAAACCAAGAGCAAAACAGTGAAGGATTGAATATAAAGGACTTCGCGTATCTATGCGTGGCGAAGTGGTATTGGTTCGCGGCCGCCATAGTCGTGGCGGTGTGCGTAGCTGTGGCCTACTTGCTGTTCACTCCGCCAGTATATACACGTTCGGCTTCCATACTCATCAAGGAAGACGACCAGGGAAGCATAGGCGGTGGCGCTTCGGACTTGCTTGGCGACTTTGACTTATTCAGTACAAAGGCCAATGTGAACAATGAGATGCAGTCGATAGGGTCGCCGGCCGTGATGCTTGACGTGGTGAGGCGGCTCGGTCTCGACGTCAATTATCACACCGATGGACAGTTCTACCGCAAAGTGCTGTATGGGAGTTTGTGCCCATACGAGGTGGTGTTTGTCGATATGCAAGACAATGAAAGCGCATCTTTTACGATATATCCCGATGGGCAAGGACGGGTGAAATTGTCGGACTTTGTACGCGGTGATAATGATTCGGCCGAGGATGTCGAGATGGCGGCGGCATTGGGCGACACCACGTCCACGCCAATTGGCAGGATGGTCATAAAGCCGTCGGCGCAAAACGACACGGCGACTTACCATGCGCCGGTGTACATCTCGCGCAGGGGGCTTGTGGCTACTACCAAAGCGTATTCGGCCAACCTTTCGGTCATGCTTGGCGACGAGAAATCGACAATCATCAACTTGTCGTTCAAGGACGTGTGCACACAGCGGGCCGAAGATGTGTTGAACACGGTCATAGCCGTGTATAACGAGAATTGGATAAAGGACAAGAACCAGGTGGCCGTCAGCACGTCGATGTTCATCAACGAGCGGCTCGGTGTAATCGAGCGCGAGCTGGGCAATGTTGACGAGAGCATCTCCTCGTACAAAAGCGAGAACCTGCTGCCCGACGTGCAGGCAGCGGCGAGCATGTATATGGAGCAAAGCAGCGAGACCTCGGCACAAATACTGGCGTTGAACACGCAGCTGTCGATGGCGAGATATATACGCAACTACCTTACCGGGTCGGTCGCCGACAACCAGCTGATACCTGCCAACTCGGGGATAGAGAGCCAAGGCATAGAGAAACAGATTTCGGAATATAACACCATGCAATTGCGCCGCAACGACCTCGTGGCCAACAGCAGCGAGAAGAACCCGTTGGCTGTCGATATGGACCGTTCGCTCCGGAACATGCGCAGTGCCATAGTCACATCGATTGACAACCACATAGCCACGCTCACGACGCAAATCGGCAACTTGCAACAGAGCGAGCGGCAGACCACGCAGCGCATAGCCGCCAACCCGTCGCAGGGCAAATACCTGCTTTCGGTCGAACGCCAGCAGAAGGTGAAGGAGGCCCTTTACCTGTTCCTGTTGCAGAAACGTGAGGAAAACGAGCTGTCGCAGGCGTTCACGGCATATAACACGCGGGTCATCACCCCGCCATACGGCGACCTTGAACCGACGGCACCGGCCAAGGTGAACATACTGCTGGCGGCCATCGTGCTTGGCTTGTGCATTCCGTTGGCGTTGATATTCGTGCGTGAGAGCCTTAACACGCGTCTGCGTGGGCGCAAAGACTTGGAGAGGCTTACAGTTCCATTTGCCGGCGAAGTGCCGCTTGCCGCAGGAGGTGGGAAAAAGAACACCAATGACGGCAGGGTGGTTATAAGAGCGGGGAAACGCGACGTGGTGAACGAGGCGTTCCGTGTGCTGCGTACTAACATGGAATTCATGCTTGATGACAAGCTTTCCACTGGTCGTGCGCCAGTGGTTCTGTTCACGTCGTTTAACCCGGGCAGCGGGAAGACATTTATAGCGGTGAATGCGGCGGCCAGCTTTGCCATCAAGGGGAAACGTGTGTTGGTGGTTGACGGCGACATGCGGCGAGGTTCGGCATCGGCATACGTGGACTCACCATCCAAGGGCATGAGCGATTATCTGGCGCATCGTGCCGACGACGTTGCTGCGCTGGTAGTGGAGATGCCCGGTTATGAGAACCTGCACCTGCTGCCCGTGGGTACAATACCGCCCAATCCGACCGAGTTGCTTGCATCGCCCCGCTTCAAGGGCCTGATAGACTATGCCGCGTCGGAATATGACTACGTGTTCATCGACTGCCCGCCCATCGAGATAGTAGCCGACACGCAAATTATCGGTAAGCTCGCCGACCGCACTATCTTCATCGTTCGTGCCGGCTTGCTCGAACGTGACATGCTCCCCGAGCTGCAGCGCATCTACGATGAGAACCGCCTAAACAACATGGCGGTAGTCCTGAACGGCACAACCAGCAGCCGCAACTCCCACTACGGCTACAAATACGGCTACCACTATGGCTACGGCAACTACTGAAACAGTATAAGGCATTGTATCTGTAACTATTCAGCGGTCAATCTTGCCAACAGTGATAGTTTCCAACAAGGAAGTGTTTCATATTGACAAAAATCAGAGAATAAATTGACAAAAAGAAAGTCTGTATTAGGATTTTCGCATATTTTTCTTCCATATTAGCATATCTCATTGTTGCAAACATCTGATTTATAGATATATTCGTCCGCTGAATAGTTACTTGTATCTTAATCATGAGTTATTTTTTGTAAATAACCGTACATTAAACATACAGATAAAATGAGCGCAATTAGTATAAAGAATAAACGTATCGCAAAAAATACAATTTACCTGTATGTCAGAATGATATTTTTCCTGCTTATTAAATTATATATATCCAGAGTTGCACTACAAGTATTGGGAGTTGAAGACTATGGTATATATAATTTAGTAGCAGGAATTATAGTAATGTTTTCATTCTTAAATTCAGCAATGAATGGAGCCTGTCAAAGGTTTTTCAATATTGCATTGGGTGAAAACAATTTGGTCAAATTAAAATCATATTTTATTAATTCGGTAAATATACATTTTTTCATTGGTGTCGGCACGATTATCTTATCAGAAACTATTGGAATGTATCTTCTAAATGATAAGTTGAACATTCCAGAAGAACGAATAACGGCGGCGTATCTTACATTTCATTTGGCTGTTGCGTCATGCTTTATGACAGTTTTGAGAACGCCATATAATGCTATCATTATAGCTTATGAAAAAATGTCGTTTTATGCCTACGTTAGTATAGTTGAGGTTGCCTTAAATCTGGCTATTGTATTCATATTGTCGATTGTGGATTATGATAAACTGAACTTGTATTCAATTTTAATGTTATCAATTTCAATAGGCATTCTGATAGTATATGTTGCATATTGTAATATTAATTTCCCTGTTTCTCGATATAAAGCGTCATTTTCAAAGTCTATAATGAAATCAATTATGTCATTTTCGTTATGGAGCACTCTGAGTAGTTTGGGGAATGTTGTTACAAAGCAATCATTGAACATAATTTTAAACATATTCTATGGAGTGGCAATTAATGCAGCGACTGCGATAATGACACAAATATCAGCTGCAGTTTATTCTTTTATTCAGAATTTTCAGATTGCAGCCAATCCACAACTTATTCAAAGTTACGCAAGCAAGGATTTTACATACCTGAAAAAGCTATTTAGGACTACATCAAAAATATCAATTTATTTAATGCTTTATCTTGCTTTTCCAACAATGATTTGCATGGATGAAGTTTTGAGTTTATGGTTGGAGGTAGTGCCAGAATATACGGCTATTTTTTGCATATTGTCATTCCTTGCATTATTGGTAGATGCCTTAGGCGGCCCCATGTGGACTGTAATTCATGCCTCGGGAAGAATTAAAAGGTATCAAACGATGATTTTCTTTGTTAGGATTATGAATATACCACTATACTATGTGATGATGTCTGCTGGATTAGAGCCTTATACGGCATTGTATTTACCAATCATATCGAATGTTATTGTAATTGTAAATGGAATAAAGCTAATTGAGCAAATTTTAAATTTTTCGGGGAAAGAGTATTTTATACATGTAATAGCACCGATATTAAAAGTGGGAGCAATCTCAATTGTGATACCATTCCTCATGGCATTTTTAATTCATGAAGCAGTTTCTAATTTGGTTTTCATATTTTGTGTTTATCTAATTTCAATAATTTCAATATCCATTAGTATTTATTTCTGCGGACTTGAGCAACATGAAAGAAGTTTATTGACCGAAAAAATAATTCGTAAAATAATTGGGAGAAAATGAATAATGTATCTTCAATAACCGATTGCTATGGTTGCGGTGTGTGCGCAATTGCATGCAGTAAAAACATTATAAAAATAAATCTGAACAAGAATGGTTTTTACGAGCCAAATATAATTGACACGGAGAAATGTGTGAATTGTAAATTGTGTGTAAACGTTTGCGCGTATGCTCATGATGACATATCACAAAATAACGTTGTTTATAAAAGTTTTGCAGGGTGGAGTAAAAACGATGATGTGAGATTTGAATGTTCTTCAGGTGGTGTAGGTTATGAAATAGGAAGAACTTTGATAAAAGCTGGGTATGAAGTATGTGGAGTCAGGTATAATTGCGAATTGGATAGGGCGGAGCATTATGTTGCAACAACTTTAGATGAGTTGAAAGCATCTGTTGGTAGCAAATATATTCAAAGTTATACTGTTGACGGTTTTAAGTTGATAGACAGGAAGAAAAAATATCTTGTCACAGGAACACCATGCCAAATAGACTCATTTCGTAGATACATACAAAAATTTAAGATTGAAGATAATTTTATATTATTGGATTTCTTCTGTCATGGAGTGCCTTCAATGTCGTTATGGAAAAAATATATCGCAAGAGTTGAAAGAAACACTGGTAAGTCGACATACGTGTCTTGGCGCAACAAACTTACTGGATGGCATGATTCGTGGGTTATGACAGTAAAAGGGCACAAACGCTTGCATAAATCTGATTCTGAGTCCGTTTATAGCTCACGTTTTCACCAAGGGGACGTTTTTTATAGTTTGTTTCTAAATAATTCATGCTTAGGAAAAGCGTGTTACGAAAAATGCAAATACAAATACAATAATTCGGCAGCCGATATACGCATTGGCGATATGTGGGGGCAGACGTATAAGGACAACCAAAAAGGAGTTAGCGCAATTGCTGTTTTTACGAAGAAAGGCTTGGATTGCTTGGAACAATGCGATTTAGAGTTAGAGGAACTCACATTTGAAACGGTCGCAGAGGGACAAATGATTGAACCACCAAGAAGACCGATGTGTTACAAATGGTGCAAGCTGGCATTAAAGATGCCCATACAACTTGGTATTGTATTATTTATATCAAAAGTTATAAATCTTTGCGGACGGAAAATTTTTGGCAAATGACAAAAGACTCCAAAATAGGAATAATTACTATGCACAAAGTGCTAAACTATGGTTCGGCACTACAGGCTTATGCCTTGCAAAAGATTGTTTCAGATGCAGGCTATAAAGTAGAATTGATTGATTACATATTCCCAAATAAAAAAGAAAAGGAATCAATTATCTCAATCATTAAAAAGATTCTTTTATATATTTTCTTTGGGGTTTCAACAGAAAAGAAGGAAAAAAAATTCAATCATTTTTACAATGAATTTTATTATTGTTCCAAGCTGGCATATTATTCACCCCAGGATTTAGCAAAACACCCTCCAGTATATGATGTATATGTTACAGGAAGCGACCAAGTGTGGAATCCAATTCACATAAAGAATGACAATAGTTTTTTATTGGATTTCGCTCCCGATATTGCTGCAAAAATTTCATACGCATCAAGTTTCTCAACAAAGGATATAGACGAGAATTTGTTGCCAAGATATGCCCAATATTTATCAAGATACAAATATCTGTCTGTCAGGGAACAGTCAGGGGCAGATTTAATTTACAAAATTATCTCCAAGAAGGCTGAGATTGTATGCGACCCGACATTGTTGTTGAATAAAGGTGATTGGAAAGCACTGATTTCAAAACAAAAACCACTAATAAAAAAACCGTATATACTGGCGTATATACTTAGATATGCCTATGACCCATATCCTGAAATAAATAAGATTCTAAATGACATTCAGCAACTTTTGGGTGGTATGCATATAGTTTTCCTTGATTGGTCGTTTGTTAATTCATTTAAGAGAAAGGCATCTGTGGTGAAAAATGCAGAGCCACTGGATTTTATAAATTTAGTATCAAACGCATCGTTTATCGTTACTACGTCTTTTCACGGCACTGCATTTGCGATAAATTTAGAGATACCTTTTTATTCTGTTATTTCTAAATACAACAAAGATACACGAATGACAGATTTGCTAAATGTCGTTGGTGCACAAGATAGAGCAATATGTTATGATGATAAAAATATAGACTATAATACTTCGATGGATTTTGGCTTGATAAGAGAACGGCTTGCCAAATTTAGAAATAACTCAAAATCATATTTATTGTCGTCTATCCAAAGTGCTGCAAATATATAGAATTTTGGAAATTGGATTTTTAACGCCGCTTCATGGTATTAAGTTGCATTATATATACGTTCTTTGGCTTGATAATGTATTTCTTAGGCATTCAAAGTGCACATAACTATACATTGTTGGGCAAGAGAACGCCTTTTTGGACTCTTGGTAATGTTTTGATAATATTATTTTTCACGGTTATAAGCGGCCTTAGATATAATGTGGGCGTTGACTATGCAACATATTATAAGATGTTCACGTATCTGCAAAATGGTTTTGTTTACAGAGATGACGTAGAGCCGCTATTTGCTTATATATCACAATTGTGGGTTGATATTGGTGCAGGACATTTTGTGTATTTTGCCTTCTGGGCATTCTTGCAGGTGTTTTTTGTGTATTATGGTTTAAAGAATCACCAATACTTGTACCCATTCATTGGATTAGTGATATTCCTTGGCCCTTACTACCTGTCGTGGATGAATGGAATAAGGCAATCAATAGTAGCATGTGTTTTTGTGTGGGCTTGCAAATTTATTATAAATAAAGAGTTTATTAAATATTGTGCGGTAATTATTATTTGCTCGTTCATGCATAAATCGGCGATAATTCTATTGCCAATATATTTTTTGCCAAATATAAATTACTTCAAGAACAAAGTCGTTTGGATTGCAGTTTTGATTGCTTGCACTGTAATAGGGCAATCTGGAATTGTTCAAGATTATATGAACTTTGCTGGGGAGTACCTTGCACTTATCGGGTATGACAACTATTCACAAGGTTTTGATAACATCATGGATAAGACTGTAGATAGAGCATTGGGCCCGAGGCGAATATTGGTACTACTGCTCGACATTCTTATAATATGGTTCTCCGCTGAAATGAAAATACGATTTAATAGCAAATTTTTCCTGTTCTCATTCAATATGTTTGTTTTATACGCCTGTCTAACTGAATTGCTGTCAAATACTAATTTCCTATTCACAAGACCATTATTATACTTTGCTCCATTTTCTTTGATTTGTTCGGCTTTTCTTTTGGTCTATTTGAAAGAACGTTATGGCGTGTTCGGCCGCAACCCGATATTTATTATAACACTGGTAATTTCTTGCTTATATACATTTGCTGCAGTAGCGTCCGTGGCAGATGACCCAAATTCTCCAACATTATTCAGATTTTCTTTTTAATTCCAATATACTTATGAGTAAACCTAAGATAAGTGTCATTGTGCCTGTTTACAATGTGGAAAATTATATTGATAGGTGTATTAACTCTATTATAAACCAAACTTTTGAAGACCTTGAAATAATTCTTGTGGACGATAAATCGCCCGATGGGTCGCCTCAAAAGTGTGATGAATGGGGAAAACAGGATGGCAGAATAAAAGTAATCCATAAATCGAGAAATGAAGGTTTGGGATTTGCCCGCAATACTGGATTAGAATATGCAATGGGTGAATATGTAACTTTTGTTGACTCCGACGATTGGATTGATTTAAATATGTATTCCGACTTATACTCATTATGCAAGCAGTATAATGCAGATATTATTTATTCGGGATTAAAACGTATCAACGCTAAAGGAGAGATTTCATTATTGCCACATATAGACAAATTTACCGTCTATGAAGGCAATGAAATATCTTCAATATTAATGTTTGATTTAATAGCATCACCTCCAAATGAGAGAAACGACCGTAGGATACAAGTTTCTGTTGACACTTGCCTTTTCCGGAGAGAGATTATTGCCAGTAACAATATAAAATTTCATTCAGAGAGAGAAATCATATCTGAAGACTTATTTTTTCACATTGATTTTTTACCCTACATACAACTTGCAATCGTTACACCGAATAGATACTACTATTATTTTTGGAATGACCAATCATTATCTTCTACAATAAGAACTGATAGATTTGAGAAATACAAAACATTACATACCGAGTTATCCAAGAAAAGCCATTCTAAAATAATGCAACAAAGAATAGACCGCATTCTTATCGGATATACACGATCTTTTCTGAAAAAAATAGTTACGTACCCTATTCCAAATAATCATAAAATATCTTTATTCAAGAATATCTGTAATGATTCTATATGGGAGACAATAGAAAAACGCTACCCTACTAATAAAATGTTTTTCATTCATAGAATAATATTCTTACTAATAGCCAATAAACACTATAAATTATTGTACACTCTACTAAATTTATTCACAAAATAAAATGATAACATCGCGTGAAGATTTAAATTACTATTTAAACGAAGACCTCAAACGTTTCGACAATAAGAAACCAACTTTAAAAGATCGCATCGTTAAAAACGAAAGTTACTTTATATATCATTATATCAAGAGACTGCGCTATGTAGAATACCATAAAAACAAAGATGGTTTTATACACAAATTGCTGTATTTGTATAATTTCATAATATACAAAAGATTATGCTTCAACTTAAAAATCGATATAAAACCAGGTAACTGCGGGCCAGGACTAAGGATAATGCATTTAGGTTCTCTTATTCGAATAAAAAGGAACTGCAATATAGGAAAAAATTTAACTTTACTGCCAGGAGTTGTTATTGGGAACAAACATCTATACGGAAGTGAAAATGAATGTGTCTCAATTGGTGATAATTGTTATATTGGTTTAGGAGCAAAAATTTTCGGAGCTGTTAATATTGGAAATAACGTAACAATTGGAGCAAATGCGGTAGTAACTAAAGACATACCAGACAATGCCATCGTGGGAGGTATTCCTGCGCGCATAATAAAATTCAAATAAGCTATTAAATACGTTACTATATGTTTCCTAAAGTATTAGTTGTTGCCACGTCTAGAAAGACTTGCGGTGGTATTACATCTGTTGTGAAAGCCCATGAAATGGGACGACAATGGAATTTATATGGTTGCAAATGGGTTGAGACCAGTATTGACACTAACAATGTCATGAAAATTTTATATTTCATGAAAAGTTTAATACAATATTGTTTCTATCTGCCACGATGTCAGATAGTCCACATTCATTTAAGCGAACCTGTTTCGGCTTTACGTAAAATGCCATATTTCACTATTGCTAAAATTTTACAGAAACGGACAATAATTCATTTCCATTCTTTTTCACCCGAAACAACAATCAGTGGGAAGCACTCAAAAATTTACAAATATCTATTTTCAAATGCAGATTGCGTAATAGTGCTATCTGAACTATGGAAAAAATATGTAAATGATAAATTCGGACTTGGAAATAAAGTACAAGTTATTTATAATCCATGTATTGCTAACATTTCTACTAAGGAGTATCCTAAGAAAAAACAAATACTTTATGCTGGAACTCTAAATCAACGAAAAGGATATGCCGATCTCTTAAAGGCATTTTCACTTATTGCCGGAACATTTCAAGATTGGAAAATTGTTTTTGCAGGGAATGGTGAAATTAACGAAGCCATGAACATAGCCAAGCAGCAGAATATCTCGCAACAAGTTTTATTCGCAGGATGGGTGACTGGAGATGAAAAAGATAAGATATTTAAAGAATCCACAATATTCTGTCTTCCGAGTTATGCAGAAGGTTTCCCTATGGCGGTTCTCGATGCTTGGGCATACGGATTGCCAGTTATAACTACCCCAGTAGGCGGAATTCCTGATGTAGCTATAGAAGACCAAAATATGCTATTGTTCAATCCTGGAGATATTAATAAACTGGCCAATCAAATCTCTCGGTTAATAACTGATGGTGAATTATTAAAAACACTCATAGCTGCATCAAAATATTTAGCTAATACCAAATTTAATATTACGACAATAAACTCAGAAATTGAGTATATATATAAAAAACTCTGTAATCAATAATATGGGCCTTACCTTGTTTCAAGAAACACGAACACGCATCTTCTGAAAGCCCAATAATCAAGTAATAATAAATTTATGGAAACGTACTTTGGTATAAGGTACGAGTTCGACCATGAACTCGCATTGGAGAGAATTGCTCAATTCGTAACCGACAAAAAGGTAGAGTATATTTGCGTAACTGACGGTGTAATAGTCGATAACGCCAACCGCAACAACGATTATCGCAAAGTTATTAACGGTTCTGCTTTCTCGATATGTGACAGTAGTTATGTTCCGCTTTATATTAAATGGATTTATGGTCGAAAATACCAACAATACTGCGGGAGCCAAATATTTAGTGACATCGTGCGCTCATGCCGATACAGAATGATATTCATGGGTACTTCACAACAGATTCTTGACGGTTTGAAGAAAAATATTTCTGCATGGAATCCAGCTGTTGCAGAAATGAGTTTTATCGAATTACCATTTTGCACGGTTGACGAATTTGATTATTCTGCAATAGCAAAACGCATTGAAGAAGATGGAGCCGACATAATCTGGATAGCTCTTGGTGCACCAAAACAAGAAATATTCATGAGCCGCTTGAAACTCCACCTCAAACATGGGGTGATGATTGCTGTTGGTGCGGCCTTTAAATTCTACAGTGGAGTTAACGTCAACCGAGCACCACAATGGATGATAAAACACCATTTGGAATTTGTTTACCGCATTCTTAACGAACCCCGCAAGCAATTACGACGATGCTGGGGAATAATCAGTTCCTTGCCACGTCTGCTATTTTGCGAGTGGCGAAGAAGCAGACAATTTGAAGACCGTGCTATCGAGAGGCGTAAGTATTAATGTTTAAGGGATATTTAGTGGTAAGATGACGAAATGATAGTATGAATTGATAGAAATGTGGTAATGTTGCGGAGCAGGACGGTGGTTTCTGCTCCGCTTTTTTATGGCGATTCTGATATCAAATAGTAGAAACAAGAAAAAATGGCTAACACTAATTCTTTTGCGGTGTTAGCCATTTTTTTGTTTTGTTTCTCGGGTTTACAGTTGGAGCGGTTCGTATGGCATGTCCCATACGTCGGCCACGGCTTTATAGGTTATTTTGCCACACACGATGTTTAGCCCGAGTGCAAGGGCTTTGTCGTCGCGACAGGCTTGTTGCCATCCCTTGTCGGCAAGGGCTATTGCATAAGGCATTGTGGCATTGGTGAGAGCCATTGTGGAGGTATATGGCACGGCTCCCGGAATGTTTGCAACGGCATAATGCACAATTCCATCTACGATGTATATTGGTTCGGAGTGCGAGGTGGGGTGTGAAGTTTCAAAACAGCCACCTTGGTCGATGGCGACATCGACAAGCACAGTGCCAGGCTGCATCATGCCGAGCATGTCGTGTGTGATTAGGTGTGGGGCTTTATCGCCTGGGATTAGAACCGAACCTATAACGAGGTCAACTGTCGGTAATTCTTTTTCGATGTTGTGGCGCGACGAGTATAGGGTTTTGATGTTTTTTGGCAAGATTTCATCGAGATAACGTAACCGTTTTAGGTTAATGTCGGTAATAGTGACATCTGCACCCATTCCGGCAGCCATGGTAGCGGCATTGGTTCCCACTGTGCCTCCGCCGAGGACGAGGACTTTCGCTGGCTTCACACCTGGTACGCCGCCTAACAGAATGCCTTTGCCTTGTTGCGGCTTTTCGAGGAAGCGTGCGCCCTCTTGCACCGACATACGTCCTGCCACTTCGCTCATTGGGATTAGCAGGGGAAGCGAGTGGTCGTCGAGTTCGACCGTTTCGTATGCAAGGCATACGGCCTTGGAGGCAACCATTGACTCGGTCAGTTGGCGGTCTGAAGCGAAGTGGAAGTAGGTGAATATGAGTTGGTTTTCCTTTATTAATGGATATTCAGGAGCTATGGGCTCTTTTACTTTTACAATCATGTCGGCAATGGCATACGTGCTTTCGATGTCGGGCAAAATCTCGGCACCTGCCGCAACATATTCATCATCGCTAAATCCCGACCCTGTTCCGGCTGTGTGTTGTACATATACTTTATGCCCATGTCGGATAAGTTCGGACACGCCGGCGGGAGTCATACCCACACGGTTTTCGTTGTTCTTGATTTCTTTAGGAATGCCAATAATCATAGTCTTTTTATGGTTTTGGGGTTTTAGATTTCGATTGCTAAGGTAATTAAAAAAGCGATACAATGGTAGCTGTTGGCATTTTTTGTGCTTGGTTGTGGCGGGTTATTTTATGTGCCTCATGGACAATTTTGTAAAAAAATGTAAAATCGGTGCTGCTGATTTGCCGGTGCGTTTAAATTTGTGTATATTCGAGTACATTTAAAACAGTAAGGGATATGGACGGTAAAAAATATGTGATAACCATTGGGCGCCAGTATGGCAGCGGTGGCAGAGAAATAGGCAAGATGGTTGCCGATGCGTTAGGAATAGAATATTACGACAAAGAATTGTTGACCGAGGCAGCCAAGTCGTCGGGAGTAAATCAAGAATTATTTGAAGCCGCAGATGAACGCACGCCGTCGTTTTTCTCTAATTTGTGGTCATTCAACCTTGGATTTAATTCTGGTGCTTATTTGCTCGGCAACACGCCAATGTCGGACGATAGTATTTACTCGGCTCAATGCTCGGTAATGAAGCAACTTGCCGAGCGGTCGTCATGTGTGATAGTTGGCCGCAGTGCCGACTATGTGCTTCGTTCCAATCCAAGGTTGATAAGTGTGTTTATTCATGCTTCGATAGAGGCTCGCATTGCACGAATTATGAAGCGCAACGATTGCGACACCGTAGATGCAGCCAAGGCACTTGCCGCAAAGAAAGACAAGTTGCGTTCGAGCTATTATAATTTCTATACAGATAAAACGTGGGGCGATGCGGCATCATACGACTTGTCGATTGATTCGTCGAAACTTACCTCACAGGAGGTGTGCAAGGTGATAGTGGACTATGTGCATTTGCGGCTGAAGGATTGAAAGTCATGTATAATTTGAAATAATGTTAAATGATGACGCACCTGTTTGCAGGTGCGTTTTTCATTGTTATCTTTGCTAACAAGATTGTTAATTTAATTTGTTAGACAAATGTGTTTGTATGAAAAGCAAAGACAACAATACCGAAAAAGCTATATTACAGGCTGCCGAAGTCGAATTTTTAACGAAAGGGTATGACGGTGCCAAGACTGTGGCGATAGCCGAGCGGGCTGGGGTGACACATGCCATGCTTCATTATTATTATCGAAGCAAGCGCAACTTGTATGAGAAAATATTAAACGACAAGATAGAGATGGTTATAAAGTCGTTTGTCGCATCGTTTTCAATGCCAGGCCTTGATATAGTGCAACGCATAAAAATAGGGATGGAGTCGCATTTCGATTTTATTATGGCCAATCCGTTGTTGCCGCGTTTTATTATAAACGAAGTTTTTTCGAAAGGAGACAACCTTCTCATTGTACAGATGCATGACAAGATGCAACGTGTGTTTGAAAAGGTGCAGCGCGAGATTGATGCAGCTGTTGAGGAAGGTGTTATTAGGCCGATAACAGTGTTTGACCTCGTGGTTGATATAGTGTCGCTTAATGTGTTTACATTTGTGGCCTTGCCTGTGCTTGGCGAATTTGCTACAATGCTGTATGCGTCGGAGAAAGCGATGCTTGAAGCTCGCAAACGTGAAAATGTGGAAGTGATAATGCGTAGAATTCTGATAGATAGATGAGATTATGAAAAGTAAAGTAAAATGGCTTATCACATTGGCAATGTTGCCAAGTTTTGCATCGGCGATAACGCTTGATGAGTGCCAAAGACTTGCACGAGAGAACTATCCGCTGATAAAGCAATATGAAGCCATAAATGAGATTTCGGCGGCCGATGCTGATGTGGCATCGAAGAATTATCTGCCACAATTCAACGTTTATGGACAAGCATCGTGGCAAAATGCGGTGACATCGTTTCCCGAGAGCGTCAGGCAAATGTTTGCAAATAATACTGGTACGTCGATAGCAGGTCTTAGCAAGGACCAGTACAGCATAGGTGCCGAATTGACCCAAATGATATGGGATGGCGGCAAGACAAAGGCAGAACGACAAAAAACACAGGCCGATGCGGAGGCGAGCATGAGCCAAACCGATGTGGAATTATATAAGATAGTAGATGCCGTCAACGACTTATATTTTAATGTGCTGCTATATGAAAATCAATTGGCATTAAATGACGAATTACAACGAGTGCTTGATAGCAACTTGGCTGTAGTTGAAGCCAGCCGTGCCAATGGAACTGCTATGGAGAGTGACGTGGCAGCCATAAGAGCAAAATTATGTGAAACACGGCAAAGCCGAATAACGATAGAATACACACTCGCAGCCAACAAGCGTATGCTTGGATTGTATGTTGGCCGTGACATTGCCAATGAAACATTTGAGCGACCCGTGGTAGGAGGATTGTTCAGCACCGATGCCAGCCATCGTCCCGAGATTGCGGTGTATGAAGCTCGTCGTAAGCAATTGCAGGTACAACGGCAATCGGTATCGGCATCGATAATGCCGCAAATAGGGCTTTTTGCCAATGGATATTACGGCAACCCCGGGTTCGACATGTTTGATGCAATGTTCTATGACGATTGGTCATTCAATTTCATATTTGGCGTGAAGGTGCAGTGGAATATAGGTGAATTGTATCGCCGAAGCAGCCGCTTAAAGCATATTGAAGCATCGAGCCGCTATATTGACAATGAACAGGAAGCATTTGAATTTAATATAAGCTTGCTCACCGAACAACAACAGGCGATGATTGACATGAAACGTAAAGAAATCGAGGTTGACGGTGAAATCATGGATTTGCGCAAACTGGTGAGAAAGGCAAGCGAGGCTAAGTTGCGCGATGGCATTATCACAGTCAACGACTTGCTTCGTGACATTGTGGACGAGAACAACGCCCACATAGCCAAGAATATACACGAGATAGAACTCTTACATTCTGTTTACAAATTAAAATATATAGTTAACCAATGAAACGATTAATAGAAAAAACGGTCATTGCCATGGTGTGGCTTGCTACGGCGACGGCATGCGATAATGGTGATGGAACTGAAGTGGTGGGCTTTTTTGAAGCTACTGAAGTGACAGTATCTAACGAGATTGCTGGACGGCTGGTAGAGTTTGCGATAGATGAAGGTGATAGCATATCGAAAGGCGAGCAAGTGGGTATAGTTGACACAGTACAATTGTATCTCGCAAAGTTGCAATTGATGAAAAGTGCCAAATCAATACGAAGCAATCGCCCTGAAATTTCTAAACAAATAGCATCGTTGGAGGTACAAATCGACAAACAGAAACATGAGAAAGCTCGAATTGAACGGCTGATTGCCGCAAATGCAGCAACCGACAAGCAACTGGATGACATTAATGCCGAGATACGAGTGCTTGAAAGCAATTTAGATGCGTTGCAATCAACGCTGAACAATAATCTGAACAGCCTGGAGGAGCAGAGGTCGGCGGTCGATGTGCAAGTAGCGCAAGTCGATGACAAGCTGGCGCGGTGCCATATAATTTCTCCCATTGGAGGAACAATTTTGGCAAAATATGCCGAAGAGGGTGAGTTTGCAGCTGTCGGCCAGCCATTGTTTAAAATAGCCGATATTCAGCATCTGTTTTTGAGAGTTTATGTTACAGCCAAACATCTTGCCAATGTACAACTTGGACAGAAAATAACGGTGGTGAGTGACATTGATGGAAGAACGTATGAAGGAACCGTGGCGTGGATTGCCGATAAGGCAGAATTTACACCGAAGAACATACAGGCTGGTGATGACAGGCAGAACCTTGTATATGCTGTTAAAATAAAAGTGATAAATGATGGTTGGTTGAAGATAGGAATGTATGGTAAAATAATATTGTAATGGGTCTTGGCGTAAACATAGTAAATATATCTAAAAAATATGGTTCGACTGTTGCTGTCGATAATGTTTCGCTCAATGTAGCGGCGGGCGAACTGTTGGGCATAATCGGACCTGATGGAGCGGGAAAAAGCACATTGTTACGCATGATTGCTACGCTTGTCCTGCCTGACAGTGGCGAAATAAAAGTTGGTGATTATGATGGTATTGCAGATTACCACTCAATAAGAAGAATATTAGGGTATATGCCTGGACGTTTTTCACTGTACCAAGACCTTACAGTCGAAGAGAATTTGGATTTTTTCGCATCGGTTTTCGGAACAACAGTTACTGCAAATTACCACTATATCAAAGATATATATTGCGCATTAGAACCATTTAAACGTCGTCGTGCAGGCAAACTGTCGGGGGGGATGAAGCAGAAACTGGCACTTTGCTGCTCGTTGATACACCATCCCGAGGTGTTGCTACTTGACGAACCGACAACGGGTGTTGACCCTGTTTCGAGATATGAATTTTGGGAGATATTGAAGCGGTTGTCGGGCGCTGGTATGACTATAATTGTTTCTACGCCATATATGGACGAAGCATACAAGTGCCATCGCATTGCAATGATGCTTAACGGTCGAATCGTTAAGTCAGGTACTCCCGATGAGATTATCCAAGAATTTGATAAGCGATTGTGGAAAGTGACTGGTGGCGATGTGTATGATTTGCTGCTTGTGTTGCGTTCATGCCCTGAGGTGGAACTGTGTAATTCATTTGGCAATTCGCTGCACGTGGTTGCCGATACCACTAAAGAAAAGTTATGTTCGTTCCTCGCAGGCAATGGATATGAAGATGTGCTGGTCGAACCGCTATCACCCACGGTTGAAGATTGTTTCATTGAGTATGTCGTTGGAAAAGATGGAAAATGATGTAATTGTAGTTAGTAATTTAACGAAGCGGTTTGGAGATTTCACGGCAGTTGACAATATAAGTTTTTATGTACGGCGAGGTGAAATTTTCGGATTCCTTGGAGCAAACGGAGCTGGGAAGACAACAGCCATGCGTATGTTATGTGGATTGAGCCGGCCGACGTCGGGCAATGGGTATGTGGCGGGCTATGACATTAAAACAGAACCGGAGAAAGTAAAACGCAGTATTGGTTATATGAGCCAAAAGTTCTCGCTTTACGAAGATTTAAAAGTATGGGAGAATATACGCCTGTTTGCAGGAATCTACCGTATGCCAGAGAACGAGATAAAGACATTAGGTGATGCCATGCTTAGTAAAATCGGGCTAATGGCAATGCGTGAAAGCATGGTGTGTGATTTGCCGCTTGGATGGAAACAAAGGCTTGCGTTTTCGGTAGCTATATTGCATAAGCCCAGTATTGTTTTCCTTGATGAACCGACAGGAGGGGTTGACCCGATAGCGCGTCGTCAATTTTGGGAACTGATATATGGGGCAGCAAGGGAAGGTATCACGGTGTTTGTGACTACACATTACATGGATGAGGCAGAATATTGCGACCGTGTGTCGATAATGGTAGATGGACGAATTGCAGCACTCGACACGCCTTTGCGGCTCAAAGATTATTATAAAGTGGAATCGATGGATGAAGTGTTTCGCACACTTGTTGACAAGAATGGTAAGGAGGAAGGGTGACATGGCAAGAATGGGGTCATTTGTAAAAAAAGAATTCCTGTTGATATTGCGCGATAAACGCACAATGCTCATTCTCATTGTATTGCCAATAGTGATGATATTAATCTTTGGCTTTGCAATATCCATCGAGATTGAAAACATAGATGTGGCTTACTATGCTCATGAGGAGAATTCCGATATAACACAGGTAATGAATAAAATATGGTCGAATGAAGCATTTAACAATGCAGGCCGTTGTGGTTCAATACAAGATGCCAGTAATGCGTTGTTGGCAGGGCAAGTTGATATTGTGGTCTATTTTGATGAAAATTTTGGTAATCCTCCATTGGGTGGAAAGAAATGTTCTGTTGAATTACTTGTTGATGCTTGTGACCCGAATACGGCAACATCGAGCGCGGCAATTGTTAATACCATAATTTCGCAATATTATGCCGAAAAGACAGATTCGGCTGCGCCGATAGACGCACATACACGACTACTATATAATCCGACGATGGATAGTTCTTATAATTTTGTGCCAGGATTGATGGGGTTGATATTGATGCTGATATGTGCCATGATGACATCAATAGCGATTGTGAGAGAAAAAGAAACTGGAACGATGGAAGTGTTGCTCGTCTCGCCGACGAGAGCATGGATGATTTTGTTGGCAAAAGTAATACCGTATTTCACTGTTTCATGCTTTAACTTGGCGACAATATTATTGCTGTCGATTTACGTGCTTGGGGTGCCAGTTGCAGGCAGCCTTGGCGGACTTTTGTTGTCGTGCATGTTGTATATACTTCTGGCGTTGTCAATAGGCCTTTTTATTTCTACAGTGATGAAAACCCAGGTCACAGCAATTTTAATGTCTATAATAATGATACTTTTGCCTACAATATTGCTGTCGGGAATGATTTATCCATGTGAAAACCTACCTTGGCCATTGCAATATCTGTCAATGATAGTTCCAGCAAGATGGTTTATAAGTATCGTGAAGAAATTGATGATTGAGGGTCTGCCGTTTTCGGCAGTATTGCATGAGTTCGTGGTAATCTTTGTCATGCTCGTTGCAATGTTGGCACTAAGTGTAAAAAAATTCAACGACAGGCTCGATTGAAAGGAGGTAGTGAGATGGTATTGAAATATTTGTTAGAAAAAGAAGTTAAACAATTTCTGAGGAATCCCATTTTCCCTCGCATTGTAATGATGTTCCCTGTGATTGTATTGTTGGTAATGCCTTGGGCTACGTCGTTTGAAGTGGAAAATGTAAATGTGGTTGTAGTTGATGCAGACAATACGGTCATGTCGCAACGGCTGACGCACAAAATCGATGGTTCGAGGTATTTCAATTTGGTAGGTACAACTGCGTCATACTGGCAAGCATTGGCGATGGTTGAGAGTCATGAAGCCGATTTGGTACTTGAAATTCCCGATGGTTTTGAAAAAATTTTGATACATGAAGGTAACGCAGAGTTTCAGGTATCGGCCAATTCTGTTAATGGTAGTCGAGGCAGCCTTGGCGCAAACTACATGAATATGCTTGTTGGCGATTTCAGCACTGAAATCGCTGTTGAGAATGGACGGGATGTGGTGAAGCCTGTAGATGTGATTGTACGAAATCTTTATAATGAATTGTTGGATTATAAGAAATTTATGGTTCCAGCACTTATTGTCATAGTATTGATTATACTTTGTGGTTTCTTGCCAGCGCTAAACATAGTCAATGAGAAAGAAATCGGTACTATTAGTCAAATAAATGTAACACCGGTAGGGCGGTGGACTTTTATATTTGCCAAACTGTTGCCTTATTGGGTAATAGGTATGTTGGCCATTTCCATAGGTTTCACTGTAGCCTGGCTTGTGTATGGACTTGTGCCTAAAGGTAGTTTTGTTACTATTTATCTTGCTGCTGCGATATTTATACTTGTTGTATCGTCATTGGGGTTGATAGTATCCAATTATTCGGCGACTATGCAGCAAGCCATGTTCCTGATGATGTTTATAATGATTATATTCATCTTGATGAGCGGATTGTTTACACCAATTGCGTCTATGCCCGAGTGGGCACAATGGGTGGCATTTTTCAATCCACCCCATTATGTTATCGACATATTGCGCTCGGTGTATCTGAAAGGTGGAACAATGGCCTCAAATGCGTTTGAATTTGCAATGTTGGGAGCATTTGCCATAGTGACATCATTGTTGGCCATGTTTAGTTATAGGAAACGAGAATAAAGAAATATTGGGCTAAACAGTCTGGTTTTGATGATTTTTTATTTCACGTTTTGTCTTGAAGTAAATTTGCATGCTATTGATAATATTTTGCCACACGATATAGGCCGCAGGAGCTACCGATACTATCGGGTTTAGGTAGGTTAGCGTCATCCAAATGCCAAGGATTGTGTTCTTTTGCATAAGTCCTTGTGCACCAGCTATCTTGTCGCCAAAATGTTTTCCTATTTTACGCCCTGCAAAGAATTGTAAACCGCATATAATCAATGAAATCACTGCGAGTTGTATCATTTCGGGGAATTCTTCAACAGGCTGTTTAATCATGAAACTGACGGCTTGCCCCATTACGATGAATAAGGAGGCAGCCCATATCCAGAATGATATGGATTGGTGGTTTGAAATCGCTGTGTGAAGACGTGGCGAAGAAAACTTGATGATTAGGGCCACGATGAATGGTACTAACAATAATGGAATGACCTCGGCGCATATAACTGTGAATGATGATAAGAAATCAATCCCACCTCCACGTACTATCGATAAAAGCGACGGTGCGGTTATTGCAATTGTAAAGTTACATAACAGGGAATATGTAGCCACCTTGGTTATGCTGCCGCCCAACATGTTAGTTATGACAGGGGCTGCAGTTGCCGTAGGCATAAAGAAACACATAAAAGCTCCTGCTGCAATAGTTGGGCTTATGTTGTATAAAGCTATATATATCAAAATGCCTCCGAGAATGTGAATGGCAAGTAACAACCAATGGAATTTTGTTATTCTGAATTCACTTATTTTTAGCTTGGTATATGTGATTGTAAGTGATATGAATATCAAATATGGGGTGATGAAAGCCACTTTGTCGATGTAATCATGCAGCAATATCCCACCCAACATTGCCAATGGTAATATCCATGACTTCAACATTTGGCGCAGGTGCAATTCTCTGTGCATAATGTGCTAATATTAAGAGGATGTATCAAAATGCAGATTTGCGTAATTTTGTAGGGACGCACGGCTCGTGCGTCCGTTAGCCTTAAGCACATATTCCGCTAACACACAACCGATTAGCCGTATCTTCAGCACACGGACGCACGAGCCGTGCGTCCCTACGAAATTGGTGAACGCCTATTTTGATACAGCCCCTGCTTGTTAATTTTTCAATTTTTCAATTAGTTGCTCTATTGATAATGTTGCTTGTTCACCCGCCGACATGTCCTTGAGTGAGATGCAGTGGTTGGCTATTTCACTTTCCCCAACAAGTGCTACGTATGGAATATGTAACGCATCGGCGTATGCCATCTGTTTCTTCATTTTTACAGGTTCGGGATAAATCTCGGCAGATATGCCCGCTTTGCGTAACGCTGTTACATATTGTAGGCATCGTTCGCACTCAGATGAACCAAAGTTTAGAAAAATTACCTTTGTACTTGTCGATGTTTCGGCTGGATATAAATTTAAGGTGTTAAGCACATCATATATCCTATCGGCACCAAAACTAATACCTACACCCGAAACACCTTCCATGCCAAATACGCCAGTAAGGTTGTCATAACGGCCGCCACCGCTGATACTCCCTATCTCCACATCACGTGCTTTGACTTCAAGAATAGTGCCGGTGTAATAGTTAAGTCCTCGGGCGAGCGATACATCTATTTCAACATTGGCGTTTATCTGAAGTTTTGATATGGTATCGAAAATGAATGACATTTCTTCGATGCCTTTCATGCCGATTTCAGATGAGGCAAGCATTGATTTGAGGGTGGCAAGTTTGTCATTGTTGCTGCCGTTAAGTTGCAGTAACGGTTGCAACATAGATATGGCTTCGTCGCTGATACCTTTTGTTCGCAATTCCTCGTTTACATTTTCAATGCCAATTTTGTCGATTTTGTCAATTGCGACTGTAATGTCTATGATTTTGTCGGCAGCACCGATTATTTCTGCGATACCACTGAGTATTTTGCGGTTGTTGACTTTTATAGTAATATTCACACCGAAACGCGAGAATACTTCGTCTATCATGGTCAACAATTCTATTTCATTGACTAATGAATTACTCCCGACAATGTCGGCATCGCATTGATAAAATTCACGATAACGGCCTTTTTGTGGGCGGTCGGCACGCCACACTGGCTGTATTTGGTATCGTTTGAACGGGAATTGTATTTCGTTGCGGTGTTGTACCACAAATCGTGCAAATGGTACAGTCAAATCATATCGCAAACCTTTTTCACATATATATGGAATAGTATGTAATGCATCACGTTCGTCGAGATTGCAGTCGGGAACATCTTTTAGGTAGTCACCACTATTTAGAATCTTGAATAGTAGTTTGTCGCCTTCATCGCCATATTTACCCATTAACGTTGAAAGAAGCTCCATTGCCGGAGTTTCAATCTGCCTAAATCCATACAATAAGAATACATCTTTTATTGTATTGAAAATATAATTACGTTTCGCCATTTCTTCAGGCGAAAAGTCCCTTGTCCCTTTTGGAATAGATGGTTTTTGTGCCATAAATATTGTTTTTTGCAAAATTACAAAAAAGTGATTAATCTCTGCGCCCACCCAAGAAAATCATAACATAATAAATGAGAGTGGCCAGAGAGCCAAGGGCAGCTACGACATAGGTATATGCGGCTGAACGCAAAGCATCGGCTGCATGTCCGTGATTGGCGGCGGTAGTTATGCCGCTATGGTTGAGCCAAGCAAGCGCACGTTGACTGGCATTTATTTCTACAGGCAAGGTTACGATGCTAAACAGCGTGGTGATTGCAAACAAAATTATGCCGATTAGCAAAATTTGAGGAAACACATTAATTAATAAAATTCCTGCGAGCAACACCCACGACATCCATTGAGATGCAAAGTTTACGGCTGGTACGAGTTTCGACCGCATCTGCAAAAAACTATATTGTGTGGCGTGTTGTACTGCATGTCCGCATTCATGTGCAGCAACAGCTGCTGCGGCAACGCTGCAACTTGCATAGACGCCCTCGCTTAGGTTGACAGTTTTGTTGGCAGGGTTGTAATAATCGGTAAGTGTTCCGCGCGTACTAAGAACTCTTACATCATATATGCCGTGGTCATGCAACATTTTAAGAGCGACATCGCGTCCTCTCATGCCACTGGGGAGCGGTTCATGTGAATACCGTTCAAACTTGCTTTTTAGCGATGCTTGTACAAGGTAGCTAATTAGCGCAATTGCAATAAAAATTATCCAAGGTGTCATAATTGTCATAATTTAAATTATTGAGTATATTTTCAAAAATTGTGCCATAGTGGCAAGGCTTTTATTGGAAGAACGAAATTTTGGGAGAAATTGATAAGTAGCTGAGGCAAAAACATCATGCGTATATAGCTCATATTTGGGAATTATAACTAACTTTGCAATGTATAAGTTTTTTGGTTCGGCTTATGATAATTCTTGAAAAGGAAGTTTTATAATAAATTAAAAATAGTAGAATGAAACCCACATTACTTGTTTTGGCTGCCGGCATGGGAAGCCGGTATGGTGGTTTGAAACAATTGGACGGTATAGGCCCAAATGGAGAAACCATTATGGATTATTCAATTTTTGATGCGATAAGGGCTGGCTTTGGAAAAGTTGTTTTTGTCATTCGACATGACTTTGAGTCTGATTTCAAAGAAAAAATTTTGAGCAAATATAAGAACCATATTCCAGTTGAGGTGGTTTTCCAATCAATAGATAAATTGCCTGAAGGATTTGTTGTAAACGCAGAGCGGACTAAACCTTGGGGGACAAATCACGCTGTTTTGATGGGCAAAGATGTTATAAATGAACCATTTGCAGTTATCAACGCCGATGATTTCTATGGTCGTGACAGTTTCGCTGTTTTGGCAAGGGCGTTGCAAAGCATGGCTGGGAAACAAAATGAATATTGTATGGTAGGCTTCCATGTAGGCAACACTTTAAGTGAGAGCGGAGAAGTGTCGCGTGGCGTGTGCAATATTTCAACTGAAGGATTTTTGACAACTGTCACCGAACGTCACCATATAATGCGTCGTAGCGAAGGCATATCTTTCCTTGATGAAAATGGGAATGAATACCATCTTGATGACAACACTTTAGTGTCGATGAATATGTGGGGATTTACACCTGATTATTTTGATTATTCATATAATGCATTTGTCGATTTCCTCACAGAACATGGCAACGACCTGAAGGCTGAATTTTACATACCGTCAATGGTGAATGAATTGATAACTAATGGCAAAGCCATAGTTAAAGTATATGGAACCACATCTTCGTGGTTTGGCGTAACGTATGCTGCCGACAGACCTACGGTAGTGGCTAATATTGCGAAATTGGTTGAAAGTGGAGAATATCCTAATAAACTATTTGATTTTAAATAAAACTAAATTATCATGAAAGGAAAAATTTTAGTAACGGGAGGAACTGGCTACATCGGTTCGCATACCGTTGTAGAATTGCAAAATGCTGGTTATGAGGTTGTAATAATCGATAACCTATCTAACAGCAATATTGAGGTACTTGATGGGATTGAAAAAATAACTGGAGTAAGACCTGTTTTTGTAAAGGGCGATTGTACCAATCTGGAAACATTGACAAAATTGTTTGAAGATAATCCGGGCATCAATGGAATTATAAATTTTGCTGCAAGCAAGGCTGTCGGTGAATCGGTACAAAAACCGTTGTTGTATTATTACAACAATCTAACTACATTGATTAACTTGCTTAAGTTGATGCCTCAATATAATACTAAAGGTATAGTATTCTCATCTTCTTGTACAGTATATGGCGAACCCGATAAGAATCCTGTTGATGAAACGGCTCCAATAAAGAAAGCTACATCGCCATACGGAAATACGAAGCAAATTTCTGAGGAAATTATTACGGACTATATCAATTCGGGAGCTCCGATAAAGAGCATTATTTTGAGGTATTTCAATCCTGTAGGTGCACATCCAAGTGCCGAAATTGGCGAATTACCTAATGGCGTTCCTCAAAATTTGATTCCGTTCCTGACGCAAACAGCTATAGGCATAAGGAAAGAATTGAGTGTATTTGGAAACGATTACAATACGCCTGATGGTTCGTGCATACGTGATTTTATCAATGTGGTTGACCTTGCAAAAGCACATGTTACTGCCCTTGAAAGAATGCTCGAAGATAAAAGCGATGAAAAATTGGAAATCTTCAATTTGGGTACAGGCGTCGGATTGTCGGTTCTTGAGTTAATCAACTCATTTGAGAGAGCTACTGGCGTGAAAGTTCCACACAAGATTGTGGGTCGTCGTAGTGGTGACATTGAGAAAGTCTGGGCCGACCCGAAGAAGGCAAACGAAGTGCTTGGATGGAAAGCAACAACCTCGATTGACGATACTATGCGTTCGGCATGGAACTGGCAGTTGAAACTTCGTGAGAAAGGAATTATGTAATAACATTATATTGTATTAATGAGGCGCACGGTAGGAGGGATTTCTCCTGCTTGTGCGCCTTATATTTCTTCTTATAATGATTAGGACTTGTCTAATAGTATTGTTTGCAATTGTGCATTTGGTGGTAAATGCGCAAATTTGGGTCGCTGATAGTGTATGTGAGAATTACGAACGCACCGAGGTCGAATTTGCAGATGACTATTCGGGTAGTGTCAAATGCACTGTAATCAGAAAGTTGTCATACGACAAAAGTAAGCCGGCTGTTTTATACATACATGGGTATAACGATTATTTCTTTCAAACTGAACTCGGTGACAATTTTGTAAATAATGGTTATGATTTTTATGCAGTGGATTTGCGTAAATATGGCCGTTCAATAATTCCAGGCCAAAGGCTGTTTGAAGTTCGTGACCTAAGTGAATACTTTGAAGATGTAAATGCGGCACTTGATATAATTGTACAAAATGGTAACAAATCAATTATAATAATGGGGCATTCTACTGGTGGTTTGGTCGCATCTTATTACCTTGCAAAAGCCGAACATTCATGTTATCCCATTACTGCTTTATTGCTTAACAGCCCGTTTCTTGATATGAATTTGGATAATGCGACTGAGAATTTTCTACTCCCGTTTGTGTGCTTGTGCGGACGGTGTTTCCCCGATTTTGAATTGAACCAAGGCGATAGTAATGTGTATGCACACACGTTATTGCGAAAATATGAAGGAGAATGGGACTATAACACGATGTGGAAAACTGAAATGTCGCAACCTGTTACCCTCGGTTGGCTTAGAGCAATTACATCGGCACAAGATTTTCTGCATAGAGGAGTAGATGTCGGCGTTCCGGTTTTGCTAATGCGTTCGGAATATAGTAGCGATGGAGAAAATGAAGCACTGTCACATGAAACAGATATTGTCCTCAATGTGGAGGAAATATCGATGTACGGAAGGCGGCTTGGATGCGATGTGACCGAATATATAGTAAAAAATGGCATACATGACCTGTTTCTGTCACGTATGCCTGTGAGATATACTCTTTATTCAAGTATGTTTCGATGGCTTGAAAATAGAGGCCTATAATTGTGTTTGTTCAATTTGCGCCTTTGCTACCTCTAAACGCTTTGAATAATAAAGTTTGTCCTTTTCGGCTTTAAGCCCAGCATGGATTGCTACAGAATATTCGTAGGAATGGGCAATCGCTTCTTTTACTGAAACAGGAAGTGTGATTTTATAAGAAGACTTGCCGACAAATTCAAGTTTAAGTTGCTTGTCAGAGTTATCGGAAATGAATTGGCAAAATTCTGCGCATTGGTCGGCGTGGAATGTCACCATTTCGTTGCTGACTCCGTCGCTTTTAAAACGATAATTTTGGGCATTATCGAAAGCGATGGATGATGTTGCTGCCGACGAACCATCGGTGGCGATTACACGTAACATCGTGTGTTCTATTGCATGGCCTTGAAGCATTGATACTAAGTATATGTTGCCATTGTCATCAACACGTGGTTCGATGCCTGTGCGATTAATGAGTGTGGAGTTCTTTAGGGATTTATATATGCGGTAATTTTCGACAAGGTCGGGATTTTTTACAACTATAAAATCTTTGGATAACTTTTCCACGATAGGTGCGTTTGCAGCAATTATACTGTCGGCTTGTTTTATGCCTATTATGCTAATTTGCTCTTGTGTTTGCGCCATTAAATGTATTCCTTGTTTAATTATATCAGTTTCTGCTGGATATTTTTTATACAAAGTATCAAGAATTGATAGCGCACTGTCGTATTGTTGATTGGCATATAAATTCCTTGCAGTCTCATATATTGCAGAGGCTTCTTCTTTGTACCCGTCGCTGCATGAAAATAGTGCTAAATTGGCAATTATTGTTGTGATGGCAAATAATTTAGTTGCTGCGTTGTACATCTTTTACTCCTTTAATTGATTTTATTTTTTTAATTAACTCATTCAAAGACATTGTGTCATTTACACCGATTACAAGATAACCGCGGAAAATTCCATCGTTGGAATCGATGGATATGCTACGCAGAGATGTATTTTTCTCTTTGTTAATCAGCGAAGTGATATTGGTGACAATGCCTATGTCGTCATTACCAACGATGCGCAGGTTGACGGCAAATTGTTGCCCAACTTTACCCGACCATGCAGCATTTATGCACCGGTAGGGATATTTCTGCATCAAGTGTAATAGGTTCTTGCAATCGGAACGATGAATCTTTATTGCTCCGTCGGATGACGTGAAACCTATTATCTTATCTCCAATTATAGGATTACAGCATTTCGATAGCTTGTAATTGATGCCTTTTATGTTGTCGCCAATAATAAGAATATCCTGCGAATCGACATCTTCGTTGCCGTCGGGTTGCAGCATGAAATTTTCGGCCGATTCGGGTGATTGCGTTTGATTTTCGGGGTCGGCAATCGACAGGTACATGCTTATGACATCGTTTATATCGAGCCTGTCGGCTAAAGCTACATAGAAGTCTGTTGCTGTTTTTAATCCGAGCTTCTTGATAGTCTTCGTGAGAACGGCTTCGTCAATTTCGATTTTACGATTCTTAAATCGACGCTGTAGCAATTCTTTGCCTATTCCGGCATCTTTCGATGCCTGCTCGTTAAGCGATTGGCGTATTTTGTTTCTCGCCTTGGTGGTAATGACAAAATTTAACCAGTTACTATTGGGTATTTGTGCCGATGAAGTTAAAATCTCTATTGTATCTCCATTCTTTACCTTGTAAGTGATTTTCTCATTTTTGCCATTAACTTTGCCTCCAATGCAAGTACAACCTATGTCGGAGTGTATGCAGAAAGCGAAATCCAGCAATGATGCACCAGCAGGAAGCCGGAATAAGTCACCTTTGGGAGTGAAAGCGAAAACTTCTTCATTGTAAATGTCCATTTTCACATCCCTCATGAGTTCGGTAGGGGTATTGCTTGTTTCGAGGATGTCACGAATATTGTTCATCCAATCGTCGATGTTGCCTTCACTTTTAATGCCTTTGTATTTCCAGTGAGCGGCAAGGCCACGTTCGGCGACTTCATCCATGCGTTTGGTTCGGATTTGAACTTCAACCCATTTTTGATGAGGCCCGTAAACGGTGATATGCAATGATTCGTAGCCATTCGATTTGGGATTTGAAATCCAGTCTTTAAGCCTTGCCGTGTTGGCTGTGTACATATCGGTAACAATTGAGTATGCAAGCCAACAGTCGGCTTTCTCTTCTTTTATCGGAGTGTCTATAATAATGCGAATGGCAAACAAGTCGAAGATGTCATCTACTTCGGCATGCTGTTTTTTCATTTTATTCCAAATGGAATTTATCGACTTAGTTCTACCTTTTATGTCATATTTGAGGTGCGTTTTATCAAGAGCTTCTTTTAGTGGTGCGATAAAATTGTTTATATATTCATCTCGTTTGGCTTTGGTTTCGTTGAGCTTATGTGCGATTTGCAGAAAAGTTTCTCTGTCGGAATATTTCAGAGAAAGGTCTTCGAGTTCCGATTTTATTTTATACAAGCCGAGTCTATGAGCCAGTGGTGCATATAGGTATCGAGCTTCAGAAGAGATGGCACGTACAAATTTTTCATCGGGGTGATGGTTAATCATTCTCATTATACCTAATCGGTCAACAATCATGATAAGTATCACTCTGATGTCTTGCGCAAACACCAATAACAGTTTATGGAAATTTTCACTTTCAACAGCAGCCCGACGCTTGTATAACGATGACACTTTTGTGAGGCCAAAAACAAGTTTTGCTGCATCGTTGCCAAATTTGTCGGTGATTTCAGCTTCAGTGATATGACCACTTTCACATAAATTGTATATCAGCACAGCAATAATCATATTGCGGTCGGCATGGATATTCTCAGCAAGCAAAATGGCTGTGTTTAATGTTCGGATGGTTGGATTAATTCCATATTTATCACGATGAAAGAATCCGTTGATTATGCTGTTACGGATAATTTCATATACACAGCGGAGGTCATCATGTGAAATGGCATCATGCGTCAATCTGATAATGTCTTTGCATTGTCTTAATGCAATGACTCGTTCCGAAGCATTGAAATAATTCTCGTGCATCATTTGTTGCATATTTTGGGTACGAATATATTAAAAAATATGCAACCAATCCACACGTGACGTAAAAATAATACCCTTTTTTGAATTAATTATGTTGTCACGGACTGGAATATTAAATATTTATGCAAATTTATGTTTCAGTGAGGATTGCTCATGTCTTTCTGTGAGATAATTATTAATTTTGTATGTATAGAAATATTTAATTATGAAAATTGTATTAGCCTTTGATTCTTTTAAGGGTTCGGCGACTGCCGAGGAAATCGGTGAAGCTGTAAATAAAGCCATTATGGATGTAATGCCGACAAGTGAGGTTTGTGTGATTCCTATTGCCGATGGTGGTGAAGGCACTGTGGCGGCTATTGCGAAGGTTGGCAAAGGCGATGTAAAATGGGTAGAATGTTCTACGTTTGACCCTCTTATGCGTCCAATCAGAGTAAGTTATGCCATGCTTGAAGATGGCAAAGTTGCTGCCATAGAATTGGCTGCAGCATCAGGGTTGCCGCTTGTGGAGCAAAATTTGCGCAATCCTTTAGAAACGACAACTTATGGAACCGGAATTTTAATCAAAAATGCGCTCGACCACGGATGTGAGAATTTCATTATCGGTCTTGGAGGAAGTGCGACAAACGATGGCGGCATGGGGTTGTTATCGGCCCTTGGCTATAAATTTATTGACAGTAATAAGTGCGAAGTGAGGCCAATTGGTAAAGAATTGCCCAATGTGGTTGAAATAGATGACACAGCCGTAGATGAACGTCTTGCTCGAAGCCATTTTACAGTAGCTTGTGATGTGGTAAATCCATTGGTCGGGGAAAATGGTGCTGCTTATGTATTTGCTCCGCAGAAAGGGGCGGACATTGACATGGTGCAATATCTTGACGACGGCCTTGAATCATTCGCTTCGGTCTTGAATCATTATTGTGGAAAAGATATTTCTTTGGTGCCTGGTGCAGGTGCTGCTGGTGGTGTTGGTGGAGGTATGTTGGCATTATTGAATGCCACATTGAAAAGTGGCAGTAAAATTATTCTTGAAATGGCTCATTTCTCTTCTATTCTGTCAGATGCCGATTATGTTATTACAGGAGAAGGTCGTATCGATTCACAGAGTAGCATGGGTAAAGCTGTAGGTGCTGTGATTGAATATGCCTCTCGAATGCATGTACCTGTAATTGGTTTAGCTGGGGCGGTTGATATGGACAATATTGATGATGGGCAGTTTGCGGCAATCGTTTCTATTCAGCAAGCTCCCGTTGCTATAGATGTAGCGATGGGGAAACATACGACTTTACGCAATGTGTATTTTACTGCAAGGCAAGTGGCCAAATTAATAAAAGTGGTTAGCGACAGATTTTAATACAGTCAATCAACGAGTCGGTCGTCAGTGTATATGAATGCAGTACCATTTGTGAGTCGTTATAGTCAACTATGTGATACATTGGTGTGTCGGGAATAATTTTGAAGCCTGGTTGCGGTTGGCGTGCAGTGTATGATTTTGGTGACATATATGATACAATATAGACTGGATGGTCGTTATGTGTTCCTATATGGGTCATATATCCATGTTCGTGTCCTTGCAACACAAGGTGTACTTCATATTTTTCAATCAGAGGAACAAAAGTGTTGTGTATCTGTAAATTATTGCGATTTTTGCGTACCGAATATGCTGGATGGTGATACATTACAATTTTCCATTTATCCACGGCCCCAGACAGACATTTTTTCAACCAATTGTAACGAGCTGCCAATGTGAAGCAATCATTAATACCCTGCGTGTCAATCACTATATATCGCATATCGGGAAAATCTATATAATAGCATAATCCCATCGCAATTTCTGGCCCGTTTTGTGGATATGCAAATGTGTGTTTCCAACGTGGGTCGATTGTCGGATATAATGATTTTAGGTAGTCGTGATTGCCTGTGGCATTGACAATTGGTGTGGTTGCCAATATGGAATCGGCTGTCTGGTATAAATAGTTCCAATATGGGTCGGTTGGCCGTTCTATAAGGTCACCGGCGCAGGCCCAGAAATCTACATTGGGATATTTCTTTTGCAATTTTGCAAACCATTTGCCCGATTGTCCGTTGATGGTGTCTTGCACATCGCCAAAAAACAAGAATTGCCATGTCGATTTATTTGCCTGCGGCATTGTGAATGAATACCGTCGGGATGTGCGACCGTTGGTGGTGACGTAATACTCATAATGTTTGCCAGGCTTGAGATTGTCAATTTGTGCTTTATAGAAAACATCAGTGCCTCCACGACTTTTGATAATGGTTCCTGTCGCCTCTGTTTTAATGAAGTCGCCATTTGCCTTAACCACAGTAACTGAGGACGGAGCCAATGTGTCGCCGCATCGCCACGATATTGTACGTTGTGTCATGAAATCTTCTCCAGGCGTGAGGGTAATTCTGTCGGGCATTGTCGCTGCTGCAAATGTCGGTTCAGGAACATTGTTAAACCAAGCGTTCCAACGACTTTTAACAAGCAATGCAATGGCAAATATAACAACCAACGGAATTGCTATTTTGATATATTTCTTCATTGGTTAAATTTTCTGCAAAAGTGGATAAAAAATCCCATAATGCCAAATATAATTAACACTATTGTGCATCATGTGGCTGTATTTTCAGTAAAAATAGAATTGGAGTTTGATGGAAATTTGAAGATTAGATATGATGCAATTTTGTTACAAAATACTCAATCTCGTTCCAAAGGAGCTATTCAATTAAATTCATAATAGATATTGCACTTGCTTATTGACTCTACGACATTTCATTTTATATAATATATTATCCTTTTCGGTTAATCATCAAATGATTGATTTGGAATACTTTTGTACTTACAATATAGTAAATAAAAAATCGTATGAAAACTATGCTTCTTATTGTTTGTGTGGTTATGGCTGTCATTATCATTGTTCCGACAATTATGTTTGGGCCGAGAGTTTATAAAGACATCAACAAAAAAAGAAATTATGCCAATACCTATGCCATTCAAAATGTTGCTGTTGGCAAGGACATAAGAGTGTATAATGCGCAAAATGAAGATGGCACTCCAATTGTTCTTTATGACCATCATAATTGGGAATGTATTACGTGGCAATTAATAGGAATAGAAAATAATGTGTTCCTGCTGAAAAACCTATATACACAGAAAGGTTTTCAACCAGTATCAGAGCCAATAGTAGGAGCGAATCTCCACCAACAGATATTGGGAGGCAACCCGTACCAGCATTGGGAGTTCATTTCATGTGAAGATTCTACTTTTCATATACGCTTAAGAGGAACAAAACTCTATATTACAGCAACTTCCGGAGAGAACAATTCAGATATAGTTCTCATGCCCATGCAGAATAAAGAGAACCAAATGTGGAAACTGATAAGACAAAACCCTATTATCTGAACTAATGAAATTGAAAAATAAAGACATAATACCAGTTAATACGGTGGAAGAATATGCCGCTTTGTTCGGCTGTCCACCGATATGCCATCCGTTATTGAGTGTCTGCCGCTTATCTGATGTAAAAGACTACAGTCCTATCGGCAAACCAGTAAGATTAAATTTTTATACCATTACGATAAAAGATAAGACTACCTGCAATGCCAGTTACGGGTGGCGCAGCTATGACTTTACGCGAGGCTGCATGAATTTCTTTGCGCCTGGGCAAGTGCATTGTTGGAAAGAGAAAACCGCAAATACCGACAGGTGGGGATGGATGCTGGCTTTTCATCCCGACTTCATACGCAAGTATCCGTTAGGCACAAAAATCGGCAGGCTGAAATTCTTTTCATACGATGTGAGGGAAGCTTTGCACATATCTGACATGGAGCGGAAAGTGGTGGAAAACATTATGGAAAACATTGAAAACGAGTACAGGCAAAACATCGATGCACATACGCAAGATATTATCGTTTCGCAACTTGATGTCCTGCTGAATTATTCAGAACGCTTCTACATGAGGCAATTCCAGACACGAAGCAGTGTGGGACCCGACATTGTGACACGGCTGCAAGTTCTGCTTCAAAGGCATATAGACAAGCATTGCAAAGAGTTTGTTTCCGTTAGTGCCTTAGCCAACGAATTGAACATGTCTTCGCATTACCTTAGCGACCTTTTACGCAGCTTGACCGGTATGAATACGCAACAGCACATTCATGCTTTCTTAATAGAGCGAGCCAAATCCTTGTTGGCGACTACACAACTGTCTGTAAGCGAGATTGCTTATCGGTTGGGATTTGAATATCCACAGCATTTCAACCGTCTTTTCAAGAGTAAGACAGGCGTTACCCCATTGGAATACAAAAATATGAACTGACACATATATGGCACAAGTAGAAAACAAAGGAATTTCGCGCCGTTCTTTTATAAAACGGCTGGGCATCATCGGTGTGTCCGCCAGATTGTCTGCCTGCGGACATGGACAAGTCGAACAAGAAACCGTGAGCGGGGAAATGACTTACCGTACCGACCCTAAGACAGGACAGCAAGTTTCCTTGTTAGGTTACGGTTGTATGCGTTGGCCACTTGCCACATCTCCACAAAATGACGGTTGCCCGATAGACCAAGAGGCTGTAAACGAATTGATAGACTATGCCATAGAACATGGCGTAAACTACTTCGATACTGCTCCCATTTACGGACAAGGTTGGTCGGAAATCGTCACAGGAAAAGCCCTGAAGCGTCATCCAAGAGGGAAGTTCCTCATTGCCACCAAGATGTCAGGGGCTTCTGACCTTTCTCGTGAGAATCTGACGGCTATGTATCGCCGTTCTTTTCTGAATTTGCAAGTTGATTATATAGATTATTATCTCCTGCATGGCATAGGAGGCGGTGGAATGGACTTGTTCAACAGGCGTTTTATTCACAACGGGAAGCTCGATTTCTTGGTGGAGGAACGCGAACAAGGAAAAATCCAGCATCTCGGTTGGTCGTTTCATGGTGATATTGAAGTGTTCAACCGTGTGCTTGAGATGCACGAGCAAGTGCATTGGGACTTTGTACAAATTCAGCTCAACTATGTGGATTGGCGACACGCTTCAGCTTACAATGCCGACTGGCAAAAGGCCATGGGTGATGACACTAACGCCGAATACCTGTATGGAGAATTAGCGAAGCGTGGCATTCCCGTAGTCGTAATGGAGCCTTTGTTGGGTGGTAGATTGGCCAATGTTACGCAAGACGTGCTGGTTCAGATGAAACAGAAGCGTATAGACGACACAGCTGCTGCATGGGCGTTCCGTTTTGCAGGGTCTTTCCCGAATGTATTGACCGTTCTTAGTGGAATGACTTACAAAGAACATCTACAGGATAACCTGCGTACTTTCTCGCCGCTCGTTCCTCTGTCAAGCAAAGAAGGCGATTTCCTTGAAGACGTTGCGGAGCGAATGAAGGACAGCCAGAACATTCCCTGTACCGACTGTAAATATTGTATGCCCTGCCCGTATGGGATAGACATCTCTGGGATATTTCTTCACTATAATAAGTGCGTCAATCACGGCAATATACCTCGATGCCATTTAGACCACAATTATGAGAAAGCCCGAAGAGCCTTTCTCATAGGTTATGACAGGAGTGTACCCAAACTAAGGCAAGCCAATCACTGTATTGGCTGTGGGCAATGTGCTTCCAAATGTCCCCAAGGAATTGCCATCCCGTCACAAATGAAGTTCATTGATAACTATGTGGAAAAGTTGAAACAAGATAAATTATGATATAGATTCTTATGTAAGCAACAAAACGCAGGTAACATGGTGTGACTGGATTTGCAGAAGTATCACAATTAAGGGCATTTACTGAATATCCTTAATTGCCTTGCAAAGGAAACGACCTGAATAATTGTAGTTATTCGAAACAGTTCCTAATCTGCCACGGTATAACTGGGATTTCACTTTTTTGTATTATCTTTGAATAGTACAAATTTATACCAATATGAATAACAACAGATTTTATGGGCTTGTGGCCGTAGTGGCAGGTTTGCTGATTGGTGGAGCCAGTATTTTTGCGCAGGACAATAACGTGACTTATGTTCCGACGGCAGAGAATTTAGAGGCTCGGCAAGAATTTCAAGATAGTAAATTTGGAATTTTTCTACACTGGGGGCTATACAGTATGCTGGCTCAAGGTGAGTGGTACATGACTAATCGTAATATAGATTGGCAGGAATACGAGAAATTGGCATCGGGCTTCTATCCATCACGTTTTGATGCTGCCGAATGGGTTGCCGCAATTAAAGCATCTGGAGCAAAGTATATATGCTTCACGTCGCGCCACCATGAGGGCTTTTCGATGTTTGACACACAATATTCCGATTTTAATATTGTAGATGCTACTCCATTTGGTAGAGATGTCATCAAAGAGCTTGCTGAGGAATGTCATCGACAAGGAATTAAGCTGCATTTCTATTATTCACACTTGGATTGGCGCAGGGATGATTATCCCCAAGGTCGAACGGGCCAAGGAACGGGCCGTGCCGAAGGTCATGGCGATTGGGATAGCTATTATACATTCATGAACAATCAATTGACTGAATTGCTCACCAATTATGGCCAGATTGGGGCGATATGGTTTGATGGATTTTGGGACCAACCTGCCGATTTCGATTGGCAGATTGATGAACAATATGCTTTAATCCATCGGTTACAACCTGCGTGTCTTATCGGTAACAACCATCATAGCACTCCATTGCCGGGTGAAGACATCCAAATATTTGAACGTGATCAACCTGGTGAAAATACTGCTGGGTTGTCGGGACAAGATATAAGTCAGTTGCCGCTTGAAACATGTCAAACAATGAATGGCATGTGGGGATATAAAATAGAGGACCAGAACTATAAATCTACCAAAGAATTAATTCACTACTTGGTGAATACGGCAGGGAAGAATGCCAATTTACTTCTAAACATAGGTCCGCAACCTAATGGAGAACTTCCTGCAGCAGCCGTGAAACGTTTAAAAGAAATAGGCGATTGGATGGCTGTATATGGCGAAACGATTTATGGTACTCGTGGAGGCGATATAGCACCGCATGACTGGGGCGTTTCGACGCGTAAAGGAAATAGACTGTTTATACATATTCTTAATCT
Source organism: uncultured Muribaculaceae bacterium (assembly GCA_944321715.1). GTDB lineage: Bacteria > Bacteroidota > Bacteroidia > Bacteroidales > Muribaculaceae > Avimuribaculum. The sequence goes on along the minus strand of CALUMJ010000018.1, from coordinate 982 downwards.
TGACGATGATGGATTGTATCTACCGTTAAAGGCCAAAGTGACAGATGCAAAGGTTTTTGTTGATGGTACTAAGGTGTCGTATAAACAGGAACAGGACGGTGGAATATTATTGAAATTCGCCAAGGTGCCAGATGAAATAGATTATGTTATAGAACTCACGTTAAAACAATGATAGTAGAAATATGCGCAAACTCGGTCGAGAGCGCCATAAACGCGCAAAAAGGCGGAGCAAGTAGGGTGGAGCTATGCGCAGGTATTCCCGAAGGTGGTACAACCCCCTCGTATGGCGAAATATTGACTGCACGGAAACTATTGGACAAGACAAGGTTGCACGTTATCGTCCGTCCTCGTGGAGGCGATTTCTTGTATTCACCACTCGAAGAAGAGATAATGGCCCACGATATTTCTATGGCGCATTATATTGGAGCTGATGGGATTGTGCTTGGTTGCTTAACTGCCGATGGCGAGGTTGATGTGAGAATGATGAAACGGTTGCTCAGGGAGGCATGTGGTATGAATGTGACGTTTCACAGGGCTTTTGACATGTGCCGTAATCCTTTTGAGGCATTAGAGCAAATTATCGACCTCGGTATTACACGTATTCTTACTTCGGGGCAAGCTGCAAATGCCGAAAAAGGAATACCTTTGATAAAACAATTAATTGAAAAAGCAGCTGGGCGTATAATTATTATGCCAGGGTGTGGAGTGAATTACAACAACATCTCCAAGATTGCCAACGAAACCGGGGCAAAAGAATTTCACTTGTCGGCTCGCAGCGTGGTGGAAAGTGGCATGAAGCATAGAAATGCGAATGTGTCGATGGGCGGCACCGTATGTATTGACGAGTATAGTCGAGAAGTGACCGATGTGGAGAAAGTCAAGGCTGTAACTTTATTAGGTTAAAAAAGAGGGTGTATCAAAATTCAGGTACACCCTCTTATCATAACCTATCTGTAAAAAAATGCCACAAAGCCCCGACTTT
>CALUMJ010000017.1 GCA_944321715.1 uncultured Muribaculaceae bacterium | reverse complement strand
GAGGGTGTATCAAAATTGGCATGACCCACCTCGTAGGGACGCACGGCCCGTGCGTCCGAGTGCCGCAAGACTCGATTAATTGTCTGTAAATTAATAGAATATGTGCCTAATTGTGCAGCGGACGCACGGCCCGTGCGTCCCTACAAAATTGCAAAAATTTGCATTTTGATACACCTTCCTACGAGGTGGGTCATGGTAATTTTGATACCCCCCTATACAACATGTGCGACGTAATTATTGGTTTTGGCGTAATTGTTTGCTTCTCGATTGGTTTGGGCATTGTTTAGCTTTTTTGACACGGGCGCGTTTGAAATAAAGGGGGCATGATGGGTGATAATAGTGCAAAAATGCTTAAATTCGTGGCACAAATAGCTTTAAGCGGTAAGTATGAAAAAGATAAATAAGTATTTGGTGGCATTAGGCTTGCTGTTGGCGGTGTGCGTCGGCAGTGCCGGTGCCGAAGATTTGGTAATCCTCACCACAAACGACACTCACAGCCACATTGACCCCGATTTTGATGGCAAAGGGGGCATTTTACGTCGTAAGGCAATTATCGACAGCATTCGCAGTGCCGAGCGCAACGTGATGCTTGTCGATGCGGGCGACGTGGTGCAAGGCACATTGTATTTCTCGCTTTATGGCGGGGCGGTGGAATATCCCATGCTCGACAGCCTCGGCTACGACATTTCGGTGCTTGGCAACCACGAGTTTGACAACGGTATCGACTCGCTTGCCTACCGCCAGAATGGGCTGAAAGTAACACGCCTGTCGGCCAATTATGGCCTGGCATCGACCAAGCTCGAAGGTCGCTACTTGCCATACGTCATCAAGGAATATGGTGGCAAACGTTTCGGCATCATGGGCATAAACCTCAATCCCGTGGGCATGATTGACATGGCCAATTGCCGTGGACTGGTGTATAATAATTCGCAACAAGTGGCCAACGAAACGGCTCGTTACCTGAAGCGTACCGAAAAGGTCGATTTCGTGGTAATGGTGTCGCACGTGGGCTATGATAGCAATAATCCCGACTCGCCAGGCGATGTGCAGATTGTGGGGTCGAGCCGTGACATCGATTTGGTTATCGGCGGGCATTCCCACACGACCATCGACCCATCCAATCCGTCAAGTGTGCCTTGGCTTGTGCCTAATGCGGTGGGCCGTAAAGTGCCCGTGACGCAGACCGGACTTGGCGGCAAGAACGTGGGGTGCATAAAAATCGACCTCGACAGCCTGACTGTGGACTACAGCCTTATCCCAGTTGACAAGCATTGGGATGCCAAGGCGCACTATCCTGCCCTTGAGGCATTTCTTGCGCCATATCAGGCACCCGTGCACCGGTTGCTCAACAACACCATAGCGCAGTCGGCGCAATACTGCGAAAACAGCAGCGTGGAGATGCAAAACTGGGTTGCCGACATCGCCTATGAGATGGCGACAAGCCAAAGCGGGCTTAACAATATCGACCTTGCCATAATGAACAAGGGTGGGGTGCGACAGGCGATGCCCGAGGGCAATGTGTCGGAAGGCCTCGTGCGCTCGATGTTCCCGTTTAACAACAAGCTGGTGGTAATAGACGTGAGCGGCGAGGACTTGCTCAAGGCTTTTGAAGTGATGGCCTCGCGCGGCGGCGATGCCGTGAGCAACAGCGTGAAAGTGCTTTACAAGAAGGATGGTACAATCGAGATGGCTACCGTGAGGGGTATAGTGGTGAACCGTGCCAAGATTTACCGCGTGGCCACACTCGACTATCTGGCTCATGGCGGCGACCATCTCAGCTCGCTCGAAAGCAAGAATTTCATATACAGCGACAGCGAGAAGTTTGGCGACCGTGTCATCGACTATGTGAAGAAACTCGGCATCAACGACGTTGTAATCCAGCCAAGCAGCCGTCCGCGAATGCAGTGTATCAATTAATAATGAATTAAACAACCTTTGGCTATTTTACTGTGGAAAATATGAAGAAAGTTATTGCGGTGCTGCTTGCAGTGCTTGCCTTTGGGCAGGCGCAAGCCTCGTCGCCGGCCATATTTAATGGCGTTGACGTGAAGCGCATGGACGAGTGGGTCGATTCGGTGATGCGGACGATGACGCTCGAAGAGAAAATAGGGCAACTGGTGGTTGCGCAGGTTTCGCCATCGACCGATGCCAACAATCGGGCTTGGATTAAGCGGCTCGTGGAGCAGCATTACATAGGCGGCTTGATTTACAACCGTGGCACGCTCATGGAGCAGGCCGAGTTGACCAATTATGCGCAGTCGATAACCTCTGTTCCGTTGATGGTGACAATCGACGGCGAGTGGGGATTGTCGATGCGCTTCAATGATGCCATCGAGTATCCGCGTAACATGGTGCTCGGTGCTATCACCGACGACAAGTTGCTGTATGAGTATGGGCGGGAGGTAGCACGCCAGTGCCGCCGCACTGGCATTTGCGTGAATTTTGCCCCAGTCCTTGATGTGAACGATAATCCTGCAAACCCTGTCATCGGCACTCGCTCGTTTGGAGAGAATGCCGAAGCCGTTGCACGGCAAGGTATCACCTACGCGCGCGGACTCGAAGATGGCGGCGTATTGTCGGTGGCAAAGCACTTCCCGGGGCATGGCAATGCTTCGCAAGACTCGCACAAGACGTTGCCTACCATCGGCAAGAATTGTTCGGAACTCAAGGTGTGTGAGTTTGTGCCGTTCAGGCGGTATATCGATGCCGGGCTGTCGGGAATGCTCACGGCACACTTGTATATTCCTGCCCTGTTCGACGAGCAGGTGCCGTCGTCGTTGTCCAAGCGCGTTGTCACCGACCTGCTGCAAGACGAGATGGGCTTTGAAGGCCTGATATTCACCGACGGACTTGCCATGAAGGGTGCCACACGCGAGGGCGAAGTGTGTGTGAAGGCATTGCTTGCCGGCAACGACGTGCTGCTCGGACCGGCTAACGTGGTCGGTGAAATAGCATCGATGAAGAGTGCCGCGGCTACGGGGCGGTTGTCCGAAAAGTTGATTGACGAGCGATGCCGCAAGGTGCTGCGCTTCAAGTATGCACTTGGGCTTTCCCGTGTGCAGCCCATCGACACTGCCAATCTCGTCGCCGACATCAATGCTGGCAGTGCCGAAGCATTATTGCACAAGTTGTGGGGCGCGGCTATAACAGTGGTGAAGAACGATAGTGACATATTGCCGCTGCAAGACTTGGACAAAACGCGCATTGCTGTGCTGACGGTCGGCGGCAAGGGCGGATTGACGTCGATGTTCCAAAACCGCTGCCGCATGTATGCCCACACCGATAAGTTTGATTATTACGACGGCATGTCGGTCGGAAAACTGCTTGCCGAGCTTAATGAATATGACGTGGTGATTGCCGCTGTCCATAGTGACGACCGCAAGTATGCCACTGTCCTCGACCAGATAGCCCGTGGTGTCAAGGGGCGCATGGTGTGTGCGATGTTCACGTCGGCCTACCGCACGGCACGTTTCGCATCGGCACTCGGTCGCTCGGCTGCCGTGGTGCTTGGGTATGACGATTGCAACATGGCGCAAGACTATGCCGCACAGACCATTTTCGGCGGTAATGCCGCATCGGGGCGTTTGCCGGTGACAATTGCCGGCGTGGCTAATTGTGGTGCTGGGTTGAACACTGCAAAAACGCGGCTCGGTTATGGCGTGCCAGAGGAAGTGGGATTCAGCTCCTCGTTGGAGCCGCGCATCGACTCGCTTGTAGCCGAAGGGTTGGAGATGAAAGCGTTCCCGGGCTGCCAAGTGCTGGTGGCGCGGCATGGCATGGTGGTGTGCAACAAGGCATACGGCACGCTCGATTACAAGTCGGGGCGGCCGGTGACGGTGGGTACGCTTTACGACCTCGCCTCGGTGTCGAAAGCTACTGGCACGATTTCGGGCATCATGAAGGCATACGACGACAGCCTGATTGACATCGACGCCCCGGCATCGCGGTATGTGCCGCAACTGCGTGGCGGCGACAAGCAAGGCATCACGTTGCGACAACTGCTTTACCACGAATCGGGTATGCCGCCGTCGCTCAACATGTATGACGTGATGATTGACACCAATTCCTACACTGGCCGCTTGTTCAGCCGTCGGCGGTCGGGGAAATATACTGTGCGTGTGGGGCGCAACCTTTATGGCAATAGCGCGGCACGGGTGCGCAGCGACATAGTTTCGGCCGAGAAGGGCGCGGGATTTGACGTGGCCATCGCCGATGGCATTTATGGAGGCAAAATTACCTACGATACCATCATGCGGCGCATCTACAATATACCGTTGTGCAAAAACAACAATTACCGATACAGCTGCCTAAACTTCTGCCTGTTGATGAACATCGAGGAGAATGTGACAGGTTGCCACCACGACGAATATGTTGAGCGTAACGTGTTTGCGCCGCTTGGGGCGTGGCATACGCTCTACCGCCCGTTGTCGCGGTTTGAAAAGAACGACATCGCCCCCACAGAGTATGACCCCATGCTGCGCCACCAGACTGTGCATGGATATGTGCATGACGAAACTGCCGCCTATTCGGGCGGTGTGCAGGGCAATGCAGGGCTGTTCTCGAATGCTGGCGACCTTGCGAAACTCTTCCAAATGTGGCTCAATGGCGGCGAATATGGCGGGCATCGCTACTTGAAAACCTCGACGGTTGACTTGTTTTGCAAGGACAAGAGCCCAAATTCGCACCGCGGGCTTGGCTTCGACAAACCCAATGTCGAAGACCCCGAAAATTCATCGACGTGTGCCGAGGCCACTGCCGCCACATTTGGCCACACGGGTTTCACAGGCACAGTCTATTGGGTTGACCCCGACAACGACATGATTTTCATCTTCTTGTGCAACCGTGTCAATCCCACCCGCGACAACCGCCCCTTCAACGAGCTGCTCATCCGCCCCCAGCTCTACTCCCTCCTCTACCAGTCCCTGCCCCAGTAGCCAAGTAGAGAATGCAAGAATGAATAAAGCTAAGGGGGGCTGTGTCAAAAATGAAATATCGCAGTTAAATGTAGAGACGCGACTTATCGCGTCTGTTTCTGTGGAATATGTAATCATTTGATATATAATATAATGGATTACTGCACGACAGACCCGCTAAATAGCGTCTCTATAAAATCACAAAATCCTGAATTTTGACACAGCCTCTTAGTTTTAATTATGCTTTTGTTGTGAGGTGGGGAAGGGCGGTGTGGAAGCGGTGGAGGGCTTCGGCGAGGACTTGGCGGGGGCAGGCGATGTTCCAGCGCATGTAGCCTTCGCCCTCGGGGCCATACATTGTGCCAGCGTTCAGCCACAAGTGAGCATGGTCGATGAGCAGCTCTTCGAGTTTCTCCGACGACATTCCCAATGCCGAGCAGTCCATCCACACAAGGTAAGTTCCTTCGAGTTCCATTATGGGGAATTGAGGCAGATGCTTGGAGCAGAAGTCGCGCATATATTCATAGTTGGCGCGCAGGTATCGGAGCAGTTGGGTGAGCCATTCTTCGCCCTCGTTGTAGGCTGCGATGGTGGCTATTACGCCGAACGGGTTCACGTCGCACACTTCATTGATGTTTATCGCCCGGTCGATGCGTTCACGCAGGTTGTCGTCGTCGGTGATGATGCTTGCGATTTGCAGCCCGGCGATGTTGAACGCCTTGCTCGGCGACACGCAGGTGACCCACCGCGACGTGCTGCCGAGCGAGGCGAATGGCGTGTAGCTGTGCGGCTCGTAAACGAGTTCGCAGTGTATTTCATCGCTGATTACCGTCACGCCGTGCCGCTGGCATATTTCGCCCATCTGACGCAATTCGTCGCGGCTCCACACCCGACCTGCCGGGTTGTGGGGATTGCACAAGAGGAACACCCTGACGTTTTGGTTAGAAATCTTGCGTTCCATGTCGTCAAAGTCGATGCGATAAGTGTTGCCCTCGCGCACTAACGGGTTGCTCACCATCACGCAGCCATTGTTGCGGATTGATGAGAAGAAGCAGTTATAGACGGGCGTTTGCACCATCACGCGGTCGCCGGGCATGGTAAGAGCCTTGATTGTGGCCGAGATGGCCGGAACTACCCCCGAAGTGTAGAGAATCCACTCCTGCGGAAATCTCCAGCCGTGGCGGCGGGCAAACCAATCAGTGACGGCATCATAATATTCGTCGGGAACACGCGTGTAGCCGAATATGCCGTGCGCCACGCGTTGTTGCAGCGCATCGGTGATGGCTGGTGCGGTGCGGAAGTCCATGTCGGCTACCCACAATGGCAGCACGTCGGGATTCGGCGTGCTGTCCCATTTGTAGGAGTTCGTTCCGTGCCGCTCGATTATTTCGTCGAAGTTGTAGGTGGGCATGGCGGTTATTTTTCGCGAGTGATAATTTTGCAGTCGGCAGGAGCCTTGATATTCTCGTCGATGATGATTTCGCCATAGCCGTCGGCGGTGATGCAGCCGGTGAGCGGGTTTTTCACGCTGCGCACTGTGCCGTTGATAGTGGCGTTCACGCTGCTGTATTCAAATGCCAAGTCGCAATCGTCGGCCAACGTGCAATTTTCCAGCACGAGGTCGTGGGCATAGCACAGCGGTTGAGTACCCGAAATCTTGCAATTCACGAGCCGCAGGTTGTGGGAATGCCAGCCGAGGTATTCTCCCGATATTTCAGAGTCATACACAGTCACATTCTCGGTGTTCCAAAATGCGTCTTTCGAGTCGATGACGGCGTTGCGAATCACCACGTTGCGGCAATATTGGAACGAGTAATTGCCCTGCTGGCGGTAGTTGTTGATGTTGATGTTCTCGCTGTGCATCAGCAGGTAGTCGGCATTGCGTACTTCCACATTCTCAATGTCGATGTTGCGGCAGTGCCACAAGGTTTCCTGCGCATCGGGAATTTGCACGTTTACCAGTTTGATGCCGTCCATCTCGCGGAACATTTTTGGAGCTTCCACACGGGTGTCGGTCATCACCAAGCGGCGCGAATACCATAGTGCGGCACGTGCGCCCGGGGTGAACAAGCAGTTTTTCACCGAGAATCCATCGACATGCCAAAACGGGTATTTACCCTCGAAACGGCAGTTGACCGCTTCGATGTTGCTACATTCCTTCAATGCCGATTCGCCGGCATGGATTGTCACGCCGTCGATGCGCAAGTCGTGTGATGCAAATAGCGGACGTTCGCCGCCAAATTCACTATTCTTTATTTCTCCTGTCATGGTTATATTATGTTTCTATTGTTTTTTATTCATAATGCAAAATTAGTGCCTGAATGGGATTGGCATTGTAGATGAATTACGGCTTGTCGTACCTATATTACGGTAACCGATTAGTGGCTGTCGGTTGGTAGCTATGCGAAGATATAGCCTTATTAACATTTTATTGCGGAAATTTTTCCGCATTTGTTTCTCGTTTTTTTATATTTGCAATCTAAATAGAAAGTTTGGCTTATGAATAAGAAAATAAACATATTATTTGGTGCCGGAGCGATAGTTGCCGGCTATGTCGCATATAATGTTATACCAAACTTGTTTTACCGCCGTGGCTATACGTTTCACGAAATGGACATGCTCTCAATCATCGCGCATCGAGGTGGGGCAGGGCTTGGAGTGGAAAACACACTGTCGTGCATAGAGCGTGGCATAGCAGCCGGGGCCGATGCCGTGGAAGTTGACGTGCATGTGACGAGCGACGGCGAAGTGGTGGTGTGCCACGACGACAGTATCGACCGGACGACCAATGGCATGGGGCGAATAAGCGACCTCACACTTGAGCAGGTGCAGTCGTTCAGGATTGTAGATAGTGCAGGCAATCCCACCGCCGAGCATATCCCGACGCTTGCCGAGGTGGTAAGTGCCGTGGCCGGCAAGTGCAAGTTGCTCATAGAGGTCAAGCATGAGTATGGCCGATATGACATAGAGCGCAAGGTGGTGCAAATAGTCCACGATGCTGGCATTAGCGACAATGTGGCGGTGCAGTCGTTCAGCGACGAGTCGCTCGACGAGCTTCACCGGCTCGATGCCGCATTGAAGCTCGAAAAATTAGTGCTGTTCAGAAACGGAGGTTTAACCAAGATTTTCGGGGGTAAATTCCCGAAGTTTGATTATAAGAAATATGCCCATGTGTCGTCGTTTAATTTTTATTATCGCTCGTTAACGCGCCGAATGATTGACGAGCTGCACTCGCATGGAAAGCAGGTGAAAATATGGACACTCTCTGGACCTGGCGACACGCCGCACTTGCCAGTTGACGGCATCATCACCGACCGCCCCGACTTGTGGCGCGCCAACCGCAAAAAGTCAAGCAATAAACGCGGCCGCAAGTAGCCCCGCGTGGCTTGGGCAAATTCCGTAATATGTGTAAAATGTTCAGTAAAATATCTACGACGGTGTAATGTGTTGATGCGTAATTTTGTATCAAACAAAAAAGGTTAGGATATTATGAATATAAGGAACATTTTTATAGCCTCGGCTGTGGCATTTGCTGCCACATTTGGGGCAAATGTATTAAATGCACAAGTTATGGAAAAGAACGTATCGGTGCCTCAAGGAATCAGCATTTTCCCTGTGGGCAATCCCAATGATGCTTATTCGCAGTATTTCGTGGGCAAGTCTTTCCTTGCCCCGGTGGTGAACAGTGATGAGTTGAAGACGCACATTTCGAATGTGACTTTCGAGCCTTCTTGCCGCAACAATTGGCACAGCCACACTGGTGGACAAATTCTTATCGCCGTCGGCGGGCGTGGTTTCTATCAGGAAAAAGGTAAACCGGCACAATTGCTGCTGCCCGGCGATGTAGTAGAAATAGCTCCGAACGTGGTTCACTGGCATGGCGCAGCTCCAGACAGTTGGTTCTCGCACCTTGCCGTAGAGTGCAATGGCGACACAAATAAGAACACGTGGCTCGGCCCGGTGACCGACGAGGAGTATGCCGCTGCCACTGCCGGGCAAACAGGACTTACCGAAACTGCTGCCGCAAACCTGAATGGCTGGTATCCTGGAGCCAACGACCCTATGGCAAAGAACGACCCTGAGTTGTGGCAATCGTTCAACAACTTCGCATTCGGCGACGTGCAGCAATATGGCAAAATAGACACACGTACACGCATAATGGTCACGCTGGCTTCGCTTGTGGCGCAAAACACTGTAACCGAGTTCCGCAAGGTGGTGAATGCTGCATTGTCGAATGGCATCAGCCCCGATGAAATCAAGGAAGTGATGTATCATGCAGTGCCTTACTGCGGCATGCCACGTGTCGAGGAGTTGCTGGCCGTAGCCAATGAGATTTTCGCAACTCGTGGCATCGGGCTGCCGCTTGTCAGCCACTCGGTGGTAACGCAGGCCGACCGTTACGACCGTGGGCTTGACTTGCAAGTGGAAATATTCGGCGAACACATGCGCGACAACTACAAGAACGCTCCTGCCAATCAGGCGCATATACAAAAATTTTTGTCGGCAAACTGCTTCGGTGACTACCAGACTCGACCTGTGCTCGACAAGAAAATGCGCGAGCTGCTCACATTCTCGGTGCTGGTTTCGCTTGGTGGCTGTGAGCCTCAGGTCAAAGGGCATATAGTTGGCAACGTCAATGTAGGCAACGGAAAAGATGTGTTGCTTGCCACTGTCACACAGTTGCTACCATACATTGGCTATCCGCGCACACTCAATGCCATAGCTTGCATCAACGAGGCAATCCCCGAAAATTGATATAGCAGCAGGTTGTTAGAATAGACTTTAACCCCGCGTTCGGCTTGTTTAAAAGTGCCAGACGTGGGGTTTTTGTTGTGCAATGGCGCATAATTGCTAATTTTGCGGAGAGAAACGCAAGTTATGGGATACGCACAGAAACCGATAAAAAGCAAGCACTACATACAAGAGCTTATCGAGGAAGGCGAACACGAGCATCAGGATTTTAAGTTTCAAATTTCCGATGCTCGCAAGATAGCCCGCAGCATATCGGCATTTGCCAACAACGATGGCGGTCGCTTGTTGGTGGGAGTGAAAGACAATGGCAGCATTGCCGGCGTGGAGAGCGACGAGGAAATGTACATGATTGAGCAAGCGGCGTTGATGTATTGCCGCCCACCGCAACAAGTGGAATTTTCCACCTACCGCATCGAAGGGCGTACAGTGCTTAAAGTAGATATTGCGCAGACCAGGCAGCGTCCTGTAAAAGCTCAAGATGCCGATGGCAGTTGGAAGGCTTATTACCGCGTCGCCGACGAGAACATACTTGCCGACCCGTTGCATGTGAAGTTGTGGCAGAGCAGCAAGGACGGTAATGGGGCGCAAGTTGTGTATGGCGACCGTGAACGCACGATTGTCGATTTGGCTGTTTCGTCCTCGTGCGGCGTGACTGTCGATGAGTGCATGCGGCAAGCACACTCCTCGCGGCAGATGGTCGAGCAGTCGCTTATCGCCCTGTGCCGCATGGGCACACTTGCCATGCGCTATGTCGATGGCGATTTGAAGATTTTCCACGCCGAAACCGAGTGATATGTGCTGTGGTGCCGTGGTACGGCTCTTTTCATTTAAAGCGGCACTGAAAGTGATACATACCCGATGGTTATGGGTCGGAGCATCTACCCATTGAGCGATTTTCCGACGGCTACGTTGCTGACCTACTTTGTTCAAATTTTGGTGCGGTTGCCCTGTATTTTATGATGCTTGTTTGTTTCTATTGGAGAAATGTGGTATTTTCCCCAATTTTCTCCAATAGAATGATTTGAGTGCTGATAGTTTTCATTACTTTTGCAATATGATTATACCAAGAGATAAATACTTACATGAACTGAGAAGCGTGATGCACAACGGAATGATTAAAATTATTACTGGTGTGCGCCGTTGTGGCAAATCTTATCTCCTGTTTGAGTTGTTCAGACAATCATTACTTGAAAATGGCGTGGATGAAGAGCATATCATTCAAGTTGACCTGGAAGACCGCCGGAGCAAACAATTCAGGAACCCGGATGCATTATTGGACCATATTGACAGCTGCATGAAAGATGATGGCATGTACTATATTTTATTGGATGAAATCCAAATGGTTTCTGAGTTTGAGGATGTGCTTAACAGTTATCTGAAAGTGAAGAATGCAGATGTATATGTGACTGGTAGCAACAGTCGTTTGTTATCAAGCGATGTCATAACCGAATTCCGTGGACGTGGATATGAAATCAGAGTACACCCCTTGAGTTTTTCGGAATTTCTTAAGGCTGGAACGCATGAGAGCGACCTTTCAGCGTTACAAGACTACATGATTTATGGTGGAATGCCACAGACCGTATCCTTTTTAAATAAGGAGGAAAAGGAAAAGTATCTGAAATCATTGTTTGAGGGCACTTATATCCGTGACATAAAAGAACGTTACGGCATTAGAAATGATGATGATTTGAGTGAGCTTATAGATATAATTGCTTCCAATATAGGATGTCTGACAAATCCTACCAATCTTGAAAATACGTTCAAGTCGGTAAAAGGCCACAGTATTTCGGATACAACCATACAAAGCTATCTTGGTATGTTGCAGGATGCGTTTATGGTGGAGAGAGCTATCCGGTATGACATAAAGGGGAAGCGTTATATTAATACACCGTCAAAATATTATTTTGAAGACATCGGCCTACGCAATGCCCGCTTAAATTACAGGCAGATTGATGGCGGGCATCTCATGGAGAATATCATATACAATGAACTGCGTATCAGAGGATATTCTGTTGATGTCGGGCAAGTGGAGATACAGGGAAAAAATGAGGATGGGAAGAAAACACGAAAACTGCTGGAAGTGGATTTTATATGCAACAGGGGTAACAAACGTATGTATATACAATCGGCACTTGACATGCCCACCCAAGAGAAAATCAATCAGGAAATCAATTCCCTTCGTCATATCAAAGACGCATTTCCTAAAATTGTCATAGTTGGAGGTCTGACTCCGTCTTATGTGAATGAGGATGGAATATCAATCATCAACGTCATTGATTTTCTCAAAGATACAGATGGAACTCTTTTATAAGTATATATGACTGATATCCAATGCGGAAAGTCATAATCATAAAAATGACGAAAAAACACATAGAATGAAGAAAATTACTTTAATAATTTATGAATATGATTAATATTGAAGAATTATATAAAGAAAGAGACAAGGTCATTCGAAATATATATGACCAACTTTTCCAAGAAACCAAATATACCATTTGGGATGGCGTATTTTCACCCTTAGATTACGCTTTTAATCCGTTTCGTGTTTTGTTTATAAATCGAGAACCCTATGATTCAGAAATGGTTTCATACAATGTTGTTCATACTATACGTAAACAAATAACTATGGATGAATCTTTTTGGACTCATCAAATTAATTTAAAACAGAAATTTATCTGATATGTAAAACAGGAATTAATCAATTATTTCAGTTCGAGTGTTTAAACCAGGAGTAATTAAAAATCATTATATTGCTGATTGGCGAGGTATTCATTTAATGCAATTCTTTTAAATTCTCTACATGTTTTGTGGTGATACAATAAATGAAAGAGCTGTGGTGTGGCGTATTTATTTTGAGGAAAATGCTGTCGTGTAGGGAAAAATGTTTATTTTTGCATATAATACAACTTAAAACATATACACGACATGAATAACAACAGCATCCTTTACATTAATTTTCGAGATGATTTCCTCAGGATAAGTATTTCGAGCATTGTATATTTCGAAGCAGAGGGTAATTATACCAATATTGTTCTTAAAAACGGGATGAAAGGTACGGTGTGCATGAATTTATTGCAAGTGCAAGACTTGTTGAGCCGTAGCTTGAAAGAGGTTGCTACGACATTCGCACGCGTGGGGCGGAAACATATCGTCAATTTGAATTATGTTTTCCAAATCTCCATTTTGCGGCAGCGTCTTGTGCTCAGCGACGGCGACAGGTTCTCGTATAATCTTGCTGTGTCGAAAGATGCGTTGAAGAAGTTGCGTGAGATGTTTGTGTCGTCAAAAGCGGCAGCCGGAGAGCGGGGTCATAGAGAAGCATAAATGCAGAGGCCGACGTGCCTCATTAGCATATATATCTGTTCATTTAATGTAATTTTATGAGGTTCAATAACATTGAAAAATTAAAGGGTAGAAAATTCATCGTCGGCAGGAATCCGAATGGTTCGGGCTGGTTTATAAAGGAGATTGGCGGCACTCACAAAGTGGCTGCATTCGGTACTGGCGAGAACGTGCCTAAGTGCGTGAGCCGCTTGATGCAGTTAGACAACAACGCATGGACAGCCCATTACAAAATTGACATTGTTGACACTGACCAATCGGAGCAAGTGCTAATCTCCAATCTTAAGCCCGAGCAGCATACATTTGTCAATGGCGAGGAGATAGCAACGAAAATCGTCAATCCAGGCGACCAAATTGAGCTGGGTGGTAAAAAATATGCTATAAACCTGCAGCTTGCAATTGATGCTGCTACCAAAATGGTGTCTAATGGTGGCGGCGGAACTGGTAGTGGTGGCGGAACTGGCATTTATTCGATAGCCCCGCTGAAAGATGTGTGGGAGGAATATGAGCGAAGGCAAGATGCCGTGCAGAAACGCCGCAAGAATATCAACTTATTGAGCAGGATACCCATAGCATTTACAATGGTTGGTGGCCTTGCTTCGGGATTATGCCCCGAAGAATACCGTCCTTATCTCTTGATATTTACTGCTGTGGCCTTGATTATGACTATATATGGCATATATATGTCGATGACGTATGACGATATTGGCGAGGCCAGGAGGAATCAGAAATTCTTGCAAGACAATTACAAATGCCCCGGGTGTGGTCACACCTTGCCATCGCAACCTTACGACGTTTTGCGCCAAAATACCAATTGCCCGTATAACAAATGCAAATGGGTGAGCTGAACGCAATTTCGTGTAAAAACTCGGGTAGTTCCTACAGAATGCGACGGAATGCTTTGTTTCGGAAAGTGTGTGCCATAATTTTGCTCTCAGAAACAATAAAAATATAAATGTCATGAATACTGAAGATAAGAAAAATGTGAAATCGAGCGTAGCCGTTGGCGCAGGCTCGACTGTCGGCTCTGCCGCCGGTGCAGTGGGTGGAATCGCTTTTGCCAATACCATGCAAGCCGCCGAAACCACTAATGAGCAACAACACAACGAACCACAGCACACCACTCCCGTGCATGAACCGCAGCACTCCGACACTCATGTGGTGACTCCCGAGCCGGCACCCGAGCCGGCACCAGTTCCCGAACCGACTCCAGCACCAACCCCAGAGCCGACCCCCGAACCAGCACCGGCTCCTGAGCCGACCCCCGACCCAGAGGTGCAAGTGGTGGGATATGAAACTGTCGATAACGGCGACGGCAGTCAGTCGGACGTTGCCTATATGATGGTTGGCGAGGTTCCGGTAGCAGTTATCGATACCGACCGGGATAATGTGGCTGACGTGATGGTTGCCGACATGAATCAGAATGGCGTTGTGGAAGATGACGAGATTGTCGATATGTCGGAACAAAATATCGCCATGGCTCCGTTGCAAGCCGCCGCCGAGGAATCGGGTTTGATTGCAGATGGTGACATATATGCCGATAATAATTTGCCCGATTACACCAACGATGCCGACGTGACCGAATATATGGCATAAGTATGAACCCAAAATTAGGAATAACGATGAAAAAGACGATATTAAGTGTTATATTGCTCATGGCTGTCTGCCTCGGTGCAAGTGCCCACGATTTTACAGCCGTGGTGAATGGACAAAAGTTGTATTTCAGCATCAGTAACAAGATGGCACGCACTGCATCGGTGACATACTGCGGAAGCATTGCCGACAAGACGGTGCTTGATGTTGCTGGCGATGTGCAAGTGCCGGCCACGGTGAAGCATGAAGGGGTGGTGTATAAAATCACGAGTATCGACCCAAAGGCTTTTTGCGGTGCGACGAAGCTCACTGGCATAGTATTGCCGTCGGGCATAACCACGATTGGTGACTTCGCATTCGAGGGTTGCACGTCGTTGAGCAAGGTGGTTTTCCCCGGCAATGTGGTTAAGATGGGACAAGGAGTGTTCTTCAAGTGCGACAAAATCAAGGATGTGACCATTGGCAGCGACTGGAAGTCGATTGACTTGGCTATGTTCCGCTGGAGCGACAGCCTGTCAACTCTCGCAATTCCGGCAAAAGTGGAAAGGATTGCCAACATGAAGAAGCTTAAACATCTCGAAAGCATATCAATCGACGTGAATAATTCGCGTTTTGTGTCGGTCGGTGGGGTGCTGTATAACCGCGACACAACCACTCTTTATGGTGTGCCTCGTGCATTTGCAGGCAAGTTGAAAGTACCCGAAGGAACTGTTACTGTGACCCGAGGTGCATTAATCGACTGCCCCGCAATAACGCAAATCGACCTGCCATCGACGCTGAAATCTATGTCGTTCAGGGAAACGAGCCGCATGGCCGGCCTCGAAACCATTGTGTTGCGTGCCGAGAAGCCAATGACGACGGCTTATTGCGACGGTGCCGCCGTGCTGGCACTGCAAGTTGCCAACAACGATGTGAAAATAGTGGTGCCAAACGACAGCCGTAAGGCTTACAAAGAGGCATTGGCTTGTGCCGACGGCGAGTATGCCGAGGATAACAAAGCAGGTAGTGTGCCATACGTGTTGAAGACTACCGATTTGCCGAGGGAGAAAAGCATAAAGGGCGTGAAAAATTTCAAGGATTATGATGAATAAACAATCGAGGAGGAAAGTGTCATGAAAAAATTGATATTTGCATTACCGATTTTACTGGCTGCCATGTCGGCCATGCCATCGCAAGTTGCTGCACGGACTGCCGCCACCGCAAACGATTCAATCACCACTGCCATCAGGCTGAATGCACTCAATACCCAACGCAAGGCGTTGCAAGATAGCATAAAAGTGGCCGATGCGGCTCGTAATGCCACCATCAACGGTGTATCGCCCGAAACAATGGAGCAAATCAACGACCGCCAAGACTCGCTGTGCTTGGACTTGCGTTCGCGCTTGGTGGCGATAGAACTCGAAATAGAAGAAATTACCCCCGACCGCGTGCCGTCGCAATTGCTGCAACAATTCAACGAAATGCGGCAGAATGCGCAGCAAGGAGGCAAGAAACAGTAATTTCATACAGAAACCCACACTATTGGCGTAAAAAGCCGAAAAATCCATTGATTACGTTCCGCGGCATATTAAATTTGTGGTACGAAAAGAAAATAATAACAATTAAAACATTATCATTATGAATACCGAAAATACAGTTTACGACGAAAACACCGTTTACAACGACCCAGTAGCAAACAATGGTCAAGTCAACGAAAATCGTGAAACACAGCCGCAGTCGAAAGGCGGCGCCCCAGTGTGGGTGAGTGTAGCAAGTGGTGCAGGTGCTGGATTGCTCGTAGGTGCAGCCTCCTCATTTTTCGCAACGAGGGTGTATGCAGCCTCTGTAGCCGATGAGGAGCCGACTCCCGACAACCACGATACGACCGTCAACACAGATGGGCAGCAAACGACCAACTTTGTGGGTGGAGAAGTGCAGATGGCCACGGGTGTCAACGACGACATGTCGTTCAATGAGGCTTTTGCCGCAGCACGTGCTGAGGTGGGTGCCGGTGGCGTGTTTGAATGGCACGGTAATATTTATGGCACTTATTACAAGGACGAGTGGGATAGCATGACTGCCGAGCAGCGCGACGCATTCGGACAAAGCGTGGGCGGTTACAGTGCAAGCACTGCCGATGCGGGCCACGACACTATGGCGCAGCATCAAGAAACACAAACGACTGCACCTGCTGAAACCGTTACTGCCGAAACCGAGCATATACCGGCCGACGACGTGGTAGTCGTTGAATCTGATTATACTTCTGAACCCGACGTGCAAGTGCTCGGCATGGTTTATGACGATGAAAGTGGAGCAAATGTAGGCGCAATGTCGGTTGACGGGCAAGAGGTGTACTTGATTGACGTTGACCCGGAAAGCCCCGGTGTAGGAGAGTTTGACTTTATTGCTGCCGACCTCAATAACGATGGCCAAATATCGGACGATGAAATAGTTGACATACAAGACCAGCACATCGACGTCGCTCAATTTGGTGGCATGTCCAATCCTTCCGACCCGATGCTTGATGGCGGCCAAGACGACATGCTTGCACAGAATGGCAATCTTCCCGATTATGTAAACGATGCTGATATGGGTGACTATGTGGGATAAGAAAATCATATATGCGTTAATGGCGTTCCTACTGGCAGTATGTTTCCAAGCAAGCGCAAAAGTTTACTTGGTGTCGGTAGGAATTGCCGATTATCCGGGCACGTCGTCCGACTTGGCATTGCCCGTCAAGGATGCGAAGACCATAACGTGGTTATACTCCAAAAACTCCAACGTCGAATATAAACAATTGCTCGACAGTCGTGCCACCAAGTCGAACATAATCGACGCCATGTCCACGCTTTTCGCCAAGGCCAGCCGTGACGACATTGTGGTGTTCTTTTTCAGCGGGCATGGCTATCCCGGTGGCTTTGCGGCATACGACGACTATCTCGACTATGCAAGTGTGCGCAAGGCTATGGCAAAGAGCAAGAGCCGCAACAAGATGATATTTGCCGATGCTTGTTTTGCCGGCAAGTTGCGCGAAGGGCGGCCGCAGCACACGCAGTCGAGTGTCAATTCGGCAAAAAAGGCAAAAGTGATGCTGTTCTTGTCGTCGCGCAGCGATGAAGTGTCGCGCGAAGTGCCTTCGATGCAAAACGGCTACTTCACCACCTATTTGCAGAAAGGGCTGCGTGGCAATGCCGACCGCAACCGCGACCGCACTATAACAGCCAAGGAACTGTTTGACTTCGTGTCGGAAGGTGTAATAAAAATCTCAAACGGCGAACAACATCCAGTGATGTGGGGCAAATTCCCCGACAATATGCCTGTGATGGTGTGGTAAATCGAAAAACAGATTATTGCAATGGAACAAAAAAAATATGTAAGGGTTAGGCACAAGTGTGGAGCAATATTGGCAATCCCATACCAACCCGGCATTGAGAACAAGAAAATCACTTGTCCTGCTTGCGGCAAGGAAGATTATTTCAAGAATTGCACGCCATACAACGACAATGCTGGCAGCAGCGGTGGTAGTGCCAATGGTGGTAGTGCTGGAGGTCAGCAAGCCGACAAGGAAGGAACCGACATTCTTGACGAGAATACACAAATCGCAATGGGGCATCTGATTGTGATGAATGGCACAGCAGTACCTTACAGGTATGATTTGAAAACGGGACGCAATGTAATCGGACGCAAGTCGTCGGAACAAGGTATCGACCTGGCCATCGACACTGGAGTGAATAAGCATATCAGCCGCAAGCATATTGCCATCGACGTGGTGACAAAGGCCGGCTCGACACCTGTGTTCAGGGTTTCGTTGATGAAGCAGAGGGTCAACGAAACGCGTGTCAACAACATGCTGCTGCAATATGGCGATTGCATATTGCTGAAAGATGGCAGCTACATCCAGTTGCCCGACGGTGTGAGGTTGCAATTTGTGCAGGACTACAAGGGCGGAGCCGCACCGCACCAAGGTTCTGGCACCGACTTGGGTACGGACTTGGGTTCCGAGTATTAAATAATCTTTAAGGGAATTACGGATATGAAATATAAAATAGAGGTTTACAGCATAATGGAGTTTGGCCAGCGGGTTGACTCCAATGGCAATCCTCACCAAGAGGATAGCATCTACCCGCTCCCCGAGAATATCTCCGACAGCGACAGGGTGTTCATCGTGTGCGACGGCATGGGAGGCCACGATGCTGGCGAAGTGGCAAGTGCCACCGTGTGCGAAGCCATGGGCAAGTCGGTGCTTGCCAATGCCGCCGACCCCGAGGGCGAGTTTACCGACGAGATGCTCGCCAAGGCCATTACCGATGCCTTCGATGCCCTCGACAAGAAGGACACCGGTGCAGCCAAGAAAATGGGCACGACGATGACGTTCCTCAAGCTGCACGACAAGGGTGCTACCATAGCCCACATGGGCGACAGCCGCGTGTACCACATACGCCCCGGCAAGGACGAGAACAGCACCGCCATTCTGTTTGAAACGGTTGACCACTCGCTTGTTAACGACCTTGTGAAAATCGGCGAGATGACTCCCGAGGAGGCAAAGACTTCGAGGCAGCGCAATGTAATCACACGTGCCATGCAACCCAACATGGAACGTCGCCCACGAGCCGATGTTTACCACACTGCCGACATTAAGCCCGGCGACTACTTCTATATGTGTACCGACGGCATGCTCGAAACGGCCGACGATGCGAGCATCAAATATGTATTTTCCGACGAGTTGGGCGATGCCAAGGCCAAAGTAGAAATCTTGAGAAAAGGAACTGAGCCTAATCGTGACAACCACTCGGCAATCATTATCCATGTGTTGGACGTAATCGACCCGCTGCCTGTGGGCGAAAGCAAGAAAGCCGACACTGGTAAGGCTGATAGTGATAAGGCCGAAGAAAAGGCGAGCGAAAGCGTGGCCGATGCGTCGGTAACTGGCAACACAAGCGTGTCGCCAAAGCCAGCAAAGCCGTTGCCACAGCAACATACTGCACAGCAAGCTGTGTCTGCAGGCAGTGAAGGGGCAAGCATGGCTCGATTGGAGGCAAAGCGCAAGAAAAACGTGATGCTGAACTTGATTCTCTTGTGTGCCGCAGTCGTCGTTGTTGTAGCAGGTGGTTTTATGGTTTTCCGCTCATCGCCCGGAGATGCTCAAGTTCCAGAGGAAGTGAGTGCACCGCCACAAGCCCCCCCGGTGCATCATCAAGCAACGCCACAACAGCAGTCGCAACCAGTACATCAGCCGCAACAGCCAGCGCCACAGCAGCAATCACAACAGCCACAACAGGCACAACCTGCATCTCCCGAACAAGTGATTGATGCAGTCGGAGCGGCGCAAGACAATAGCGCAGAAGGAAATGCGAATACGCATTCTGCAGCCGCCGTACTTAATAATATTAATCAAGGACAAGGTTCCGAAACTCCCGAGGCCGAAGTGCAATCGGAAATAGAAGCTGTGCAACAAGTTGCAAGCGGCTTAGAAACAAAAGCCGATTCAACAGACAACGACAAGTGAAAACTTACAGATGTATCTCGGCACATTGCCCATGATACGCTGGTGCTTGTTAAACTTTGGTAATTTTGCAGATAGCATTGTTTATGCCGGAGGGCTGTGAGCCTATCCGGCATAAAAATATTTGTAGAAAAACAAAAGTGTTCCTAACTTTGCGGAAAATTTTTTAAAGTGCGTAAGATGGATAAAAAGTTCAACGAATATAGTGGTTTTAGTCTTTCGGCAATCAATAAGGAAGTGCTGGAGATGTGGGACCGTGAAGATGTGTTTACCCAAAGCATAGCCCTGCGCGAAGGCGCGCCCTCGTTTGTGTTTTATGAAGGGCCGCCGTCGGCAAACGGAATGCCTGGCATCCATCACGTGATGGCACGTACTATAAAAGATGTAGTGTGCCGCTTCAAGACGATGAAAGGCTTCAAGGTGTTGCGCAAGGCCGGGTGGGATACACACGGACTGCCAGTTGAACTCGCTGTTGAAAAGTCGCTCGGCATCACCAAAGAGGACATCGGCACCAAAATATCGGTTGACGACTATAACGCCGCTTGCCGCAAGGAGGTGATGAAATATACCAAGGAGTGGGAAGATTTGACCCACTTGATGGGGTATTGGGTGAATATGCAGCATCCGTATATCACATACGAAAACAGCTATATCGAAACTCTATGGTGGCTGCTCAAGCAATTGTACAACAAGGGATTACTTTACAAGGGCTATACTATCCAGCCATATTCTCCGGCAGCTGGTACTGGGCTTAGCTCGCACGAGCTTAACCAACCTGGGTGCTACCGCGACGTAAAGGACACGACGGTGACTGCCGAGTTCCGCATCACCGACGATGGCAATCCCGTTATTGCCGAGTTGAAATCGCTTGCAGCCGAACCGTTTAATGAGAATTTCGGTTTCTTGGCATGGACTACCACGCCGTGGACATTGCCGTCAAACACTGCCTTGTGCGTTGGCCCGAAAATCGATTACGTAGCCATCGAGAGCTATAATCCCTACACTGGCAAGCCAGGGGTGTATATCCTTGCAAAGCAGTGTCTTGCCAATTATTTCAACCCTGCCGGTGCCGAATTGCCGCTCGACGAGTACAAGCATGGCAGCAAGGTGTTGCCTTATCGCATCATAGCACAATACACAGGGCCGCAATTAGTGGGCATGAAGTATGAACAATTGTTCCCATGGGTAAAGCCAGTTGACAAGGTCGGTGACAGCATAGTGGTGAACGATAACGGATTCCGTGTGATTGCCGGCGATTATGTGACTACCGACGAAGGTACGGGTATCGTGCATATTGCCCCCACGTTTGGTGCCGACGACGCATTTGTGGCTAAAGCTGCTGGAATACCGTCGCTGTTCATGGTCAACAAGAAAGGCGAAACTCGTCCTATGGTTGATTTCACGGGCAAATATTGGCTCATGCAAGACCTCGACGATGATTTCGTGGCACGTTGCATCAATCAAGATTTGTATAAAGAATATGAGGGTGCATACGTCAAGAATGCATACGACCCGCGTTTCAACCAAAACGGCGCGTATGACGAAGCTGCTGCAAATGCAGCCGAAGACCTCAACATATACATCTGCATGAAGATGAAACAGGCTGGCACAGCATTCAAGATTGAAAAACATGTGCATAGCTACCCACACTGCTGGCGTACCGACAAGCCTGTGATTTACTATCCGCTCGATAGCTGGTTTATCCGCTCGACGGCTTGCAAAGACCGCATGGTGGAGTTGAACAAGACTATCCGCTGGAAGCCCGAATCGACTGGTACTGGACGTTTCGGCAACTGGCTTGAGAACCTTAACGACTGGAATCTCAGCCGCAGCCGTTATTGGGGCACGCCGCTCCCCATTTGGCGCAGCGAGGATGGCGAGGAGAAGTGCATAGGCAGCCTCGCCGAGTTGTGCGACGAAATCGACAAGGCTGTAGCTGCCGGGCTGATGAAAAGCAACCCATATCGCGACAAAGGTTTCGTGCCTGGCGATTACAGCGAGGAGAATTATCATAAAATCGACTTGCACCGCCCGTATGTCGATGAAATAATATTGTTGTCCGACTCGGGCAAACCCATGAAGCGCGAGCTTGACCTGATTGACGTGTGGTTCGACTCGGGTTCGATGCCATACGCACAGGTGCATTACCCATTTGAACACAAGGAAGATGTTGACAGCCGCAAGGTTTATCCTGCCGACTTCATCGCCGAGGGTGTTGACCAGACACGTGGCTGGTTCTTCACGCTCCATGCTATCGGTTCTATGGTGTTTGACAGCGTGGCGTTCAAGTCGGTAATTTCCAATGGCCTTGTGCTTGACAAGAACGGCAACAAGATGAGCAAGCGGCTTGGCAATGCAGTTGACCCATTCGACGCAATCAACAAGTATGGTGCCGATGCCGTGCGCTGGTACATGATTTCTAACTCGTCGCCGTGGGATAACTTGAAGTTTGACGAGAACGGTGTGCTTGATGTGAGCCGCAAGTTCTTCGGCACGCTTTATAACACCTATTCGTTCTTTGCATTGTATGCCAACGTTGACAATTTCGACTACAATGCGCCCGAAGTGCCCTACGCCGAGCGTCCCGAAATCGACCGCTGGATACTCTCGCTCCTTGGCAGCCTTGTGAAGGAAGCCGACAAGCAATTGGAAGACTATGAACCTACCAAAGCTGCCCGTGCAATACAGGATTTTGTGTGCGACAACCTCAGCAACTGGTATGTGCGCCTTAATCGTAAACGCTTCTGGGGCGGCGAAATGAATGCCGATAAGTTGTCGGCCTACCAGACACTTTACAAGTGCCTTAAGACCGTAACATTGCTGATGGCACCGATAGCTCCGTTTGTTGCCGACCGCATATATCGCGACCTCACTGGTGGCACCGAATCGGTTCACTTGGCTTTGTATCCGTCAGTGGGTATCGACATAGACTCTAAACTCGAAGCGCGGATGAAGATGGCACAAGACATTACGTCGATGGTGCTGTCGTTGCGCCGCAAAAAGAACCTCAAGGTTAAGCAGCCGTTGTCGCAAATCATGATTCCTGTCCTCGACGAGCGACAAAAACAAGACATTGAAGCCGTTGGCCAGCTAATCATGAACGAGGTGAATGTGAAAAATATAAAATTCGTGAGCAACGAGGATGGCGTGCTTGTGAAGCGAGTTAAGCCCGACTTCAAGAAACTTGGCCCGAAATTCGGCCCGGTAATGAAGCAGCTTTCCAAGCTCGTTGCAGGCATGAGCCAAAAAGATATAGTGGAATATGAAAATGCAGGAAGTTTCACTTTCAATATCGACGGACAGGCAGTGACAATCACCGCCGACGATGCCGAAGTGTATTCCGAGGATATTCCGGGTTGGCTCGTTGCCAATAGCGGCAAGCTCACTGTGGCTCTCGACATCACTGTCACCGAAGAGCTTAAACGCGAGGGGGTAGCACGCGAGATAGTCAACCGCATACAGAACTTGCGCAAAGGAAAGAATTTTGAAATCACCGACCGTATATGTGTCAAAGTGGTGTGCAGCGAGCCTACGGCTGCCGCAATAGCCGACTTCAAGGACTATATATCGAAGCAAGTGCTTGCCACCGAGGTGGCCGTTGTCGATAGCCTTGAAGATGGTGAAACGGTTGCGCTCGACGACGAAACACTGAAGATACAAGTCGAGAAAATGTGATTAAACCTAAAAAACATCATATACTATGAGTGAAAAGACCCGTTATTCCGACGAAGAGTTGCAAGAGTTCAAAGAGTTGATTCTTGCAAAGCTCGACAAGGCGATGAAAGACTATGACCTGCTGAAGTCAAATGTGATGAATTCCGACGGGAACGACACGAGCGACACATCGCCTACATTTAAGGTGCTTGAAGAGGGTGCCAACACCCTTGGCAAGGAAGAAGCCGGACAACTTGCACAACGCCAGCTCAAGTTCATACAGAAACTCAAGGCTGCACTTGTGCGCATAGAAAATAAGACCTACGGCGTGTGCCGCGTGACTGGCAAATTGATACCAAAGGAACGATTGCGCGCCGTGCCTCATGCCACCTTGGCAATCGAAGCGAAGAATTCCGGCAATCATTGAAATGATTCAAAATATTCAAAGGAGGGAGTGTCATGACCGCCAAGGAAGGAGGCATCTCTCCCTCTTTTTTCATCAATAATAATTCGTGAATGGGGAAAATAAGTTTTTCTAAGGGTTGGCTTGCGGCAACTATAATCGTGGTGGTTATTCTCGCCGACCAAATATTGAAGATATGGGTTAAAACCAACTTCTATTATGGCGAGGAATATGTCATTACCGACTGGTTCCGCTTGAATTTCATCGAGAACAACGGCATGGCTTTCGGGTTTGAATTTGGCAACAAACCTGTGCTTACGTGGTTCCGCATCATAGTTAGTGCGTTGTTTGTTTATTATATAACTCGGCTTGTGCGCCGTCCCGATGTCAACACGGGCTTTCTGGTGTGCGTGTGCATGATTACTTCCGGAGCAATCGGCAACATGATTGACTGCGTGTTCTATGGTGTCATTTTCAACGACCCGGCTTTTCCCCTTACTGCCACTATGTTTCCTCCCGAGGGGGGGTATGCCTCGCTGTTCAACGGACGGGTGGTGGATATGTTTTATTTCCCGTTGTTTGAATGGTATTGGCCGCAATGGATGCCATGGGTTGGAGGTGAGCATTGCATCTTTTTCCAGCCGGTGTTTAACGTTGCCGATGCTTCGCTCAGCGTGGGAGTGATTGTATTGATTTTTTTCTTCTCGAAACATCTGAATTTCGGCGAAGATAGCGGCAGCACTGCCATTGACGAGAATAAAAATAATGTAGAGAAATGAACGGGTTGCTGAGGTTGTGCATATTGTCGGTGTCGGCATTGCTGCTGATGTGCTGCTCGTCTAGGCCCGAAGGGGTCTTGGGGCAAAGTGCGATGGTCGATTTGATGGCCGACATGCACAAGGCCGAGGCTGTCATCGACATGAATAGTGCGGCATTCAACAACGATTCGCTAAAGAAGGCTATGCGCCAGTCGGTGTTGATGAAGCATGGTGTGTCGCAAGCGCAGTTCGACACGACGCTTGTGTGGTATGGGCATCATGCCAAGCAATACGACGAGATGTATGAAGATGTATTGAAAAGGCTCGAAGAGGAGTCGCAGGAATTGTCGAATGTCAAGGGTCCGGTGCTGCGAGAAGGAATGGCGCAGGTGAAGCGTTATCCGTCGGCGGGCGACAGTGCCGATGTGTGGAGCAAGCGGCGCGTGTGGGTCATTTCTAACAGTGGCGTGGAGGATAATGCCATAATGTTTGACTTCAAAACCCAGTCGGACAACAAAAAGGGCGACCGTTACAACTTGTCGTTCAAGTTTACCAATAGCAGCAACAACGAGTTGGAGGTGTTCCTCGGCGCCGATTACGCCGATGGCTCTATGTCGTATATTTATCGCACGTCTGGGATTGAAGGAATCAACCGGTATGTGTTGCAAGGCGATTCTACCAAGGAAGTGCGGCGCGTGTTTGGTTATATAAAGGCATCGCCGCGAGGTAGCGATGTGTGTTTCATCGATAGTTTGCAATTGTTGCGCACGCGTTTCAGTCCGTCGCAATATGTCACGTTTGCCCAGCAATCTTGGGTAGGGCCGAAATACCTGCACCCCGATTACCGTGCCAAGGTCGAAGCCAACCGCCGCCAGCAGCAAGCCGAAGAAGCTGCCGCACAAGCCGAGGAAAAACGGCAGGCCGAGCTTGATGCACAACGCCGGGTGCAACGCCGCAATTACCGTGTGCGTCCTGCCGGGGAGAATGCCGATAGCATAGACGATGAAACGGTCGAGGGGGCAGAATGAGCAGCGCGCGGCGTTATTTGGCAAATTTCGTGGTGACTGCCGATAGCGTTATGCGCTTGGCAGTGGTGGTGGTAAGTGCCGATGGCCGGTTGTCGGCAATTGAGCCGTTCAGCGCCGAAACAGCATCGACTATATTTGTTCCGGGTATTCTCGTCGTGGCACCTGAAGGCATGGCCGATGTGGCAATGTTCCGCAGTTTGATTAAGGAATCTACCGCGGCCACTGCACAAGCCGTGGCCGACGCTCTCGGCTCGCATGGCGCCGTGCATGATGGCAAGGTCGGCCTCTATGCCATCGATGTTGCAGCAAATGCCGTGTCAGTGGTTTCCCCATGAAATATACTTTGGGGGGGGGCTGGAAAATTGCAATTACAGGCTGGCAATTATGTAGAGCCGTCATATCATGGCGGCTCGATGACAGCTCGAATACAACCGTAATATGCTGTAAATGTGGTAGTAACGAGGGTGTATCAAAATTAGCATCAATCTGGTTCGTAGGGACGCACGGCTCGTGCGTCCGCGTACTGCAAGGTATTATTAAATCGCTATGTTTCAACCTAATATATACCTATTGGCGCAGCGGACGCACGAGCCGTGCGTCCCTACGAAATCGCTTAAATCTGCATTTTGATACGCCCTCTACAATGAATGCAATTGCAATTTTTGCACTCCATTATATAAAATGCAGATTAGTGCTTTTCTTATGCTTGGCGTTAGGCCGGTCGATTAGGGCTGGGTAAATGTGATGTAGTCGAAGATGTCGCCCGCAGTGGGAATCACTAAGATAGAGCGAGGTGCAGGACTTTCGTTGGGAGCTATGGCTACCGTCATTGTGGCATCATCGGTCACGTTTATTTTCCACCAATCTTTCTCCATCGACCGCCAATTGCTTCCAGGAACTGTGGCATAATATGTAGTATCACCGTGCGCTACGCTCATTCTCGGCGGCAATGTGTCTGTAACGGTGGCGCCGTTGGAAGGATAGAAATATACTGTGTCGCCTACGATTGCTTCCGACAGCCAAAATGTGGGGTAATTGGTACAGCGTAATGTGTATGTACCACCATCGGCTGGAACAGCTATTGCTTCGTTTTCGATTATTGCGTCTGTTTCCCACTCCATCGGGTCCCACTTCCCGTCTATATAGTTGGGGCTGTTATCATCGTCGCACGAAGCGAAAGCCAAAAGGCACAGCGCGGCTGCGCAGTGCAATGTGTGTTGAATTATCGGTCTGAACATAATAATGGTATTGTTTTCTTATTTCCAAAGATAGTGTATATTATAGTCAAAACCAAATTATTATCTCATAAAAACACGGCTGTTCCAGTTTAAAAAAGGCAAAACAGTTTTTAAATCGACATTGTGGACAGTTTCGCCGCCTTTCCAATAGGCTGTCACTTGGATTGGATTAAAGGTGTGTGTTTATAATTATTTCTGTAAAAATCCAAAACAGTTTCTAAGTTAAAAGTATTATCTTTGCGGTTGGTACATTAATTTTAGCGATTATGATAAGCAAGAGAATTGTTTTCCTGGTATTGCCAGCCGTGTTGCTGGCTTCGTGTTCTGGGGCTACAGCCGATAGTAGTGCTGAAGCTGGCAGAGTGAATAATTTTGAAATCAAGTTAGTAGAAAAGACGGTCAATGCCAGCTATCGCTGTGTGGGCGATACGACGTTTGGCAGCGACATTGCGTTGTACACGCGGGCCAAGGCTTCGTTGCAATGGCCCGAGACACTTGGCAATGCCGACATCAAGTGCTTGCAAGACTCGTTGCTTGCACGGTGTTTCGGTAGTATTGACGCGCCATTGACAGTCGATGAGGCTATGCTTGATTATGTGTCCGACCCTGTGACGATGGACGATGATTCGTCATTGGAAGCAGTGGACTCGATTCCTGCAACCGACAACTATGATGTGCGGACTCTTGAGAAAAGCATCAATCTCCGTGCTGTTGTTGTCGGTAGCGATGTGGCTGTTTTCAAGGTCGATTGGTATATGTATGGCGGCGGTGCGCACCCCATTTATGCGTCGTCGTTTGTGAATTTCGATGTGGAGCGTGGGCGTGTCGTTGGCTTGTACGATATTGTCAAGCCGGGCAACGACGAGCGTTTGTCGCAGGTGGTGAGGAACGTCTTGTGCGAGCAATATGGTGTGGACGACGCTGCGCAATTGCAAGACAGATATGGCATCAGTGCCGATGCCATCGACTTCGGGGAGCATGTGCCGGAATTTTATGTCAATGAGCAGTATGTCACATTCTATTTCAATCCCTACGAAATCGGGCCTTGGGCGACAGGTGCAATTGAAGTGCCAGTGCCAGCCTTTGTGCTTGACGACATGCTGACTGCCGAGGCTAAAACATTGCTCGGTTGGCAATAATCTGTCCTAAGGTTGGCATATTGCCGTTTTTATATGTAATTTTGTAGCAAAATTCATATTTTGTATTTATGGAGCATATTTCAGACAGGATAAAGGCAATGGCACCGTCGGCAACCTTGGCGATGTCGCAAAAGAGCAACGAATTGAAGGCTCAAGGTGTAGATGTGATTAACCTCTCGGTGGGTGAACCAGATTTTTTCACTCCCGACCATATAAAAGCGGCTGCCAAGCAGGCTGTTGACGATAATTTTTCGTTTTATTCGCCAGTGCCGGGCTATATGTCGCTGCGCAAGGCTATATGTGCAAAGTTGAAGAATGAAAACGGACTGGATTTTGCGCCCGAGCAAATCATAGTTTCAAACGGCGCGAAACAGTCGCTTTGCAACTGCATCCTTGCCACTATCAATCCCGGCGACGAGGTGATTATCCCCACGCCGGCATGGGTGAGCTATGTGGAAATGGTGAAGCTGGCAGGCGGCGTGAACGTGCTTGTGCCGGCATCAATCGAGCAGGATTTCAAAATCACGGCCAAGCAACTTGCCGATGCCATAACGCCGCGCACACGCATGGTGCTGCTTTGCTCGCCATCCAACCCCACGGGCAGCGTGTATTCGCGCGAAGAGTTGCGCGCGCTCGCCGATGTGCTTGCTTCGCACCCCGACATCATAATCCTTGCCGATGAAATATATGAGCATATCAATTATACTGGCGAGTTCAATTCGATAGCCCAGTTTGCCGAAATACGCGACCGTGTGGCCATCGTCAATGGTGTGTCGAAGGCCTACGCGATGACAGGCTGGCGCATCGGTTTCCTTGCCGCCCCGCTGTGGATAGCAAAGGCTTGCAACAAATTGCAAGGGCAATACACTTCGGGAGCATCGTCAATAGCCCAAAAGGCCGCCGAGGCAGCCTATACCGGGCCGCAAGAGTGTGTCGAGGAGATGCGCCAGGCATTTGAACGCCGCCGCAACCTCATAGTATCGCTGCTCGGCGAAATCCCAGGCTTGAAAATAAGCAATCCGCATGGCGCGTTCTATGTGTTCCCCGAGGTTTCGGCATACATTGGCAAGAAGTGTGGCGACCGTGAAATAGCTACTTCGGGCGACTTGGCACTCTACTTGCTCGATGAGGCGCATGTTGCCACTGTCGATGGTGCCGCATTCTGCGCCCCCGGCTACTTGCGCATGAGCTATGCCACAAGCGACGACAACATTCGCGAGGCCGTGAAGCGCATCGCCGCCGCCCTCGCCAAGTTGCAATAACGGGCAAACAAGGATAAATGTAATATAATGCGGGCCGCCATATCATGGCGGCTCGTATTATTTCGAGGGTGTATCATAATTGCAAATACATTTATTTTGTTGTAGAGAGTGTATCAAAATTGGCATGACCCACCTCGTAGGGACGCACGGCCCGTGCGTCCGAGTGCCACAAGATTCGATTAATCGTCTGTAAATCAATAAAATATACGCCTAATTGCGCAGCGGACGCACGAGCCGTGCGTCCCTACAAAATTGCACAAATTTGCATTTTGATACGCCTCCGATGACAGCTCGAATGCAGTCGTAATATACTGTAAATGTGACAGTAACGAGCCGCCATGGTATGACGGCTCTACAACATACATAATAAATGTAAGCAGTGTTACAATAGCCTGGTTTTATTTCGGTGCTGGTTCAGAAATGGTAGCCGATACCCACGGTGAACGAGTTGGACTCGCCGATGTTGTCCATCAGGTTGGTCAGCGACAGGTCGAATGCCCCCTTGATGTAGATGCGCGAGAATGTGAATGCTGCGCCAAACCGCCATTTGCACGATGGGTGGTTGATAAGGTCATCTTTTTGCACAAATGAGCAGTCGAAATATGGCCCGGTGAAAATGTCGATGCTATGGATGTCGCTGCATATAAGGTTGCAGCCGAGCATACCGCCGAGTCCAATGCCAGCTTCGCTCGTCCTGTTGCGTTCATCGGCATCGGTATATGACACACCAGGTTTTCCATTGATATACACATAAGTGTGTTCATGTCGATGGTTTTCATAATATAGTGTCACTTCGGGTGTTACGTACAGCCCCTTGACTAAGTAGAACCTGTAGCCGCCTGTTACAGCTATGCCCCAGAAGTCGAGTTGTTTCTGTTCATATCC
This sequence comes from uncultured Muribaculaceae bacterium, assembly GCA_944321715.1. GTDB lineage: Bacteria > Bacteroidota > Bacteroidia > Bacteroidales > Muribaculaceae > Avimuribaculum. Next base: position 15,090 of record CALUMJ010000017.1, on the reverse strand, counting down.
ATCATCGCCCTTGATTGACTTGTTGAAATTCAAGTCAACCGTGAAATGGTTGCTGCGCTGCGCCACAGCCACCGAAAGCCCTGCCACAATGACAAGCACAAAAGTCAGAATCCGTTTCATAATCATATATTATTAATTGTTAGGTTTTATCATGTCATAATTACCCTCATTGCAAGAGAATAATGCCAGTGTGATTGACACAAGGCTGATTGTCTTTAGTCCTTTCATGAGTTTTAAAATTTAAATTAAACAAATAATTAAGAGATAAAACCTCTTAACTACGGTTCAAATGTAGTGTAGATTTTCTTGAATGCAAAAAAAATGTGACAGAAAATTGCGTTTTGTTATAGAATTGTTATAAGATGCAGGAAAAACGACTATTTAGGTGTGAAAAAATGGTTGTTTGTGTTTGGCCTAAATCGGTTATTATACTGGGAATATTGCAATTATGACACAGCCCTGTGTGACTACAAAGTAACAAGGAGCCGCGTCACTCTGGGCGCGGCTCCTTGCTGTATGTGAGTGTTGTTGCGTTGTATTATTTTGCAACGCCGGTCATTACCACGGTGGCGTGGTTTGTGGTGATGTCTAATTTCTTGATAAAGGCGTTGAACTCGTCTAACGACAGGTTGCGCAGCTTCTCCTCGAAGCCGGTGTAGCTGTCTTTGCCCAAGGCAAGGTCGTTGAGTACCGACATCCAGTAGCCGTTGGTGCGCAAGTTATTCTCGTGCTGCTTGATGGCAGCTTCTTTCACTTTGTTGAAGTCAGCTTCGCTGGCACCGTTGTTGATGACGTTGGCGAGCTCCTTGTCGGCGATTTCGATGAGCTTGTCGCGCTGCTGTGCGTTTGTGGCAAACTGGTAGGAAATGGTCCATTCGCCGTTGAACATCGACAGGTGGGCATCGACCCCTGCGCCGTATGTGCCACCTTCTTCCTCGCGCAGCGACTCGGTGTATCGGATTCTCATAATGTCGCCAAGCATGTTAATCATGAGGTCGTTCTCTACCGAGTAGGGCATATCGCCAGTGAAGTTGGCATACACGCTGGTCTTAGGCGACATCATTGCGCGGTCGAAGTAGTTGGCCACGTTGCCGTCGGTGCATTCTATGGTGTAGGAGATTTTCTCGCGGTTGCCGTTGTCGGGCAGCGAGGCGATGTATTTCTCCACGAGTGGCCTGATGCTGTCGATGTCGAAACTGCCCACGAACGAGAATGTGAAGTCGCCGGCATCGGCCATGCGCTGGCGGTAGAGTGCGAGGCACTTGTCATAGTCGAGAGCTTCGAGGTCGTCGGTAGTTATGCTCTTGAGCAGCGGGTTGTGGGCATATAACGTGGCGTAGATTGAATCCCTGAAGATGTAGGACGGATTGTTTTTCATCAACGAGATTTGCGACTTGAGGCGGCTCTTGAGCGCATCGAAAGCCTGCTGGTCTTTGTTGACGTCGGTAAACATCTCGTAGTTGATTTGCAACATTGTTTCCAAGTCTTTTTTCACGCAGTTGCCCGAGATGTTCTCGGTTTCGGAATTAAGATTGAAGCCGAGCGAAACATATTTCCCGGCAAGGTATTTGTCGAGGTCGGTCTGTGTGAAGTTGCCTAATGCGCTTGCACCGATGACATCCGACATCAACTTTATTTCGGGCGACGACTGTCCGCCATAGCTCCACAATCCGCCGATGCTGACGGCACTCATGTTGATTTCGTCGTTTTTGAAATCGGTGGGCATCAGGTGCACCGTTGCGCCGTTCGACAGGGTCCAGGTGGTCACTCCCAATGCCTCGTCGCGGCTTTCTTTGACGATTTTGCCGGCCGGGGCAAGGCTTGAAATGAGCGGTTGCGACAGAGTTTCATCGACGTATGCCGGGATATCTTGCGACAGCACTGCGTCGAACGTTGCCGTGATTTCCTCCTTGGAGGGGTAGGATATGCCCTCTTTCTGCGGCCCCGAGATGATTAGGCTCACGTTGTCCTCGGAGATTGCATCTTCGATGAACTTAGAAACCTCATCGACAGTGATTGTCGGGAGCATTTGCAGGGCTTCTTGCGTTTCGATTTCGATACCGGGCATGTAGCCACCCTTGGTGAACGTGTTGATGATGCTTTCGGCCAAGGCTTGGCTCTTGCGGTTGTCGCGTTCGGCATAGTTTTTCTCCAAAGCGGCTTTCACGTCGGCTTTTGCTCGTTCAAGCTCGCCGGCGGTGAACCCGTGCAGGTTGAGGCGTTGCGCTTCGGTGAGCAAAGCCTGGAATGCTTCGATGTTTTTCCCCTCTTTTGCCATAGCTATCAATGTGTAGGCATCTTTGGTGGCCGATATGAAGAATTGTGCATCTTGCCCCACTGCATAGCTGAAAGGAGCTTCGGGATTCTGGGCCAACTCGTTGAAACGGGCATAGAGCATGGTTGTGCTGAGTATGTTCACTATGTCGCGGCGCAAGTAGGCACGTGTGTTCCTGTCGTTGCGAGGCACTTGTGGGTGCTGGAAAAACAGGTAAATGAGCGTCATCGATGCTTCGGGGTCGGCGTGCATGGCATAATCGATGCCCTTGTGGTCGGGAACGGGGAAGTAAGTGCGTTCAGGGGCATTCTCGGGCATCTTGATTTGGCCGAACAGGTCTATGACCTTCTTTTCCATCGCATCGGCGTCAAAGTCGCCGACGACGATTATGCCCTGTTGGTCGGGGCGGTACCAGCGGTGGTAGTAGTCGCGCAGCTCGTCATGCTTGAAGTTCATCACCACGTCCATAGTGCCGATGGGCATGCGGTCGGCATAGCGGCTGTCGTGGAAAATTGCTGGCACTACGGCTTCGTACATGCGCCAAGTGGCATCGTTGCGCGAGCGCCATTCTTCTTGGATTACGCCTCGTTCCTTGTCGATTTCCTCGCCGTCGAGCGAGATGCCGCAAGCCCAGTCATATAGGATGAGCAGCGTGGAGTCGAGCAGAGCCTCGTTGTCGGTGGGAACGTTCGACACGCGGTAAACCGTTTCGTCGAATCCCGTGTAGGCGTTGATGTCGGCACCGAATCGCATGCCATTGTTTTGCAGGTATTCGAGCATGGTTTTGCCGGGGAAGTGCTTGGTGCCGTTGAATGCCATGTGTTCGAGGAAGTGGGCCAGCCCGCGCTGGTTTTCTTCTTCGAGGATTGACCCCACTTTTTGAGCGATGTGGAACTCGGCGCGGTTTTTAGGCTCCTCGTTATGCATCACATAATATGTCAGCCCGTTTGGCAGCACTCCGTGCCTGATGGCTGTGTCGATGGGAAATTGCTCGTCGGCAGCAGCGTATGCGGCCGTGCAGCACAGTGCTGCGAGCAAGAGAGTGAAATAATACTTTAACTTGTACATATATATATAAATGTTTAGTTGATAATTCCATTCATCATTGCATACACACACAGTCCCGACACGCTTTTTATGCCTAATTTGGCCGATATATTCTTGCGGTGCGAGAGCACTGTGTTGATGCTTATGTTGAGGTTGTCGGCTATTTCCTTGTTGGTCATTCCTTGCGCCACGAGTCGCAGCACGTCGGTTTCGCGCGCCGACAGCTCCATGCGCTCCATGCTGTTGCGCTTGATATGCTTCAAGATTGAGGTGATTTGTTCCACTATGTGGTCGCTGTCGGTGCTGGCATCGATGTGCAGCCACGAGTCTATGTGCTGCTTGTCGGCACTATTGCTCGTTAGCAGGACTGTCTTGGCTTTTTTGGGAATGAGCAAGTCGAGGCACGATATGCAGCTGTGTCCGTCGGCAAATATTATGTCGCATCGTTCCACCTCGTCGGCGAGCGACTGTGCCGCTTGGGGTGCGATGTGCGTATCGGTGTCGAACAGGCTTTCGAGCAGGTGTTTCAGCCCCAATGCGCGTAACGTGTCGGTTGTTAAGATTAGTGCTGACAGTCTATGCATTTTTCAAAAAGTTGAAAATTGGCATCAAGATGCGGTTGCGTATCCTGTTGTTCTGGCAAAGGTCTTTTTTCAGGCTGATGATTGCAAACAAGACGGCGATACACAGGTTGGTGTCATATTTCCCTGTCAGGTGTATCACGAACATGTTCACTAAGTCGTCGATTTTGTCCTCGATGGCATCGTTCGTTTCCACGTTGCCCACAGGTACATCGATGCCGCACGGCCGGTTGCTGGCGGCATTGTCGAGTCTGATAATTTCGGGAAACAGCGTGGAGCTGTCGGAGTTGATGCGCCCTTGTAGCTCGGTTTTCACTTCCAAGAAGAACTTATGCAGCAGTTCGAGGTTGGTATTGTCGTCCTCGCTGCGTTGCAGCAGCAGGTTGAAGTGGCTTTCGATGTTGGGAATGATGAATTGGCGGTAGTAGTTGTTGGTGCAATTAAGGTAGTCGATGATGATTTTCACATCGAAGTTTTTGAACAACTTTTCGGGGAAATATTCCTCGTTTGAAAATGTGTTGAGGATAATCGTGAAGAAGTCGGTGTCGAGCTTTTTTTCGGCACAGGCTTGTTCAACAGTCTTGTCGCCCACGCCGAGGAAGATATTGAATCGGTTGAGGATTGTAATCACCGACGGGTCTTCGAGTATGACATCAGATAATTTGCTGTATTTGTCGATTAAAGCCATGTGGTTATATATATTGTGTGGTTATTGTCGTGGTTGGAGTGACGATGGCGTGCATTGGCACGTCGTGCGGCTCGGTGGGGAGGCAATCAACCAATTGGAAGTCGAAACACACGCCTATGCGCACGGCATGTGTCAAAGCGAATAGCCTGTCGTAGAAACCCTTGCCTCGCCCGAGCCTGTTGCCATTGGTGTCAAAAGCCATTGCAGGCACTATGATGATGTCAATCATGCTTGCGTCGGCTGTTTCGTTGGCACTTGATGGCTCGACGATGCCGTAGGCTCCGATTCCGGTTTTATCGGGGTTGTAACGTGCTATATCCAAGTGGTCGCCATTCACGCGAGGCAGGAATATATTTTTGCCCATTGCAGCCCATCGGTCGAGTGTCATTGTTGTGGGGAATTCGTCGTCGAGCGAGTGGTACATCAGTATGTTGCGGCTGAGCTGGAACGGCTGTAGCATTTCCACCTTGGAAAACAAGTTGTGTTCCAAGGTGGAAATGTCGTTGATGCTTGGAATTATGTTTCGTTTCAGGCTGCGTATGATGCTCCTAATTTCCTTTTTTTCCATTGTCACTCTCGGGTGTTATGGGAAATTCGGCTTGATGCTGCTTGAATGCCTTTAGTGCGGCGGCAATGTTGTTGTCGTCTTCGTTGAATATGGGGTAGAACGCTTCGTCGCCGAATATGTATTGCGCGATGAGTGCTTTAAGTTGCGTGGTGATTAGCTCGCGCGATATGTTGATGTAATACCACCGGGCAGGAACGCCGTTGCGCGAAGCATAATATACAAAGTCGTTTAGCAGCATCTCGTCGCTTGGCAGCAGGCGCAACATTCGCTGGTAGTCGCCAGTGGCAACTAATTTGTCGCGGTTTTTGTCGGCAAATTTGTATGCAAACTTTTGCAACATTCCGGCATTTGCAGCTTTCAGGTAGTATGATGTGATGCCAGTGGTGTCGTTAGGCACAAATATGTCGGGGATTATGCCGCCACCGCCATACACCTTGCGTCCGTGTGCGGTGACGAAAATCTGCGTGGTGTCGATGCGTATGCTGTCCTGGCTGTAAAGTTCACCGTGGCTGTAACGGTCGAGCAGCTCTTGGTTATACTGGTCTTCGCCATGCTTGTAGTCTTTCTGTATGCAGCGTCCCGACGGTGTGTAGTAGCGCGAGATTGTCATTCTGATTGCGCTGCTGTCGGGCAGCGTGAATTGGCGTTGCACCAACCCCTTGCCGAAAGAGCGTCGGCCGATGATGAGTCCGCGGTCATTGTCTTGTATTGCTCCGGCGAAAATCTCGCTTGCGCTTGCCGAGTATTCGTCAAGCAGCACCACTATTTCGTCGTTCTGGAATGAGCCGTTGCCATCGCTCCACACTTCGGTGTCGTTGCGCTTTTCGCGGCCTTTGGTGAAAACTATCAGTTGGTTGGGCGGGAGGAATTCGTTTGCCATCAATATGGCCATCTCCATGTATCCTCCGGCGTTGCCGCGCAAGTCGATTATATACTTGGTGGCTCCTTTGCTTTTAAGCAAAATCAGGGCGTTGAGAAATTCGTCGTATGTCGTGCGCCCGAAGCGGTCAACTTTGACGTAACCGGTGGTTTTATCGACCATGTAGGCTACATCGACCGATTTCACAGGCACATCGCCTCGCGTTACTAAATAAGAACTCAATTGCTGGGCGTTGCCTCGCTTGATGCCGAGTTTCACGGTGGTGTTTTTAGTGCCTTTCAGGTGCTTGTCGCGCACGTCGTTGAGGTTGAGCCCCGAACCGACAAAGGTTGAGTCGTCGATTGTTACAATCCTGTCGCCTGCTTTCAACCCGGCTTTTTCTGACGGGCCACCTTGCAGCACTTGCGTCACCCTGATGGTGTCGTCGAATATGGCAAACGTGATGCCGATTCCGCTGAAGCTCCCTTCGAGTTCGTCGTTGACGGCAGTGAGGTCTTTGGCGGGGATATAGATTGTGTGTGGGTCGAGGTCGGTGAGGATTTTCGGCACGGCCTTTTCAACCAGCTCGCTGATGGTGACAGTATCGACATAATCGTCGGCGACAAGGTTGAGTATGGTGTTCAATTTCCGGTCATAGTCGGCGACGTAGGGCTTGCCCGTGAACATGCCGCCGAGCAACATGCCACCGATGACGGCTATTGAAATGGCAAGTGGAATCCACACGTATGGGTCTTTATATTTCATAAAGTGTTGTGTGTAGGGCTGTTATTGGTTTATTTGTAGTTTTACGCATTCTATTCCGGCACGTTCGAGGAGTTTCAGCCCGTCGTCGAGGCGGTATGACTTGGTGTAAACAATTCGGCGTATTCCGGCTTGTATGATTAGCTTGGCGCATTCGATGCATGGAGCGTCGGTGATGTAGAGGGTCGCACCTTCGCTGCTATTGTTGCTGCGTGCCACTTTGGTGATGGCGTTGGCTTCGGCATGTAGGACGTAGGGCTTGGTCATGCCGTTTTCGTCCTCGCACACATTTTCAAATCCCGACGGTGTACCGTTGTAACCGTCAGAAATAATCATGTTGTCCTTTACAATCAGTGCCCCAACTTTGCGGCGTATGCAATAGGAATTTTCGGCCCAAATGATAGCCATTCTTAAGTATCGCTCGTCAAGCAGCCGTTGTTTCTCGGACGTAATTTCGTTATTCATATATACTTATCAAACTACACTAACTTAATCATAATTGGTAATTAAGCGAGATGCAAAAATACTAATTTTAAGGCTATAAAAAAACAGCGACCCGATTAATTTTTTCAAAATGACGAGGTTCTCGTATGTACTTGGAGTTTTGGAAATGCAAATTGCCTCAACGCCGCCGAGTAAACGCCCCGAGTGTTTGCTGCATTGTTGTTGTGTGTATCTGCTTGAAACATAGTGATTTATGATGTAGGTCGTCATGTCATGGCAGCTCGTTACTGCCACAATTACAACAGATTGCGTCCGCATTCGGGCTGTCATCGAAGGTGTATCAAAATTGGCATGACCCACCTCGTAGGGACGCACGGCCCGTGCGTCCGAGTGCCGCAAGACGTAATTAACCATCTGTAAATTAATAGAATATGTGTCTAATTGCGCAGCGGACGCACGAGCCGTGCGTCCCTACAAAATTGCACAAATCTACATTTTGATACACCTCCATCTTCGCTCGCCTTGCACTATCTTTCGATAAGACAGGCTGCGGCTCGGCAATACAAAAAATCAGCGAGCTGTTTTTTGTATTTCGCTCGCCTTGCACTATCTTTGCAGACCTAAATGACACAGCGAACAGAAAATAATGGTAACACAAGAACAAGTAAAAGAGACACAAGAACGCAAGAATGCGTTGAGGAGGTATCTTTGACATCGACAACAAGCGTGTCGAAGTAGAGGAAGAAGAGTTGCGCACACATGTGCCCGATTTTTGGGAAGACCGCAAGGCGGCCGAAGCACAGATGCGCAAGGTGAAGATGCTGCATTACTGGATTGACAGTTATGTCGAGGTCGAGAATGCAGTAGAGGAATTGGAAATAGGACTGGAATTTTTCAAGGAAGACGGCATAACCGAGGCAGAACTCGATGAAATTTATGCCCGTACAATCGACAAAATCGAGAAGCTCGAATTGCGCAATATGTTGCGGCAAGAGGAAGACAAGCTCGGTGCGGTGCTGAAAATCAATTCTGGTGCCGGAGGTACTGAGGCGCAAGACTGGGCCGAAATGCTCATGCGCTTGTATTTGCGTTGGTGCGAGCGGCATGGCTACAAGACTACCATTTCGCAGCTGCTCGAAGGCGACGATGCCGGCATAAAATCGGTGACGATTAAAATTGAGGGCGATTTTGCATACGGCTACCTCAAGAGCGAAAATGGTGTCCACCGCTTGGTGCGTGTGTCGCCCTATAATGCCCAGGGCAAGCGCATGACATCGTTCACGTCGGTGTTTGTCACCCCGCTTGTCGATGATTCTATCGAGATTGTCGTTGAACCTGCGCGTATGTCGTGGGATACTTTCCGAAGCGGCGGTGCCGGTGGACAGAATGTCAACAAGGTGGAGTCGGGCGTGAGGTTGCGTTACCAATACAAAGACCCATACACTGGCGAGGAAGAAGAAATATTGATAGAAAACACCGAAACGCGCGACCAGCCCAAGAACAAAGAGAATGCGTTGCGGCAGTTGAAGTCAATCTTGTATGAAAAGGAATTGCAACATCGCCGTGCCGAACAGCGCAAGGTTGAAGATAGCAAGATGAAAATTGAATGGGGGTCGCAGATTCGCAGCTATGTCTTTGACGACCGCCGTGTGAAAGACCACCGTACTGGTTACCAGACGTCGGACGTGAATGCCGTGATGGATGGAGAGATTGACGGTTTCATCAAGGCCTACTTGATGGAGTTTGGTGGCAAGGAATGATTGCAGCGCCCCTACGAGCTTGGGGTGCAATTCTTTCACGCACATAATAAATTTTGGTTATAATGGCTGAGAAACTGACAATAGTGAAGGTCGGGGGCAAGATTGTGGAAGCTCCCGACACGCTTGCCCGCTTGCTTGACGACTTCGCGGCAATCCCGGGCAAGAAATTGCTTGTACATGGTGGCGGACGGTCGGCTACGCAGCTAGCTTCGCGCTTGGGCGTGGAAACGGTGATGGTTGACGGCCGCCGTGTGACCGACGATGCCATGCTCGAAGTGGTGACGATGGTGTATGGCGGACTTGTCAACAAGCGCATTGTGGCCGGGCTACAGGCAGCGGGCGTGAATGCCGTGGGGTTGACGGGGGCCGACATGGACGTGATACGCAGTGTCAAGAGGCCTGTCAAGGAGGTTGATTATGGTTGGGTGGGCGACGTGAGCCGTGTTGACGGCGATGCGTTGGCGCGCCTCATTGACAATAATATAGTTCCGGTGATTGCCCCGCTCACGCACGACGGTCATGGCAATATACTCAACACCAATGCCGACACTATGGCAGGTGCCACGGCTTGCGCCCTTGCAAGGCATTACGATGTGACACTCGTGTTTTGCTTCGAGAAAGAGGGCGTGTTGCTCGACGAGAACGACAGCAGCACCGTGGTGGACCGGCTCGACCGTGCCCGGTATGCCAGCCTGAAATCCAAGGGGATAATCGTTGGCGGCATGATACCCAAGCTCGACAATGCTTTCACTACCATCGATGCCGGTGTAGCCGAAGTGGTCATCACCAAGGCATCAAACTTGTGCGACCTGTCGCGCGGAACACATATAATTTGATTGATACAAGGGGTGTATCAAAATGCCTAACCACACAGTTTGTAGGGACGCACGGCTCGTGCGTCCGTGTGTCGCAAGACACAACTAATCGGCTGCATGTGAGTGGAATATGCGCTTAAAGGCGTAACGGACGCACGAGCCGTGCGTCCCTACAAAATCGCACCAATCTGCATTTTTGGTACGCCCCCTACACAATTTGTCTGTAATTGCTGATTGTTCCACACATTGCTATTTTGATGCACCCTCGGCAGTAGCCCTATTTCGGTACGCCCACACAACGTGGTATATCACAACACCTAAGGAAATTTAAATATAATTATTCATGTTTGAAAAAGGAACTCGTGGCAACACTTTGCATGGCATTTTGCTCATTGCATTGTTTTCGTTTGCCGCATTTTACATTGCCGACATACCGTTTGTCAAGAGCCTGTCGCTCAGCCCGCTTATAATCGGCATCATATTGGGCATGCTCTATGCCAACAGCTTGCGTAACCGATTGCCCGAAACATGGGTGCCAGGCATAAAGTTTTGCACCAAGCAAGTGCTGCGCACGGGCATTGTGCTATATGGTTTCCGCCTGACGCTCGCCGATGTGGCCGCCGTGGGGCTCCCGGCAATCATGGTCGATGCCATTATTGTAGCAGGCACGTTGCTGCTTGGGTATGTATTAGGCAAGTTGTTGAAGATGGACAGCGACACGGCTATATTGACCTCTACTGGCAGCGCGATATGCGGCGCGGCAGCCGTGCTTGGTGCCGAACCTGTGGTGAAATGCGAGGGGCACAAGACGGCGATTGCGGTATCGACGGTGGTGATATTCGGCACCATATCTATGTTTTTGTATCCGGTTATGTATCGTGCAGGATTGCTCGACGGGCTGACCGACCAGCAGGTGGCCATATACACTGGTAGCACGCTGCACGAGGTGGCACATGTTGCCGGAGCCGGCAATGCGATGGACCCAACTGATGCACTCGGCATAGCCGGCACGGCGACAATCACCAAGATGATACGCGTGATGATGCTTGCCCCGGTGCTTATAATCATGGGGGTGGTGCTTGCACGCACTCGCCGCAATGCATCGAGAAGCAATGAAAAGAGCAAGATTGCCATTCCCTGGTTTGCCTTCTGGTTCTTGATAATAATAGGTTTCAACTCGTTGCTTCAACACTTGTGTGGAGTTGAAACTGTGAAAGAAATCCCGCTCAACGGTGCCATTGAGTATATCGACACGTTTATGCTCACTATGGCAATGACGGCACTCGGTACCGACACAAACATAGCCAAATTCAAGCAAGCCGGGGCCAAACCGTTTTTATTGGCTGGCTTGCTGTATGTGTGGCTTGTCGGCGGCGGTTATTTGCTCGCCAAGTATCTTGGATGACGAGCCGCAGCCGGCCTCGTAGAGCCGTGGCGCGCCGCGGCTCTACGAGGCGTGCGTGGAGCGAGGCAGTAGGGAGGGTGTATCAAAATTGGCAGCACATACCTCGTAGGGACGCACGGCTCGTGCGTCCGTGTGCCACAATATGCTGTTAACCATTTGTAAGTTAGTAGAATACATAACCAATTGCGCAGCGGACGCACGAGCCGTGCGTCCCTACGAACCGAGTAATTGAGCATTTTGATACACCCCCTTGGTAGGGGGCTGCCGGCGATATTCGGTGGGTGTAGAGCCGACGTTTTTCTTGAAAATGCGGTTGAAGTGCTGTGAATACTGGAAACCGAGGTCGTAGGCAATTTCGCTCACAGTCTTGTCGGTTCCGAGTATCATTTCCTTTGCTATGTCGATGAGCTTGTTTTGTATGTACTCTTGTGCCGTTTTGCCGGTTTCTTTTTTGATGAGGTCGCCGAAGTAGTTGGGCGACAAGCACACTTTGTCGGCAAAATACCTCACTGTGGGTAATCCCTCTTCTTGTGGCATCCCATTGGCGAAATATTCATCTAGCAACGTTTCGAAGCGCGACAACACATCGTGGTTGGCTCGCGTGCGTGTTGTGAACTGGCGTTCATAGAATCGCATGCAGTAATCGAGCAGCAACTCGATGTTGCGTACCACTAATTTGCGGCTGTGCTTGTCGATAGGGTGTGTAAGCTCGGCTCGTATTTTGGCCATGCAGTCGGTGAAGATGCTGCGTTCGTCGTCCGACAGGTGCAGGGCCTCGGTCGATTCGTATGAGAAGAAAGTGTATTGTTTTATGTCTTTTCCGAGCGATGTGCCTTTGATAAAATCGGGGTGGAACATTATTCCCAATGCCGATGGTGTGTGGTCTTCGGCCATTTCCACTTCGGCTATTTGGCCCGGGGCGAAGCTCACTACGGTGCCCTCGTCGTAGTCATACACTTGGCGGCCATAGCGTATGTCGCCGCAACGAGTGTCTTTCAAGTATAGTGCGTATATGCCATAGTTGACCTTGAAATGGTTGGGCAACTGTGTGGCATCGCGCAGGTTTACCACGTTGACCAATGGGTGCAGCGTTTCTATGCCGAACAGCCGGCTGTAGTCGTCAACGTTGTTGAGTTTGATTACATTGTCCATAGCTTTGTAGAGGTTAGTGAGTTGCGCAAAGTTACGAAAAAAATCACATAATAGTAATTACATTTACGTTGTTGTAGGGGTGTGCCCACGGCTCTTTCATTTAAAGCACATTGGAGGGCGGCGAAGCCGTCCAACTATGTTGTAACCGAGGGTGACAAACCCCGAAGGGGTGCAGAAACCCTCGGCAAGTGCCTCCCCCCGAAAACGGCCTCGAAGAGGTCGAACGAAGCCTTCGAAGCGCGACAACGTGGCGCATAAGGTGGCACGTTGGACCTCCATGGAGGCCCTGTTGGTTTGGGCGTTGCACTACCGACGGTTCCTGCACCCCTTCGGGGTTTGTCACCGCCGGTTATGTGAAAATTAGACGGCTTCGCCGCCTTCCGATGACCCTTTAAATGAAAGAGCCGTGGGGTGTGCCGAAATGCTCAATCACCCAGCTCGTAGGCTCGTGCGTCTGTGTGCCGCAAGGTTTTGTTAATTATTTGTGAATCAACATAATGTGTAACTAATTACACGGCGGACGCACGAGCCGTGCGTCCCTACAAAATTGCGCAAATCTGCATTTTGACACATCCTCTACATAACTTCCTGTCTGTAATGCTGATTGTTTCAGGCATCGCTATTTCGACAAACCCTCCTACGAGATAGGTCGCTTTTTTTTGCATACTCTAATTTTAATGAAGGACGGCTAAAAGTGGTATTTTGCCACTGTTGTTCGATTTTTATTTGCAAAAAATTAGAAAAATATAGTAAATGAAAGAAAATTTACTATCTTTGCGATGTGTAATAAAAAGTGCATACACCTTGTGGAGCAAGGTTTTGATGCCTATTATTGGTGTACCGTTGCCTGTATTTCGGCATAAAATGCCGAAGTGTCGTTTAAAATGCGTGGCAGCCACTTCTATTAGCCGTCATTTAGGCAATGGGTATGTCGGGGAAAGCTAATTAAGCATAGACATTATTATATAAATCTAAAACATCTAAAAAACAGAGAATTTATGAAAAGAATGTTTTACTCATTGTTGTGCTTGGTTGTGGCACTGTTCACTACCACGGCATACGCGCAAGGTAGTGGCGGAACGCAGACGCTTCCCTACACCGCCTATTTTACCGACGGACAGGGCGATTGGACTACACTTGCCAACAACGAAGGTACTCCAAACTGGGAGTTTGGCACAAATGGTGCATATTTTACTAACTGGAATGGCACGACAGCCAGCGACGACTATTTGATTTCGCCGTATTTTGCTTTTGAGGCTGGCAAGACCTATGAAGTCGAAGCCTCTTTCCACCGCAATACTTACGGAGATGGACTTGCTTGCAGCGTGGTCTATGGAATGGGGGATGATGCGACTGCATTTGCTGTGGCTGGCGACCTTGATATAGTAGCCGGCGAAACTACGTCGGTGCAATTTACTGTTACCGATGGTGGCAATTACCGTGTAGCCTTGCATAACACGAGTATGGGATATTCGGGTGGCTGCTACATTCCTTCGCTCACCGTGCGTGAAGTGGAGAACACTGGTGGTGGCGACGAGCCTTCGGGAGAATCTTTTTATCAGATTAACTGGGTCGATGGCTCGATTACTGATTTGGGCGGCTGGAGCGCATACAGCGTTGCCGGCGAATCGGAGTTTGTTTACAATGCCATGCCCGAATATGAAGTTTGGTTTGGCGCATCGTGTGCCGGAACAGTTGGAGGCGTTCCGTGCGAGATTGACGACTACCTGATTTCGCCAGTATTGCCGTTCGAGGCAGGGAAGACCTACAAGATAACGGTTGCATTGATGTATAATATGTGCCAAGATATAGATGTGATGCATGGCAACAGTCTTGACGATACTGGTTGGACTTCCATCGGGAAATTGCCCGATTGCTCGCAGGAGGCTGTAAACGAGATGACCTTTACGGCCACTGGGGCAGAACGCATTGCGTTCCATGCCGTTGCAGCAGCTAACGTGGGCGATTGTGCATTTGCATCTGTCACCATCGAGGAAACTGCTGGTGGCAGCGTGGAGGAACCTGCGCTGACTGTGCCTTATAGCAAGAACTTCGATGAAACTGGCAATATGGACGGCTGGACTACCGATGATGCCAACGGCGACTATGCCACATGGACGTTCTATGGCGAAGGATTTGGTGTAATGCTTCAGAATTACATGGGTAGCAGCAATGATGACTATCTCTTCTCGCCAGCCATTGTACTCGAAGCTGGTCAGGCCTATAAGATTACCGTAGCATCGATGTGTACGATGCTTCAAAATCCGACCGATGCAATTACTGTATTTGCTGGCATTGGCGACGATGTAGCAGCATACGAGCAGATTGGCACTTTATCGACATCAAATGGAGAAAACAGCGACGAGATAGTTTTCACTCCCGATGAAGCAGGAAATTACAAGATTGCATTCCGCAATAATTGTGGTATTTACACATCGATAGCCATTAACTCGTTTGCAATCGACGTGACTACCGCAGTAACTCCTGGTGGCGCACTTGTTGACAAGGATTTCACCACCGACACCGACATCACCGACTGGACTGTGATTGACACCAACGGTGACGGCGAATGGCACTTCGAGGACGGCATAAGTGGCATTACGTTGACACGCTCGCGCGGTAACGACCAGGACGACTGGCTCATATCGCCGGCAATGGCACTTGAGAGCGGCAAAAGCTACATCGTGAGCTACTCGATTGCAGCACAAGGCAATGCCGACCCCGAAACAGTGGC
>CALUMJ010000016.1 GCA_944321715.1 uncultured Muribaculaceae bacterium | reverse complement strand
GGCGAGCAATGGAAAAAGCATATCGTGATGGAAAAGTACGAGCCATAGGTGTAAGCAATTTTCAGGCAGGACGTTTCTTCGACTTCGCCCACTATGTGGACATCAAGCCGATGGTGAACCAATTGCAATGCAATCCACTTGTCCAGCAACAATCTATAATGCCACTTCTGTCGGAACACGACACCAAGATGATGGCATGGGGCCCGCTTGGCGGAGAAGGAATTACCGATGTGGTGAGAAACAGTTTATTGTCAAATATCGGCGGCAAATATGGGAAAACTGCAGCACAAGTAGCTTTGCGCTGGCTCACCCAGCGTGGCATTGTAGCCATTCCTAAAAGCACACACATCGAGCGTATGCGGCAAAACCTCGATATATTTGACTTCTCGCTTTCCGATGACGAAATGGCACAAATAGCTACATTGAACCTCCATGACACAGGCACAGTAAACTTCTCAGACCCTCAACTCGTAAAATTCCTCATTGAAACCTACGGTTAGTGAAATATAAAGCATGAAAAAACGAGGGGCATTCACTCATGTCCCTCGTTTTTCATTCGCCGTGTATTTCAAAACTTTGTTCCCCAAACCATCTTTTCAACATCCTCAAGCGTAGCATTGAAGAAACGCTTTTCCTTGTTGAGCGAGCGCATTTGCTGCATTTCATCGTCGGTCAAAGCAAAGTCGAATATTTGAATATTTTCTTTAATATAATCAGGATTCGAAGCACCCGGAATAACCGAAAAACCCTCTTGTATATGCCACCTAAGTATGACCTGCGCAGGTGTTTTGCCGTGAGCCTTGGCTATCTTCATTATTACAGGGTCTTTTAACAACGCACCGTTGCTCATGGCACCACCCAATGGGAACCAACATTCCACCTGAATGCCATATTTAGCTGCTTTCTTGCGCATCTCTACACGTTGTGCATATGGGTGACATTCTATTTGAAGCACTGCTGGTTTAATGGTGGATTTTTCGATAATTTCATTCCACACCTCATCATTTGCATCAAAGTTGCTGATGCCTAATGCTCGAACTTTGCCCATCTCGACAGCTTTTTCCATATCTTTCCATGCGCCCACAAAATCACCAACGGGTTGATGCACGTAAAGCAAATCGATGTAATCCAATTGCATACGTTCGAGCATATCATCGATAGCCTTCAGAGTCTTGCCCTCACCATATTCAGTAGGCCACAACTTGCTGGTAATCCATATCTCTTCACGCGGTATGCCACTTTCTTTCACGGCACGCCCCACTCCAGCCTCATCGTAATAGGCATGAGCTGTGTCGATGTGCCTGTAACCAGCCTTGAGGGCTGTAAGGCACGACTGCTCACACACTTCGTCGGACGGTTGCATGAAAGTCCCCAGTCCGAACCGTGGCATTTCCACGCCATTGTTCAACACCACCACAGGCACACCTGCAGTAGTTGTCTTTTCTTGTGCACCGATGGTGCATATGCTGCCACATATTATCAATGCCGACAGCAATAGTTTCTTGAATGTTCTCATTTCCTTATTATTATTTTACAAATTATTATCGCCCATAATAGGTGACAAGAAATTATCAAACCAAGTAGTCCACTCTCCTTGCACGCCAAAACCATGTGGCCAACCATCTAAAACATGAGATTCAACCTGTACGCCGACTTGTCGCACAGCTTCCACATTTTGATTGAACTGACAGTAAAATGGGTCTTCAGTGCCGTATGTATAGAATGTCGGCGGAATGTTGCCTGCACGCAGGTCGTCAACATTGTTGTTCGACACACTCAGCCGCCCATAAAAAGAATATATCATGCCTATGGCGCATACATTGGCCGAAACACTGTCAAGCTCATCGGGTGAATATCCTTCGTCCAACGCCGTGCCATTCACCAGCTCATCGAAGTGCAAAGCTTCGTCGCCACAAAGAATTCCTCCTGCCGAGAACCCCACCGAAGCAATGTCGTCTGGGTCAATGCCATATTCCGTAGCATGGCT
This sequence comes from uncultured Muribaculaceae bacterium, assembly GCA_944321715.1. Lineage (GTDB taxonomy): Bacteria > Bacteroidota > Bacteroidia > Bacteroidales > Muribaculaceae > Avimuribaculum. Next base: position 44,037 of record CALUMJ010000016.1, on the reverse strand, counting down.
GCGAACATATCGTATGGCACGAGCCAAGTCCAAACTGCCTTCCTCCATCGTATAAGGACGAACACGATAATTCACAACGAAACTTTGGTATCCAAGTTCGGCTAACCGTTCGGCCACTGGCTCTCCTTCATTTGGGCTTCGGAACATAAACGCCCCACATGGACACACCATCACAGCACCTTTCACCTCGGTACCTTCAGGTACTGGATACCAAACCATGTTGGGGCGGAAATCTGGATTGTCCTGATAATTGCCATTGTTTACAGTGTAGTTTGTTATGGTTGGCATATTATCTTCAGGCCAAAGGTAAACTTGCAATTGCATTTCGTCCTCGCCGCCACCATTACCGTTTTCATCTTGGGTTGTAAAACGCCGTGCGGTACCATACACCGTGTCAGTCGCAAGTATGGCATAAGCGCGAACATAATATGTAGTAGCAGGAGAAAGGCCCAATATATAACAAGCATACGACTCGGGCGAACCATCGGCTTCTTCGTATGAATCAATCGTTCAATGTGGGTTCAATAGAAGTACCCCAGCATACGCCAAACGATGCCACTTTTTCAGTGTCACCCGATATATGTCCACCCGATATGGCCGAAGTCGCAGTAATATCACTTGTGGTAATGGTTTCAACCGAGACATCGGCCTGCCATGCGTTATCGTCCGTGTTATCGCAAGCCGCAGGCATTGCAGCAGCCAGCAACAAACATACTGTATGAAATATTCTTTTCATGAATCTATCCCCCATGTTGTCTAAAACCATGCTAAGTAATGTGGCAAACGAATATTAATACCATAATTTCATTTGCCACACTTTCCTTATTTCTATTGCAACATCAGCAACTGCGCTTTCCCATGCTGCACAGCCATTTCACAGTCTGCGGGTCGTAGTGCGAGAAAAACAGGCTATGCCCCAAATCCAATTGCCCGATACGCTGCATATCCTCTCCACTCAATGCGAAATCAAACACATCAATGTTCTGCTCCATGCGTTCCTTGCGTACCGATTTCGGAATAACTATCACACCTCGCTGTATGAGATAGCGCAAAGCCGTCTGTGCTACGCTCTTGCCATATTTGTCGCCAATAGAACGCAACGTTTCGTTGCTGAAAAGATTATTGCGTCCCTCGGCAAACGGTCCCCACGACATGATGTGCGTGCCATATTGCTGCATAATCTTCTGCGCTTCGGTCTGCTGGTTGAACACATGTGTTTCCACTTGATTGACCATAGGTGGAATCTCGCTGAACTCGGCCAAATCAATAAACCGGTCGGGATAGAAATTCGATACTCCTATGGCTCGCAGTTTGCCAGCTTTGTATGCCTCTTCCATTGCACGCCATGTGCCATAATAATCGCCGAAAGGCTGGTGAATGAGCAGCAGGTCGATATAATCTGTTTTAAGTTTGCGCAACGATTCCTCAATCGAAGCCTTGGCACGTTCATATCCCGAGTTGGATATCCACACCTTGGTTACAATAAATAGCTCATTGCGCGGCACGCCACACTTTTTGATGGCATTGCCAACGCCTTCCTCGTTAAAATAGGCCTGCGCAGTATCTATCATTCGATAACCCACGCCGATGGCATCCAACACACACCGTTCACATTCCGAAGGTGACACCTGATAAACCCCATAACCCAAAATCGGCATTTCTACGCCGTTTCTTAATTTAATTATTTCCATGTTATTGCTATTTAATCGTTTTTAACTCAATGCAAAGATATGATAAACAATTACGCTAATCCATACACATTTTACCGAAGGAAATACACTTTTTGCAGCCAATTTCTGTCATCGATTGTTTTCCCAAAATCTGACTGCACCATCTATCCATCCCTCGGCACTCGTTCCGATGCCCAAACCGAAACCGTGGCGCAAATTTGGATAAAGATTGAACTCTGCAGGAATGCCAAGGGCCTGCAAGGCCTCGGTCCTGCGGCGCATTACGTTAGGATTAGCTATGCCGTCGTTACTTTCCACAACCGAATATGCAGGTGGGTCTTGACGGGAATATTCACTATGCCCAGTATAAGCCATCACTACTGTAGAAGGACGCGGCAACCGCGCCGCACCAAAAGCCTCTGTTCCGTATGTGCCGATATATGCTGCCATTCGCGCACCAGCCGAGCTGCCCCAAACCGAATACCCTGCCGTGTCAACTTGCAATTCATTACTGTGCCTGAAAATATATTCTATGCCTGACGCCAAATCTTCACAAGCCGTCTGCGCGCTACCTGTTTGGTATTGGATTACAAAAGCGTTGTAACCCATTTGGCTTAAAGCAATGGCGTGCGGGAAACCTTCATGGATTGAACCGACATACGAAAACCCTCCCCCGGGACAAATGATTGGCATCGACATAATTATGATACGGGAGCAAACGTGCCACATTCGACAGTGGCATCGCCTCATCATACCCCCATTCCAATGGAAGGATATATCGTGAAAAACCTTCAAAAGCAGGGTGAGCCAGTACATCCCCTATTGTGCTGGCAGTAGTGAGATGCTCGGTCGGGGCAGGTGGCACTGGTGTAGATGCTACATTGTCGCCGCAACCACTGAAAGTAAAAATCGCCATAAACAGAAAAAATTTTATAACCATGATTCTTTTCATCGTAACAAGTTTGATTTGCGTTCATCTTGCCTCTGCTTGCGCCAAAGCTGCCAAGCATTAAAGGCGTTTTGCCATATTATATATGTTCCGGGAGCAACCGACAAAATTGGTGACAAATATGTGTATGACACCCAAATGGCAAAAATTGTATTCTTCTGCCCAAGCTCTTGACCTCCGCCTATGCGTTCACCATACACAGCTCCGATATTCTTCCCCATAAAAAATTGCAATGCGCAAGCAAACAGGCCGACAAGCGACAACATCCACTTTAGGTGTATGCTTACTGGACTGTCAACTAAAAAACGGCACGTCTGCCCCACCGACAGCACCAGTCCGAACCCCCAAAGGTAAAAAGCTAATCCACCGGTGCGTTCCACGACTTTTTTGTGAACCCTTGGGAAAAACTCGCGCAATCCCCATGCCATGAGGAACGGGAAAATAAGCAACGGAAACACCCGGCGCAGTATCACAAAGAATTGGTTCAAGAAGGAGGCATTCGTATGTTTTTCCACCAAAGGGAAGACCAACGGAATAATGATTGCCGCAGCCAGATTGCTAAGTATAGTATAAGTAGTGAGCGATGTTTCATTCCCACCTAACCTGCCAGTAATCATCGCAGCAGCACCTGCTGTAGGACACACAAGACATATCATCAACCCTTCGGCCAACAATGCGTGACTGAATCCTGGCGTAAAATGCAAGAATAAAGCTATAGCCAAACAAGTCAACAACTGAAACATTACCAGCCAAACATGCCAACGGGAGATGCGCATCTCCCGTGGATTGACTTTGCAAAATGTTGCAAACAGCATGATGAACAACACCGTAGGCATCAAGAACTCAGCCGTAGCTTGTGCTGCTGGCTTCAGCGGAGCGAGTACATGTATATAATGGAATGCAAGGAATCCCAACACTCCGCACGTCATTCCCACAGGTAAAGTCCAATTCTTCAAAAATCTTATAACCAAATTCATAATGCTTTATACCCTATTTTATCATAAGCAAAATTACTGTTGTGCACATTGCCAGTCCATGCACAGATTACCGTTTATAACACCAATTTCGACCGACATATACTGGTATTACACAGGCAATAAACCCATTTTACTGATTTTAATACCAATTTTACTTAATGGTGCATCACACAATTTAGCTATTCAGAAGATTTCAGTATTTTTGAAAATCAAAATTGCGAAAGGCATGAGCGAAATTTTGGATTTAAAGACAATACACGATTACAACGTATTCCTCGGGTTGGAAACGCAACATCCATTAGTAGGCTTCATAGATTTCTCGAAACTTGATGTGCTGAAACACCGTTGCAAACGTTTCGGCTTTTATGCCATATTCCTGAAAGAGAAAATACACGGACCTTTGACATACGGTCGTAGCAAATATGATTATCAAGAAGGCACTCTCCTGTGCATCGCTCCCGGACAAGTGGGCGCATAAACGACGATGGCGAAACGTTGCACCCTGGCGGGTATGCACTATTGTTCCATCCCGACCTCATTCGTGGCACACACCTTGCCCGCAAGATGAAAGACTACACTTTCTTCTCCTATGATGTCAACGAGGCGCTGCACATGTCAGACCGTGAACGGCAGACCATATTCACCTGTTTCGGCGAAATAGAGGAAGAACTGTGCCATGCCATCGACAAGCACAGCCGCAGCATTATTATTTCAAATATCGAAGTCCTGCTCAATCACTGTCTGCGCTTCTACGACCGCCAATTTGCCACACGTGAAGCCATCAATTCCGACATACTCACCAGATTTGATGCCTTGCTAAACGGATATTTCGACTCCAACAAGCCTGAGAAGCTCGGGCTGCCTTCCGTAGCATGGTGCGCCGACCAACTTCATTTTTCGGCCAACTACTTCGGCGACCTCGTAAAGAAACAGACAGGGAAATCGGCTATAGGGTACATACACCTTGCCGTCATCAACAAAGTAAAAGACCGTTTGATAGAAACCAACAAGACAGTCAGCGAAATTGCCTACGAAGTAGGATTTCAATATCCACACCACCTTAGCAGGTTGTTCAAGAAAGTGGCTGGATGTACGCCAAACGAATACCGTGAACGCGTGAATACCGTATAATGGACATATACGTTGCCAACAACAATCCAAGTCAAAAAGCATTGCCAGGGAACAACGCACGTGCGACATCAATCAGCGTCGAAAAAAGACGCGGCAAAACGACACTTATGGCAATAATACGGCGACTTTGCCAAGTTGTTATCTTTTTATTTGTATTTTTGCAAAGTCTTTGTGGCATGGCTGCCATAAATATGGATTTTTGCACAATACTCAATTGTCTATAATGAAAAATAGATACATATATTGCTTTGCGTCGTTAATTACAATATTGATAGCACAAACAGTATGGGCCAAAGATGTCGTGGTTGAACCATCTTATGCCTGGACTATATCCGAACCGCTCGGGCTGCGATACACATCTACAATCGACACGCTCCAATATAATTATTTCCAGCAGGCCATACCGTCGATGGCAAGCAAGGCATACGCAACCACGGGCAACCTTGGTGCCGAGGGGCAGGACCAAATATTCTTTGACCGTCCGGCCATTTCCAATTTCTTCTTCGAAGATGCATTGAGCGTATATCTGCCATCAATAAAAACACAGAAGTTCTACAACACCCGAATACCAATGACTATCCTCTCTTACAACACAGGAGGAACAAGCGATAACACGCAAGACCGGTTGTCGGCTGTGTTCTCGGGCAACGTGAACAAGGCAATAGAGGCAGGGGCAGCAATGGACTATATCTACTCAAAAGGTCTATACGACGGACAATCTACCTCCGACTTCACATGGCGCATATTTGGCTCTTACACAGGCGACAGATATGAACTGCAAGCATTCTTCAACAGCTACAACTTCTTAAATAAAGAGAACGGAGGCATCACCGACGACCGATATATCACCGACCCTGCCCAGGTGCAAGGCGGTTCGACAACTGTAAACACCAAAACCATTCCCACCAATCTGTCGGACGCGCACTCGCGCATATACGGCACAGAACTATACCTCAACCATAGATACAAAGTGGGATATTACGAGAACCACCGCGACCCCGAAACCGATACTATCATAGGCCGTACTTATATCCCGGTGACAAGTTTCATCTGGACAATGAACTACAAGAGCAACCGCCACTTGTTCCTAAGCACCGCCGAAACCGATACGTCTTATTTCGACAATTCATACTTCACGTTGCAAGGCACCAACGATGAAACGAGCTACTGGAAACTATCCAACACCATAGGCATTTCAATGCTCGAAGGTTTCAATAAATATGCCAAGTTTGGCCTTGCCGCCTACGTCACACACGAATTTCGCAAATACACCCAGCACACCGACACCATTGAATCGGTTTCGGCCGAAAGCGGTTTGCTCACTCCCCTGCCCGAATATTCCATTCCACACACCTACACCGAGAACCTGCTGTGGGTCGGAGGCCAATTAACCAAGCAGCGAGGCTCATTACTCACCTACAATGCCACGGCACAATTTGGTATAGTGGGTTCTGTCGCTGGCGACATAGATGTATCGGGCGACATCTCGACAAAATTCAAGTTGAAAAACGACAGTGTGAGAATCACAGGATATGGATATTTCAAAAATAAGGAAGTTCCATATTTCATCCAAAACTACATTTCCAACCACTTCATTTGGCAAAACAATTTTGGGAAAGAACGGCGAGTGAGATTCGGTGGCCGGCTGGATTTCCCATTAACACGGACACGAGCCGACGTGGGCGTTGAGAACATTCAAAATTTCATATACTTCGACAATGCAGGACTACCAGCCCAGCATGGCGACAACATACAGATATTCAGCGCGACAATCGACCAAAATTTCAAATTTGGCATTTTCAACTGGAACAACTCTCTGACCTATCAAACATCGTCAAACGAAACTGTACTGCCATTGCCCAAGTTTGCTATCTACTCCAATATGTTCTTGCAATTCCCTATCGCACGGGTTCTTCATGTGCAATTTGGCGTAGATTGCAACTACTACACTCGTTACTATGCACCAGCCTACAACCCTGCCACCATGACATTCCATACACAAAACGAGGTGATGTGCGGCAATTTCGCTTTTATGACAGTATATGCCAACATGAAATTGAAAAAAACACGCTTCTTCGTAATGTTCAGCCACGTCAACGAAAGCTTCATGGGCAACAGTTTTGCCATTCCACATTACCCGCTTAATGGCATGAAATTCCAAATGGGTCTGTCGGTCGATTTTGCCAATTAACACCATAACACTATACACACCATGCCCAATAATCTAAAGCCAAAGAAAGGCAACATATTTATTTACCTCATACTGATTGCAATTGTAATCGGTGCAATGGCAGCGTTAAGGCACTGCATCAATGGCAGTATGGATAATAATAATGCCCCCGACACCAGCATAAATATTGCAATAGAATATTCTCCGCTGTCGCTTTACACCTACGACGACACTCTTGGAGGTTTTAGCTATGACTTACTCAGGCTTATCGAAAAGCGTTCCAACCATAAATTCATATTCCATCCAGTGGTGACACTCGAAAGCACACTTACAGGCCTCGATAAAGGAACATACGACATGGTAGTCGCGCAATTCCCCGCCACAAAGGACAACCAAAGCAGATACCTATTTTCCGAAGCCCTATACCTCGACCATCAAGTGCTTGTGCAATTAAAAGACAGCAGCGGCAACATCGCCGCCAAATCGGCACTTGACCTTGTACATGACACTGTATATGTCGTGAAAGGTTCTCCTATGCGCTCTCGCATCGAAAACCTAAGCCGAGAAATAGGCGATACCATATATGTAGCCGAAGATGCCGATTACGGCCCCGAACAATTGTTCCTGCGCGTCGCTACTGGCGAGATAGAATTTGCCGTCATCAACAAATCAATAGCCGAAAGGCTTGCCAAGCATTATAACAACGTTGATTACGCCACAGGTATCAGTTTCACACAGTTCCAACCCATTATACTCCGAAAAAACGACACCATTTTATGCGACAGCCTAAATCATTGGATAAAAAATGTGAAACTTTCGTCCGAATTTAAGTCGTTGCAATCTCGTTATTTTTAAAAAACTGTTTTGCTCAATGGTTTAATTTGCATACAAGTTTATCACTTTTCTATTACAACCCAAAGGCCTTCAAGGTCACCTTCGACAAGCACAAGATACCAGCATCTGTCGTCAGTTTCCTTGTACAGCGTGCAGTTCAAAATGTCCTGAGCCACACCATTCACTTTGATGCCATCTATAACATTACCCGATAACGACAATTCCACACTTTCTCTTGTACCTATATTTATAAAATTCACCTTTCCTCCACTTGCTGCAATCATGATTCCTGGCGTTCCATAGGTAAGTGATATATACATGCCTACCACCCTTGGCGTATCATTGGCAAGCACTGCATCAAGTCGGTCTAAAAGCGATTCTTCAACAGTTACCGTACACGCAATATCATTAAACTGTGTCAAGAATAGCACTTCGGCCTCGCCTCGGGAAATAGCTGTTATTATAGCCTTGCGTCCCTCTCGCCGAGCTGTCACCACGCTCTCGTCGCTGCACTCAAGTGCAAATTCAAGGGTTCCCGACACATATACTTCGGCTGTGTCACCTGGATATAAATCCACATGACGACGCGACAACGAAAATACCGTAGTCGGCTCTTCGCTGTGATGCTTGTCATCGGTGCACGCCGACACCGCAATACAGCAGCACATCAATATCACAATCAACTGCTTCATGGCATTACTTCTATCATTACTTTCCCCGATACCGACGAAGATGAAAATTTTAATTCATGCAACCCTACCCCCAATTCGGCAGTTTCAATCAAATCGTCCTTGCAATTCCTACCATTTACACTCCACGTGGCATCTTCTGGAACATACGTGCTGCGTAGCCATATTTTCTCACCAAGTCTGTAAGTTGGTTTCAAATATTCACTATCAGCAGCCCCATCTCCCATATAAAACGGAACATCCGATAGCTTGCCCCATACATGTTCGCATATCCCAGGAAAATCCACAAAAGGATTTCTATTACCTTGAAGCACAAAAATGGCATCGTTACGTCCGCGCTCTTTGTCATCGACAGGGTCAGCTCGGCTCCACGACAGCAACATCGGAATTGCCTCGGAAGTAAACACAGGAAACTCATTGTTATTAAATATACTCCAAGACTGACCTTGCCACAGAAGCTCCCCTCCATAGCATACTGCAACATACATCAACACCCGCGCCACATCGCCCTTGTATTCGTCGCACGGCTCGTATGCCACAATACTGGTTTCAGCAATGTTACAATTACCCATGCACCAAGCTCCGTTATCATATAATACATTCTCTATCTCCCACGGAATCAAATCGGCTTTAATCTCCGCTACCTCAGCATTGGTCGGGAATATGTTATGCACATCAAGCGATGCGTCGTGCAAATAGGGATATGTGTCGCCAGTCCACTGCGGAGGCACAATGTGGCAGCTCACCATACCATCGGGAACACCGCCATTCGGATAATCGACAGAATTTTCTGAGAATATATCCCACACTGTCCCATCACCGCGTTTATCAGTTACTCTGAAAACATTCCACAACTCGGCTTCATCATATTGTTGCACTACATTGTTGCGGCTGCGTATTGCCACCCTCAACGCTTTCAACAAATCTTCGCCCGATTTCCCGTCAAGTGTCGAAGGATAATATCCTCCCATATTGTCGGCATACCCAACAACAGCCAACATTGCCAATATTACAGTCACATAAAGCCTAATCATAACCAATTTTCATAAAACAGGACTTAATAACCGCACCAACGACTCACAGCAACGCTCATACAACGGACGATTGCGCCAAACACTTGGTAACGCCCGTAAACAATCTTTCTGGTCGTTCATGAATATATCCGCCATCTGCTTGTTTACATTGGCATTATATATCATTATATTACACTCAAAATTATGCTCGAAACTCCTGAAATCGAAATTGGTTGACCCTGTGGTGCAAAATTCGTCATCGACTATGAGCGTCTTGGCATGGAGCATCCCTGCATTGTATAAATATATTTTAATGCCGGCTTTAATACATTCCGACACGTATGAAAACGTCGCAAGGCGCAACACAACCGAATCAGACTTGCGCGGTATCATTATGCGCACATCTACTTTTGCCAGTGCCGCCGCTTGCAATGCCTTCAACATGCTCTCGGTGGGCAAGAAATAGGGAGTCTGAATGTATATGCGCTTCTTGGCATTGCCTATCATCTTCAAGAATAACATGGGTATGTTGCCCCAACGGCTTGTTGGCCCACTCGACACCAGTTGCACACCCACTTCATCGCTGTCTTTCACATCATACGATTTCGTTCCCTCGGTAAGCAATGGCTGCCCCATGAAATTCCAGTCAACTGCGAAATTATATTGCAATCCAGCCACTGCGGGCCCGATTAACCGCACATGAGTGTCGCGCCAGCGGCCAAATCCGCCTCCGTCAACATATCTGTCGGCGATGTTCATTCCACCTATATACCCCACCACACCATCTATTATAGATATTTTCCTATGGTTACGCCAATTAATACGCGTGGCAAGCTGAGGGAAGGTCACTTCCATAAATGGCAAAGCTATTACACCGTTAGCCCGCATCGAAGCGAAGAAACTATCCTTTGCCTTGAACGACCCCACATGGTCGTATATTACACGCACTTTCACACCATCGGCAGCCTTTGCAACAAGCAAATCTTTTATTTCATGCCCCAACTTGTCATCTTCAAAAATATAGAACTGAATGTGTATGTAATTCTTGGCATTTGCAATATCCTTCTTGAACTGCTCAAACAGTTTTCCACAATCAGTGAATACTTCCAAGTGGTTGCCCGGAAAATATCGTGCGCCAGCCAGTGTCTTTACGAGCCTTATCCCTTGCTGGCATTCAAGACTCAACGGCAACTGTGTTTCGTCTATTATTTTATATGGTTCCATCCGGCGCAACCGCTTCTTGTTTTTGTTTGAAATCAAACGTTTGCTTTTCATGCTGCGTCCGAAAAAAGCATATAACCCCACACCAACCACAGGCAGAAGCAACAACACTGTTATCCACGCCAATGATTTAACAGGATTGCGGTTTTCCGAAATGACTACGCCAATAATACTCAACACTGTTATTATATAAACAACAGCAAAAATGGCAAACATCCATTTCGAGATTGACATATCCATGGCACGTAGTAAATATATTTTTATATGGCTAAGTTAATGCTTTTCCGCTCCACGTAGTCGCAAATTGCCATATTATTTCACTATCAGAATATTTTTTAACACTTATTTGCTACAAATAAAAATATGGGCATCTCCTTAACGACAAGAGATGCCCAGCTGTCATATATGATAGTGCGTGCGTTGGATTATCCGCATTTAGAAGTGCCGCATGAAGTGCATATCAAGCACCCTTCTTGGTATATAAGCGTTTCGTTGCCACATTTAGGACATTTCTGCCCCTTTGCTTCAAAACCGTTGGGCAAGTATTTTTTCAAGGCACGTTCTACGCCCATTTTCCAGGTATTGATTGACTGGCTGCTAAGCTCAAGGCTGCTGATTAGTTTTATCACCTGGTCGATAGGCATCCCATAACGCAAGACACCCGAAATCAGTTTGGCATAATTCCAGAATTCGGGATTGAATTTCTCCGACAGCCCCTCAATGGTGGTCTTATAGCCACGCTTGTTGATAAATTGGAAGTCATAACGTTTGTTGCCGTTCTCGTCAACTGCCTTTATGATTTTACCTTTGGTCACCGACTTCGGGCAGAATATACCTTCATCATCGTCGGCAAGACCTGTGAAAATCTCGTATGGACGGCCATTTATCAAGCCTATGAATGCAATCCATTTTTCCTTATTGTTCTGGAACCTCACGACATCGGCTTCAAGTTCTATAGGGCGTTTCAAGATATGTTCTTCTTCGGCCATGTATCGACCTTTCGTTTCCTCGCTCTTGGTCGAAATCAACACGCCCGACCGCGAACCTTCACGATAAACTGTGCAACCCTTGCAACCCACCTTCCATGCCTCAACATACAAGTCATTTACCAAGTCCTCGGTCACGTCGCTTGGCAGATTGATTGTGACGCTTATCGAGTGGTCAACCCACTTCTGTATCCTACCTTGCATCCTCACCTTTGCCATCCAATCAATGTCATTGGCAGTAGCTTTATAATATGGCGATTTTGCAACTATCTCATCAAGTTCGGCCTGCGTGTAGCTATCCTTTACCTCTATGCCCGCAGTTTTCATCCACATGACAAACTTGTGGTGGTAAATAATATATTCTTCAAAGCTGTCGCCTGTTTCATCGGTATAATCAATATGCACATCCGGGTCGTTGGGATTGACCTTGCGGCGACGTTTATATACCGGCATGAACACTGGCTCTATGCCCGATGTCGTCTGTGTCATAAGGCTTGTAGTTCCTGTGGGAGCTATAGTAAGGCAAGCGATGTTGCGGCGGCCATACTTGACCATATTTTCATACAATTCTGGACACGCATCTTTCAGCCGGTTCACAAACGGGTTGTTTTTCTCCCTTTCGGCATCATAAATTTCAAATGCGCCACGTTCCTGTGCCATCACCACCGACGAACCGTATGCAGCGATAGCAAGCGTCTTGTGTACATTTTCCGAGAAATCAATGGCCTCGTCGCTACCATAACGCAATCCCATTGCAGCAAGCATGTCACCTTCGGCCGTGGTACCAACTCCCGTGCGACGCCCTTTCAACGTCTTGGCCTTGATTTTCTGCCACAAATGATATTCCGTTTCTTTTACCTCCATTGTTTCTGGGTCGCTGTTGACCTTTTCCATAATCATGTCGATTTTTTCCATCTCAAGGTCAATAATATCATCCATCAACCGTTGGGCACAAGCGACATGCTTCTTGAACAAATCATAATCAAACGACGCTTCAGGTGTAAACGGATTCTTCACGTATGAAAACAGGTTTATCGCTATCAACCGGCAACTGTCGTAAGGGCACAATGGAATCTCGCCGCATGGATTTGTCGAAATTGTCTTAAACCCAAGGTCGGCGTAACAGTCGGGTATCGACTCCCGCTCGATGGTATCCCAAAACAACACTCCTGGCTCGGCGCTTTTCCATGCATTATGCACAATCTTGCGCCATAGGGTCATTGCGTCAATTTCTTTCTTATATATAGGATTATCCGAATCGATAGGATATTGCTGCACATACTTTTCTCCATTAATCGCAGCACGCATGAAATCGTCGTCTATCCTTACCGAAACATTTGCACCCGTCACACGACCCTCTGTCATCTTTGCATCAATAAACGCTTCCGAATCGGGATGCTTTATACTCACGGTCAGCATCAGCGCACCACGGCGGCCATCTTGTGCCACTTCACGGGTAGAATTGGAGTATCGCTCCATGAATGGTACAAGGCCCGTCGATGTGAGGGCAGAATTCTTCACAGGCGAACCTTTTGGCCTTATGTGCGATAAGTCGTGCCCCACGCCTCCGCGACGCTTCATCAGCTGCACCTGCTCCTCATCTATTTTAATGATACCTCCATACGAATCAGGGTCGCCTTCAATCCCAATCACAAAGCAGTTTGACAACGACCCAAGCTGGTAATTGTTGCCAATTCCAGCCATCGGGCTGCCTTGCGGAATAATATATTTAAAACCTTTCAACAATTGAAAGATTTCCTCTTCAGGCATTGGATTGGGATATTTCTGTTCTATCCTGGCCAGTTCCGAAGCAATGCGGTGGTGCATGTCATCGGGCGTCAATTCATAAATATTGCCATACGAGTCCTTCAAAGCATATTTGCTCGCCCACACCCTTGCTGCAAGCTCGTCGCCGTGAAAATATTCGTTCGACGCAGCAAATGCTTCTTCGTAAGTATAAATTTTTTTATCCATTGGAATTTTATGGTTTATGATAGATTTTTTGCAGCACAAAGATAATACAAATACCATAATTCAGAAACTTAATTTTATTACTTTTAAGCAAAGTTTCCCAGTTTAGATATGCTCACATCTGACAATCAGTATATTACATTTTTAAACCGCAATAAAAGTTTCCCAAAATTGAATTCTCTTTAACATCGGCATACAATCGTGTGTACTATCTGCCACCAATTTAAATCTGTGAGATTTTCAGCAAATTCCATGTAAAACATTCACTTTGTACACATCGGTTATGGCAAGGAAACATATCCTTCATTTATATGGCATTGTATCGGTTTTTCCAGCGATATTTAGTATTTTTGCACCGCCTAACACAATTAAGAAATGAAGAAAATATTACTTGTTATAGCTTTCACCATATTCATCACATCGCTGATTTCTTGCAGCAAAGATTTCAAGGTCACATACCTTGAAATATACCCCACAGAATTAACCACCAAACTCGACGAAACATCACAACTATCCTTCTCAATCGTTTACGAAGGCGGAGATTTCAACGACCCCAACCTTATTCAAGTCGATTGGCAAAGCTCTGACGCAAGCATTGTCGAAGTTAACGACTCTGGCAAAATCACGGCAAAAGCCATCGGCGTCGCCGACATCACCGTGACCTGCCAGGACTTGAGTTCGACTTGCACTGTCACTGTCAACGATACTATCGCCAGTGACAGCGATGCCACAATCACACAAAATTGATTCTGCCGAAAAACTCGGGTCGATGGAAATCGGGGCTGGGAGTATCAATCGGCATCCAGCTCAAATAGTGCGGCAAACTCATTTTTGCCCCACATTTATAGAAATTCCCCAATATATATTCAGGCAAATTTTCGGGGTCCAAACCCACCAATGCAAATGGCACTGCTATGGTCAGATTCCACGCAAACACGCCCTCCATTTCTTCAAACGGTCGAGTTCCACACGATGCATAACGCCCTATGCTGGCAATCTGTTCATCTGTCAGCCTTGTGGGATTATCACGCGTCACACGGTGTGACGCATTGACCGTTCCAATGCAATTAAATTCAAAATTCCAATACTCGTCGCTGCCCGGAAGTTTCATGAAAAATTCCACACAACTGTCATCGGCCACTGGCGAATTGTTTTTATAATTTACAGCACGCAAGTAATTCCCTCTAACAAAAAAATCTATAAAAATAGCTTTGTCCGACCGCCCGACTGTAAAAATCGTCACAGGATGGTAGGGATATTCATTGGCCCAGTTACGACATGCTATTGAATGTTTTGCAGATTCAAGTTCCAGAAAGTCGCCAACCTGCTCAATGTCCATATCATTCAATTCAGGAAAATACCTCACATCGATTTCATTCTCTTTCTCCATACATATATGTGTATTTATGTTCTATACATAATTGGCAATTCCCATCACCAACCCCACCAACGACATTACAAGGATTATCGCTCCTATTATTCGGTTGACAAGCCACATACTGCGCAGGTTGAAATGGGACCTTACCGCATTTACAAACAATGTTATAACAAACCACCACGATATTGCTCCTATGAAAATAAACACATACCCCACCACATAGTGATACAGATAATACTCTGGCAACATAAAATTAAAACGTGCAAACAAACCTATTATCAGGAATAATATCAACGGATTTGACACCGTGAACAAGAAACCAGTAACCAAATCCTGCACGTAATTATTTTTCCTGTCTTTCAATTTCCTTATCGCTCGCACTGGATTACGCCGCAACAGGTAAATGGCAAACACCAGCAGCACCAAGCTACCTGCTATCTGCAACGGGGTTTGATTAGCCTCGATAAAGTCTATCACAATCGACAACCCCACACCGGCTAATATCGAATAAAGCAGGTCGGAAACTGCCGCTCCCAATCCCGTATAAAAGCCAGCCCAACGCCCCTTGTTCAAAGTGCGCTGTATGCACAACACGCCCACCGGACCCATCGGAGCCGACACCAAAACGCCTATCGCAAACCCTCGCAATATTATATACAGGATTAACTCCATCATGCAAATTATGTGTTCGAGAAACAAAGATAATAAAAAAACTTGAAGTGGCATTAACTTGCACAACAACTCTTGCACCGGCACATTTAACTTGTTTAAGCCATATCGGCTGCCACCGACTGAACGACAGGCACACAGTGGTTGACGAGCACATTGAAAAGACAATAACACATCTTATTGCCATCGGCTGGAATTTTATAGCATCAACCTTCGTCCATTTACGCAAAATTTGGTTAATTTTGTCGTCACAAACAAGAATTTATCACTAATGGCACAATCTATGAAAACAAGCTTGGTAGCCAAGCAGTACATTTTCCCTTTCATACTTATCACACTACTTTTCTTCCTGTGGGGAGGGGCAAGAGCCGTAATGGACGTGCTTAACAAGCACTTCCAGTTAACGATGGAAGTCACCAAAACCCACTCCGCACTGATGCAAGCAGTGGTGTATGGTGCATATTTCCTCATGGCACTGCCTGCCGGAATCATGATACGCCGCTTCGGTACTCGCATCGGTGTAATAGCCGGATTGCTATTGTTTGGCGGTGGCTCATTGCTATTCTTGCCAATCGGCGACAACATGGTCTTTGAATACGTGCTGCTGCCATTGTTTATCATAGGGTGTGGACTGGTGATACTCGAAACTGCCGCCAATCCCTACGTCACGTTGCTCGGCGACCCTCGCACATCGGCTGGTCGTCTAAACTTGGCACAATCATTCAACGGATTAGGCAGCATAATCGGCGTGCTGCTTGGCGGACAATTCTTTTTTGCCGAGCGTGGTAGCGGTGAAGTCGCCGATATAGCAATACCCTACTCAATCATTGGCATAATAGTGCTGCTCGTAGCCCTGTGTTTCTCAAGAGTGAAGTTACCTGAACTTGTAACAGCAGACAACGACAACAAACAAAAAGAAGTAACCAAACTTGGCCGATATTTCACCTTCGGCTTCGTCGCCCTCATCAGCTATGAAATAGCCGAAATATCAATTAACACGTTTTTCATCAATTACATGACCGACGACGGATTCCTCTCGCCCAATGCGGCATCGTTGCTGCTGTCAATTGGAGGCTTGGGGCTTTTCATGGTCGGGCGTTTTTCCGGAAGCGCATTGATGCGCCACATCAGGTCCGAAAAAATATTGCTAATATGCGCATGTGGCACTACAGCAATGATGATTTTGGCATTATCGCCACTTGGCGTCGTTTCAAAATGCGCCGTTATTGTGTGCTACCTGTTTGAGAGCATCATGTTCCCTACGATTTTCGCATTGTCGATTTCTCGCCTCGGCGGCCTCACCGAACGGGCCTCGTCAATACTGATGATGAGTGTCGTAGGTGGTGCAATTGGTCCAATAGCAATGGGATGGGTTGGCGACAACTTCTCCATCACGGCAGCATTTGCTGTGCCACTCGCTGGTTTCATTGTCGTGCTGGCCTTCGCTTGGGTTTCTTTTGTAAAATCACATCACTACGAATAGTCATGAAAATTATGCTCGTTGCCGTAGGTCGAACTACGACAAAATTCCTTGAAGAAGGCATAACTGAATATTGCCGCCGGTTGATACGCTACATCCCTTTTGAAATAAAATATATAGGCGACATACGCAACACACGTAACCTGAATGCTACCCAACAAAAGCAGAAAGAAGGCGATGCAATACTGTCGATGCTTGCGCCACAAGACTATGTGGTATTGCTCGACGAACATGGGCGAGAACTCACTTCGAGAGATTTCGCAGCATATATCGAACGTAAAATGCAATCGATTCCCAAACAGTTGGTGTTTATCATTGGCGGGCCTTACGGCTTTTCGGCAGATGTTGTGGCTCGTGCCAACGAAAAGATTTCCCTCTCAAAAATGACATTCTCTCATGAGATGGTACGGCTGTTTTTCACCGAACAACTTTACCGAGCTATGACAATCATCAAAAACGAACCATACCACCACGACTGATGCCGCTTAACGGTTCACACATACATCAATTCACGGAAAACCATGTCGGAAAGCATCACCCCTCGGCCGCTCAAGCAGAATACACTGCCGGCCTGCTCTACAAGCCCCGAATCGACAAATTGCCGCACTGCCGACATAAAATAGCTATAATACGGTTCGCCATAAACATCCAATAGCTTATCTGCATCAAGCCCACGGCGAGTCCGCAACCTCAGCATCACTTCCTCGTCATAACGTTCATTCATAGTTTCCTCTTCAGCAGTTGCCACAACATTGCCCATGCCTATTTGCGATATATACGCTTTTATATCCGATGGGTTGTAATACCTCGTTCCTCCTATATAACTATGAGCCGATGCGCCCAACCCCAAATAAGGGGTTTTATCCCAGTAACTCGAATTATGCCGCGAATAATACCCAGGCTTGGCAAAATTAGAAATTTCATAATGTTCATATCCATGTTCACGCAACACACCTGTCATCAATTCATACATAGCTATGCAACTATCGTCGTCGGCCACCTGCACACCCCCCTTGTCAAGCATTCTATAAAGTGGCGTTCCCTCTTCATAGCTTAGGTTATAACATGACATATGCTTAGGTGCCAATCCCATAGCTACATCCAATGAGTTTTGCCATGATTGCAATGTTTGCCCTGGAATGCCATATATCAGGTCAATCCCTACATTATTTATTCCGCATTCCAGTATGGTTCTATATGCATTCGCTGCAGTATTTGCATCATGTCTTCGCCTGAGGAACTGTAACTCTGCATCAACAAAACTTTGCACACCCATGCTTACACGATTTATACCCAATTGTCTATACGACATTGCTATATCGGCAGTTATATCATCGGGATTTACCTCTATTGTAAATTCCTCAACATGACTGAAGTCAAAAATATGCATCATGCCATCTACAAGTTGTGACAACTGCACATCAGTTAGCAACGAAGGCGTTCCTCCGCCGATATAAACAGTTTTAATTGTATCACAATCAAAACCCTCCTTGCGCAACATTGCTTCGTGGCACAATGCTTGTAAATAGGCATTCACCATTTCGGCCTTGTTCCCCACCGAATAAAAATCGCAATATATGCACTTTTTTTTGCAGAATGGTATGTGAATATATATCCCGGCCATTTCGTTGTAAAAATAAAAAAGACTTGGCAAGTGACACGTTTACCAAGCCTTGAATGCGTGTATAGTCGATTGATTGTGCTATTTTTTCAACTCACTTTCGATAATTGCCATGTCATCACGCAATTGTTTCTCTATTTCCATACGCTGTTCTATGCTGCTACATGCATAAAGCACCGTGGCATGGTTACGCGACAACCTCACACCAATGTTTGTCGACGACATTGGAGTGTATTTCTTTGCAAGATACATCACCACTTGGCGAGCATCTGAAATCTCACGCTTCCGCGACTTGCTGTATAGCAAATCTGAATTAATATTGTAGTAATTGCATACAGTTTCAGCTATGAAATCAAACGTAATTTGTCGTTTCGATACTTTCACAGCGTTAGCCATCACTGCACGCGCCAAGTCCATCGATATTTCCAGATTGAGCATTGTTGCATGGGCAAGCAGCGATACAACTATCCCTTCAAGCTCGCGAATGCTATCGGTGACATTTGCGGCAATATAATCAAGTATTTCATCCGGTATCGACAACCCGTCTTGCCTGGCTCGCATTGCAAGCACTTCACGTCGCAATTCATAGTCGGGTGCACCAAGTTCCACAGTCATACCCCACTTGAATCGCGAAATCAACCGCGGCACCATTCCGTCCATATCCACAGGCCGGCAATCACTCGACATTATAAGTTGTTTTTGGTTCTGGTGCAAATGATTGAAGATGTGGAAGAATGTGTTTTGCGTAGCAGTCTTGCCAGCAAGGTCTTGAATGTCATCAATTATCAGCATGTCTATGCTTTGATAGAAATTAATGAAATCATTCACCCTGTTGTTTCTCACAGCCGTGGTATATTGACTCTCAAACACCCGTGCCGACACGTAAAGCACCCTGCTACGAGGATTACGCTCCTTTGTTTTTATTCCTATTGCTTCAATAAGGTGCGTTTTGCCCACACCAGTCGGCCCGAATACAAACAGCGGATTGAACACCTTGCGCTTGGGGTCGTTGGCTATAGCCTTTCCAATGCTCACAGCAAGTTTATTGCTCATGCTGTCGCAATAATTCTCAAATGTATATTTCGGGTTCAGTTGCGGGTCAACATCGCCATAATCCACTGTCTGGAACGGATTGGCAACTTGCTGTTGCGACTGTTCAAAGCGATTACCGACAACGGCGCTTTTCTTAGAACCTTCAATCGAAACCTGAGTGTCGGGTTCGCGATTTACTACATTAATATTATACTTGACTTTGAAATCATGACCGAAAATGCGCTCAAAGGTCTTGTTCATCAATGTGAAGAACTTACCCTCGATTTGTTCGGCAAAAAACACAGACGGCACGTGGAGCGATATGCGGTTGTTTTCAAACCCTTGGAAAACCAATGGCTCGAACCACGCCTTGTATTGCTCGGGCGACACGTTATCCCGGAAAAGTTTCAAGCACTTTTCCCACCTTTCATCTTGCTGAATATCCATTACTGTGTTATTGGATTTTTAGTTCTTTCCGACTACAAAATTTCACAAAAAAATTGAGATAAAAAAATCCTCTCTTTCTTGTTATTTTAAATTTTATTATAACTTACCTGAAATACAACGGGTTGAACAAACCCTTTATTTACATTGCTATTTAGGGGCATTGCATTTTGCCAATTCCATGTATATTACCTTGTTACCTCACCACATAATGCCACCATCTGTAATCGACAGCCACACGGCACCATTCACAAAAAGCCCTAATTATGAAACTTGTGCAACATAAATGCAGCCAAAGGCTTATTTGGAATCGTTCTAAATAAGACTTTGACTGCCACAAAATACTACTTATTAGAATCTGTCTGAATTTTTGTCCGACAATTTGAGATTGGATTTTCGAGCCGGCTTCAATTCAAACAGTTTCTTAAAACACTTTAATAGTGACATAACGCTTGGGATTCTTCTTTATATCTATAAAGAGAGAGTCAAGGCTCATGATTGTGCTGTCGATATGGTCGTAAAGCCCTCGGTCGTTCAGCAAAAGCCCAAGGCTCGAATTTGTACCTTTTAATTGAGCAGTCAAGTGATTGAGGTTTGCCGTTGTGGCATTGATATTATTCATCGTCGAGTCGATTGGAACGCTGCGCAACTGGGTAGTTGCCACATTCAGACTGCCAGTTATGCTATCCAAGTTGGCCGTCACTCCTTCGACATTATTTACTATAGCGGGCATCGACTTGCTCATCATTTGCGATAATTGCCGACTGCTGGCCTCCAAGTTCGCAGTTATACCATCAAGCCTGTCGATTGACTGCTGCAATGCCGGATTGCCCACAATGGCATTCAGGTTAGTCAAGATGCTATCGATTTTAGGCATCAACGCAGCAACACTTGGCAGCAAGTCATCACCCACTTTATCCATCAGCCCTATGGCATTCTCGCCTGGCAACTTGTCGCCAACCTGATAATATGTGTCGGCTTGTGCCAACTTCAACTCAATCTGAGCCGTTCCGAGCAAATCGGTAGCAAGTACGGCCTTTGAACCTGTCGGAATCTTCAAATCGGTTTCAAGCCCAAGCAACACTACTAATGCGCCGCTCTCGTAGTCATAATCGATTCCCCTCACCAATCCTACTTGATAGCCGTTTATAGTCACAGGAGCCGAATCGGTAAGCCCTGTCACATTTTCAAATTCCACATAATAGAAATTGGCTGGTTTAAACAGATTTACTCCTTTCAAGTATTCTATTCCCCAAAACAGGACAGCCAAACTTATAATTACTGTAATGGCTATTTTTACCTCTTTAGTGAAAAATTTCTTCATATATCAATTGCTTTCTAAATTATGCGTGTCATTCAATTTTGCCATTGCATACTGTGACGATAAAGGCATCTTTGAACTTGGATTTCACTTGGC
This sequence comes from uncultured Muribaculaceae bacterium, assembly GCA_944321715.1. Classification (GTDB taxonomy): domain Bacteria; phylum Bacteroidota; class Bacteroidia; order Bacteroidales; family Muribaculaceae; genus Avimuribaculum. The sequence goes on along the minus strand of CALUMJ010000016.1, from coordinate 22,385 downwards.
GCAATATATCTTTGGCTCCGCTGAAAGTCGAGGACGCTCCATAGGTGTATTTATAAATGCGCCCATCTTTGTAACGCTTTACACCTTTAAGGCCTTTAAATTCCCTTGAATTCGACTCCAATTTTGATGTTCCAGCCAAAATTTGCACTTCATAAACAACACTTGAATTGGCATCAGCCGATGCTGGCGATGGTTTATGCGAGTGCTGCGAAGCCGACTCCGAACTGCTCACGTTTGTCACAGCAACAGTCGTGGCAGCCTGCCCGTTTTGCTCCTGTTCAAGTGCCTTCATATATTCTTCCAATGCGGCATACATCGATTCGGCCATTTTCTTCTGCCCATCTTCCGACGACAAAAAATTCTCTTGCACAGGATTGCAAATAAAATCAAGCTCTATAAGAACCGACGGCATGGACGTTTCGCGCAAAACGAGGAAACCTGCTTGACGTACACCCCAATCGGTACGTCCAGCAGTCTTGACAAACTGCCGTTGCAATGCCGATGCAAAATCGACACTCTGTTCCATATAGTGGTTCTGCATTATCTCATTGAATATATACGACTCGGCCGACTCGGGATCGGTAATGCCATACACAGCCGCATAATTTTCTTCGAGTGTAATTACCGAGTTTTCTCTCATCATCACCTCCAAATTATCTTCGCTGCGGTGCAATCCCAATGTATATGTCGATGTACCTTTGGTCGTTTTACGTTTCTTGTTTCGCTCGGCAAGCGAATTGGTGTGTATCGATACGAACAAATCACCCTTCGCTTCATTTGCGATATTGGCTCTTTCAAGCAGCGGCACAAATTTGTCGCGCCTACGGGTATATACCACTTCGACGTTCTTCATGCGAGTTTCCACTAATTCGCCAAACTTCAATGCGACTTCCAGGTTTATTTCCTTTTCATAAACCTTCGTACCGCGCGCGCCAACATCTTTCCCACCATGCCCTGGGTCGATTACCAAGACAAAGTTCCCCTCCTTGGCCATACAAGGGAAAAATGCCAAACACAACCAAACAATAATTAACGCAAATTTGCTCATGATACAATTTTGGTAAAACCAGTGCAAAAATAACAATTTAGACGCAATTGCCACCCCTATACTGGGAGAAAAATACCACATAATTCGTTTTTGGGATAAATAAAAGGAAAAATGTAACGGACACGCATACACATATAATATTTTTTATTAAATTTGTCTTTAATTATCAAACCCATATTTCACAACTACATGGACACTCCTCAAAAACTCCACAAAATATACGGGTTGATTGGTTTCCCTTTGGGCCATTCTTTTTCCAAAGACTATTTCAACCAAAAGTTTGAATCGGAAAACATCGATGCCGAATATGTCAACTTTGAGATTCCAAGCATCGACATGCTTATGGAAGTCGTCGGAGAAACCCCCAACCTCTGTGGTTTGAATGTTACAATCCCTTACAAAGAAAAAGTCATACCGCTGCTTGATGACATCGACGACGATGCTAAAAAAATCGGGGCTGTAAACGTGATTAAAATTATACGCTCACGCTCTGGCATAAAACTTAAAGGTTACAATTCCGATGTAATAGGCTTCTGTGATTCAATCCGGGAGTTTATCACACCCGAGCGCAACCGAGCACTTGTGCTTGGTACCGGAGGTGCAGCCAAGGCTGTATGCCACGGTTTAGAAACACTTGGAGTCACAACACAACTCGTGTCGCGACACAAAAGCGCAAAGACTCTAACTTATGAAGAATTGACAAAAGCCGACATTGCAAGCCACAAAATAATAGTCAACACTACCCCACTGGGTATGTATCCCAACGTAGATTCATGCCCCGACCTGCCCTACCGTTTCCTGTCGAAAGGCCACGTGTGCTACGACTTGCTATACAACCCCAATGAAACACTTTTCATGAAAAAATCGGCCGAATATGGCGCAACGGTAAAAAACGGCCTCGAAATGTTGCTGCTCCAGGCTTTCGTATCTTATGAAATATGGAATAACGATTCCTGGCACGGACACTATTAATTAGAAAGCCAATCAAGGCTAACGTTTACAACTATCACCCACTGGCACGAAAATGCTTGAAAAAGCCCCACTCGCCAGAATAGTCATCCCTTTTGCAGCAGGAATCATATCGGCAAATGCCGTTACCATCAGCATTGTTCCTGCTGCCATAACGGTGTCGGCCATCGCCTTAACTATGGCTGCAATATCGTGGAGATTGCATAAAAGCCCTATGCGAGCCTTAAAAGCAATACCACTGCTCTCAATTCTCGTCATAGTTGCCGCATACGTGACTGGCTGGCTCGCTGGCAGTTACGATACAGCTCAAGTTACTGATACCAACAAGATTAACGGGCAGGCAGTAATTGCTCGCATCGAAACAGTCGAAAACAACGATTTTTCCACAGCCGCTACCGCCACCATTATTTCATGTCTAAACAGCAATGCCGCCCAGCCCGACATTCCCATTTCTATCACTATTCGCGCCAACGACTACCTGCTCATCGAAGGCGACCTGATTACATTCGACGCAAACCTAACTCGCATCGAGTCATTGCGCAACCCATGCGAATTTGACTATGCCTCCTACATGCGACGCAAAGGCATACTCTACAATCAACTTCTGCAATTGGGAGAGTACGACAAAGTTGGCACTTCGCATAATATATCAACATTTTCGCGCACTATCAGGCGCAACATTATTTCTCACGTCATCAATTCGGGTATGCGCCCCGATACACAGAGGTTTATATGCACCGTGCTGCTCGGTGAATCTTCCTACCTTGAGCCAGACACTCGCCACTATTATTCGCAAGCAGGCATTTCCCACATATTGGCACTCAGCGGGTTGCACATGGGTATAATAGTAGGCCTGCTATTTTTCATATTGAAGCCATTGAGCTACATCGGACTGCACAGGCTGCGCATAATCATTGCCATGCCATGCTTGGTTGCCTACCTTTTTATCACAGGCACTCTGCCATCGGCCACACGCTCGGCCATAATGATGCTATTTGTGCTGACAGCCCACCTCCTATACCGCCGCAACAGCAGCCTCAACGCACTGCTGGCTTCGGCTATGGTTATTTTATCGGTGTCGCCAAATTCAATTTATGATGTCGGTTTTCAATTAAGTTTTGCCGCAGTCCTCAGCATAATATTATTCTACAACAAATTAGCAAATACATATCCGAAGAACAAAATCGCACGTTTCTTCATTTCGTCATTCGCCCTGACTACAACGGCTACATTCGGTACTTTTGTCATTGCCGCCTATTATTTCCACATTGTACCTCTACTATCGATAATCTCAAACATGGTTATCTTGCCGCTTTTGCCCATCTACATAGGCATAGCACTGTTACACACATCATTGCTATGCTGCGGCATCGAAATACATCTGTTTGTCAGAATCCTTGACTTCGCCACCAATGCCATCGACATGGTGGCACAAAGCATCAGCAATCTGCCATTCGCCTCAATGATGCATGTAAATGTCACTACCACCACATTATTGCTGTTCGCCGCTTTTTTCATAGCCACCGCGACATGGATATATTTCAAGAAATTCAAGTATGCAATAGCCTCCCTTGCCTTCTTGCTCGCAATCTCGGCCAGTATTCTCATCGAATATACCTCGCTGCCACGTTCTGGACTTGTGATTCAAAACAGTTACACATCCACTCCAATGATATATTTCACAGGCGACAAATGTTATGTGTGGTGCATCGACGACAGCATCCACATGGACCAATTTGTCCGCAACAATTCAGGTATCTTGTCACGTTATGGACTAAACGACATAGAAATAGTCGATAGCCTTGCCGCACCCGATTACTTTATCGACCCACCATTCTCATTTCTCGAAGGCCGACGCATCGCTACCATAGCGAATACATCGTGGCGGTATTGCCGCGCCCCACACCCAATCGAAGTCGATTACCTTGTAATAGCTACATCATATTATGGCAAAATCGCCGACTTGCTGCACACTTTCACACCTCGGCAGATAGTATTGTCGGGAGGAATTTACGCCGACAAGGCCGCAACTTTCAAGCAAGAAATTGACTCACTGCACATCCCTGTGCACGACCTGCACACCGACGGAGCAATATTCATCACCACCCCTCGCCTATAATCTACCATTCAGGTGCGCATGCGCTTTCTTGACCTCCATGAACAGGTCGGTTGCAAACACGAAATTGTTCAAATCTTCATTATTGCTATTGTATATCTCATCTTTATTACCTATCCAGCCACAACAGCCCTTGTTGACAAACAGTATATTTTCACCTATGCCAAGCACCGAGTTCATATCGTGAGTGTTAATGATGGTGGTAATATTATACTCATGCGTGATGTCGCTCAACAGCTCATCTATCAATATCGATGTTTTAGGGTCAAGACCCGAATTAGGTTCGTCACAGAACAGATATTTTGGATTTAAAGCTATGGCACGTGCGATAGCTACACGTTTCTGCATGCCACCACTGAGTTCCGACGGATATTTACGGTTGGCATCTTTAAGGTTCACACGTTCAATGCAAAACTCGGCACGGTCGCGCATCTCGGCAGCCGTCATACCCGAAAACATCACCAGCGGAAACATGACATTGCCCAACACGGTTTCGGAATCAAAAAGTGCCGACCCTTGGAACAGCATACCTATCTCCTTGCGCAGCTCCTTTACTTGTTTCTGGTCCATTTTCAGCAAGTCGCGCCCATCATATAATATTTCGCCCGAATCGGGAACCACGAGCCCGACCATGCTTTTCATTAACACAGTCTTACCCGAGCCACTAAGCCCTATGATAAGGTTAGTCTTGCCGTCATAAAACGTGGCACTGATGCCTTTCAGCACTTGCTTGTCGTCAAACGACTTATTTATATTCTTGACTTCAATCATAGATAATCACTTTTTACTGCAACATTATCTGCGTCAACAGCACATCGAGCAGCAAAATGAAAATACTGCTTGTCACCACAGCATTAGTGCTCGCTTTTCCCACTTCGAGTGCCCCACCTTTCACGTTGTACCCAAAGAATGATGCGACGCTACTGATAACAAATGCAAAGAATAAGGATTTGATGAGCGCATACCACACATACCATTCATTGAACATAGCCTGTATGCCATACACGTATGTCGATACCGGCACCACGTCCGACACAATACACACCAAGTAACCGCCACCAAGGCTTGTTGCCATGCTGAATATGACAAGTACGCAAATGAATGTCACAAATGCTACAATCTTTGGCAGCACAAGGTAATTGGCCGAGTTTACACCCATTATGTCCAAAGCATCTATTTGCTCGGTCACTCGCATTGTACCGACCTCCGATGCGATATTCGACCCGACCTTGCCCGACAATATCAAGCAAAGTATCGATGAGGTAAATTCCAGCAATATTATTTCACGTGTGGCATATCCCACTGTGTATCGCGGCATCATCGGAGATGTGGCATTGAGCTTCATTTGTATGGTACATACTGCACCTATAAACAATGATATGATAATTACCAACGGTATCGAGTCAATGCCCAACTTATTTATTTCGGCTATATAACGCTTGAAAAACTCTTTCCATTTGTCGGGAACCGAAAACACCCTCCATATAAACAAGCAATAAGCTCCAAATGTCTGTAATGCCTTGTACAAAAACATAAATATGATTTTTTACCGCTGCAAAATTAATAAAATTAGCCTTACGCTTAGCTTTCTGTGGCGTTTTTTACACTCTATTGTAACTTTTGGAACAAAACTGCCACACATTCACATTCAACTTGTGCCACCGCTCTACTCTCCATCGGCCGACTCACCCATAAGATTGTTGAGCATCGCATATACCGCAAGGCCGGCAACCGATTTTATTCCCGTTTTCTTGGTAATATTCTTGCGATGCGATATGACAGTGTGTATCGAAATATTCAGTTTTTCGGCTATTTCCTTGCTCATGAGTCCCTTGGCGACAAGTATCAATATGTCACGTTCGCGCTTAGTCAGTTCCGAAGCATCCGACGTTCCGCCATGCTTGCTTTCCCCTTCCTTGTCGATGTTCATAAGTACCGATAGTACCGTGTGCTTAGTGTCGCGTATGTCGATAATTGCATCGAAATTGCGCAAATAAGACGGTTCAAAATACTGGTAAACCAGTGCTACCGAAAATGCTTCATCGGTCAATGTGATGTTTGCTGGCGACTGGCTCGAATAGGGCAGCAGACTCGGATTTACAATAACTATGTCGGGGTGCCGGCTTGCCATACGCTCTTCAAGCACCGACACATCTTCAGCCACGCCCACCACCTCAAGCCGCGGGCAATCTTGCAACATACTTTGCAGGCCCTCAACAATAATCTGCGACGGTTCGGCGATTAATACTTTCCATTTCATTGCTTGAAGTTCCTTTCCAAGTGTTCCACGTAGGGTATAAGCACTTTTTCCTCTATCAATGAATGTTTCTTCAAGTCATCAGACAATTGCAATATATCGAATACTGCCCCAATAGTTTCGTATGTCCTCACTCCTTCGGGCAAGTATTTGAACATGATTTGCGTCAAATCATCGAGTTTATCCTCGATATTTGTGTGGCTGGGCAAATACATCGATATACTGTAATCGACACAACGCTCGCCGGCAAGCAATTTCTTCACGTATGGGAACACATTCTGCTCCTCATACCTGAAATGCGCCATCACCTCGCTGTTGTATTCTTCAAAAAAGCGTTTCAGTATCATGCCAGTAGTGTTGCCCATCTCATCGCTTATGCGGTTGATATGGTTGGCTATGTGCGGCAACCGTTGGTCTAAGTAATAGCGATGCGATTCCTCAAGGTAGCGGCTTAACATACTCATGTCGGTACCTACCACCTTGTCGAGCGATGGAACATAATTGTCAAATGAATATATGTTGCACACAATCAAAAAAAAGTCTGCCGATATGCCATGCTCTTCACATATTTCCTTCACGCTTCGGTCACCAAATCCTAATGGCACACCAAACCGTGGCAGCAGAAGTATCAAAGTAGGCTTAACCAATATAAGGTTAGCCATCTTCATATTTTCATTAAACAAATAATTTCGCATTTTTCTTCTATCTATATGGCAAATGTACGGAATTTTCATTGCATAGAAAAATTCGCAATAAAATTGCCCTAAATACTATTAACAAAAATTCCATACAAAAAAAGAAAAGGGAGCTATGCCAAAATGGCATTACTCCCATAATATCAGTTTATTAATAGTGCTAAGTAACTGTTTCTAAAACTCCGATGTGAAATGAAACCTAATTTTCGGGAAATCGGTTTGTGCCATTTGCAGCACGTAGGCCGAATCGGCAAGGAAAACATCCCTACCCTCACGGTCAACGGCCATAAACTGGTGCTTACGCTTCTTGAACGCCGCAAGAGCCTCATCATCATCACTTTCTATCCAGCAAGCCTTGTACATGTGCATCGGCTCCCAACGGCATTGTGCCCCATATTCATGTAACAGCCTGTATTGTATCACCTCGAATTGCAATTGTCCGACTGTGCCAATGATTTTGCGACCGTTAAACTGGTTTATGAACAATTGAGCCACACCTTCATCCATCAACTGTTCTATTCCCTTGTTCAATTGCTTGGTTTTCATAGGGTCGGTATTCTCAATATATTTGAACATCTCGGGTGAGAAACTTGGCAATCCCTTGAAATGCAACTCCTCGCCCTCGGTAAGGGTGTCGCCGATTTTGAACGTACCTCCATTATCGGGCAAACCGACAATATCGCCCGGATAAGCCTCGTCAACGACGTCTTTCCGTTGCGCCATGAATGCAGTGGGCGACGAAAACTTCATCACTTTGTTAAGCCTGATATGCCTGTAATTGGCATTGCGTCGGAACACACCCGAGCATACTTTCACAAAGGCGATGCAACTGCGGTGGTTTGGGTCCATGTTGGCATGTATTTTAAACACAAATCCGCTAAACGCATCTTCGCCTGGCTCCACCACACGCTCCTCGGCCTGCGTTGCCCTCGGCGACGGGGCTATGCGCACAAAGCAATCAAGCAACTCCTTCACACCGAACGTATTGAGTGCCGAACCAAAAAACACTGGAGCCACCAGCCCGTCTAAGTAATCAAGTTCGTTAAACTCGGGATACACGCCATCTATCAAGTCTAAATCTTCACGCAATTTATCGGCATCGGCTTTGCCGACGGCGGCATCTACTGCCGGGTCGTTTATATCCTTGATTTCGACACGCTCTGTCACTTTCTGCTTGTCGGGCGTGAACAAGTCCAAACCATGCTCATATATATTATATACACCCTTGAAGCGCGCCCCGATGTTGATAGGCCACGACAGAGGCCTGACACTGATTTTCAATTCAGCCTCAAGCTCGTCGAGAATGTCAAACGGGTCTTTTCCTTCACGGTCGAGTTTGTTGACAAATATGATGACAGGCGTGTTGCGCATACGACACACTTCCATGAGCTTGCGTGTCTGCTGCTCAACGCCCTTGGCAACATCGACAACAATTATCACACTATCCACTGCCGTGAGGGTACGGTAGGTGTCTTCAGCAAAATCTTGGTGACCTGGGGTATCAAGGATATTGATTTTGTAGTCGCCGTAGTTGAATCCCATTACCGATGTGGCAACCGAGATACCGCGCTGCTTCTCGATTTCCATCCAGTCGGATGTTGCTGTTTTTTTTATTTTATTGGACTTTACAGCACCTGCCACATGTATTGCACCACCGAAGAGCAACAATTTTTCGGTAAGCGTAGTCTTTCCCGCATCGGGGTGCGATATGATTGCGAACGTGCGCCGCCTGTTTATTTCGGTCGTTAAACTTGCCACTGGCTTATTTTATTGATTTATTATTGTTTTAATACATTTTGCAAGGCTCTCCTCCCAATGTGGGATTTCTATGCCAAACGTTTTCTTGATTTTACTCTTATCGAGCACACTGTAAAGTGGACGTGTGGCACGTGTGGGATAATCCTTGGTGCGCACTGGCAACACTTTGCACGTGCCGATGCCTGCAAGGCGATGGATAGCCTTAGCAAAATCATACCACGAACAGACTCCTTCGTCCGAGAAATTATAAATACCCGGCAACCACTCGTCGGCCGATATAATTGCATAAATGGCAGCTGCAAGGTCGGCAGCACAAGTAGGCGTTCCAATTTGGTCACACACTACATTCAATTGCTCCTTTTCCCGGCCGAGGTTTATCATCGTTTTCACGAAATTCTTTCCGTATGGCGAGTAAAGCCACGCCGTGCGCACAATTATACTATCGGGAGCCGTCCGAAGCAACAACCGCTCGCCGTCACGTTTGGTAACACCGTATGCCGTCTTAGGATTGGTGTTGTCATCTTCTGTATATGGCTGATAATTAAAGCCATCAAACACATAGTCGGTCGAAACGTGCAAAACTTTTGCACCACAATTGCGTGCAGTGCCCGCCAAGTTGCCTACCGCATCGATGTTGATTTTTTTTTTTTCTTCAAGGTCATCCTCGGCTTTGTCCACAGCCGTGTACGCAGCACAATTTATAATAATGTCAATTTTATTGCTTTCAACGAAATGATAGACGGCATGGGCATCGGTGATGTCGAGCGTGTCGATGTCGGCAAAAAACGAGTTAAACTGCCTGTCGCTGGCAAGCAAGTTGCGCATCTCATTGCCAAGTTGGCCATTCGCGCCTGTAATCAATAAATTCTTTGGCATAAGACTTTTTTATTATGTTCTCAAATTTCCCTATTCTTATGAGCTTCTCCAACAGATTGACCGAAGTGACCTACAATGCCACTTCATTGTCGTCGTCGAAAATGGGCTTCTGCTCGTCTTTCAAATATAGAGCCGACAACCTTGCCAATAAACGTGAAACCTGTGTCACGGCATCCTCTGTGCCCTTGCTCACTTCACGGTGCTGAAGCCGCAACATTAATGTGCCATAAAGCAGATTGAAACACGTTTCGATCTCGCCAGCTGGTTCCTCGCCCGACTTAGCCCGCAGTTCCACTATAAATGGCAACGTTTTGTAATACTCCGCCCTGTATTCAGGGAATTTTGGCGAAGCCAACAGTGCATTATGTAAATCGGTCAGTCTGATTATTATGTTCTTGGTGATTTGCAAGTGTCCGCTCTGTTTAACATTTTCATGCTCCATCATTTTCACCAAGTTCTCATACCAGTCACGTATTTCGGCACGCTTGCCATCATCGACATTGAAATGCGAAATCAAATTACGCTCGATGTTTTCAATGTCACACCCATTGGCACGTATTAAGTCCTCGACCTGCCACATATACAACAGGTATTCGGCCATGTTCTCCTTGCGTTTCTTTTCTGCGATAAGCATATTCCCGTGGCGTTAACCGAATTTACTGATTTTGCGCAGTGCTGCCTCATTCATTATTTTTATTCTGCGGCCATCGACTGTGATAATCTTTTCACTCACAAACGACGATAATGTGCGTATGGCGTTGGAAGTAGTCATGTTCGATAGGTTGGCGAGGTCCTCGCGCGCCATATATATCTTTAAAGTTTCACCATCGTCTTCAAAACCATAATTGTCGATGAGGATTGTCAATGCCTCGGCAAGACGACCGCGTATGTGCTTTTGTGTCAGGTTCACCATCTTAGTGTCCGACCCGCCCAAGTGTTTCGACAACTCATGGATGAAAAACCACGCCAACTTGCGGTTTTGGTCTATTATGTTTGTAACGATTTTCATGCTTATTGCCCCCAATTGTGATGGCTCGAATGCCGACGTACTCGACACGTATGGCTCGTTGGCAAAATAGGCGCGATAGCCAAAATATTGAATAGGCCTGTAAAGACGCAATATTTGTTGCCTTCCCCCTATGCCATCTTTGAACATCTTCACTTTCCCTTTCAGCAGACACCATAGATACTCCGGCTCGTCATTCTCGGCATATATTATCTGGTTTTTCTTGAAATTATGAATGACAAAATTGTCAGCAACAAGACGCTTTTCGTCTGGAGTCAGTACCGACCATATTTCGGCCAAGTCTTCTTTTACTATGTTCTCAAGGGTGCTTTTTTTTATCATATCAAATTGGGGTGCTACAAAACTATGCTATTCAGCATACAAAAATACATTATATATATTAATTAAACAATAATCACCCGACCAAAAATTTTCAAACGTGGCAAAATAGAACAACAAATGTCATATAAATACGCAAAAAAAGCCACACCAGCACGCCATTTTAAATTTTGTCTAAAACAATATACTGACGTTATGGCAGTATCTGCGACACAAAAAAGCCACACAAGAACGCCTTTTTGCGGTGCTTCGACATTTTTGGCATAACATTTGCAACGTTATAGTGCGGTTGCATTCAGCCACCAATTACATGGAGGTGAAATCAGCCAAAAACAATATTGATTAATAACAAATAAAAATATACGAAATTATGGGAAAGATTATTGGAATAGATTTAGGCACGACCAACTCATGTGTTGCAGTGCTTGAGGGTAAAGACCCGGTTGTTATCCCCAACAGCGAGGGTCGTAACACCACCCCTTCAATTGTAGCTTTTGTTGATGGCGGCGAACGCAAAGTGGGTGAACCTGCCAAGCGTCAAGCTATCACCAACCCGACAAGGACGGTGTTCTCAATCAAGCGTTTCATGGGCGAAAGCTATGATAACGTACAAAACGAAATTTCACGCGTGCCTTACCAAGTGGTACGTTCCGAAAACGGACTCCCTAAGGTGAGGATTGACAACCGTGACTACACACCGCAAGAAATCTCGGCAATGATTCTTCAAAAAATGAAAAAAACTGCCGAAGATTACCTCGGACAAACAGTCAACGAAGCTGTAATCACAGTTCCTGCATACTTCAACGATTCTCAACGCCAGGCCACCAAGGAAGCCGGTGAAATAGCAGGCTTGAAAGTAATGCGTATCGTGAACGAACCTACTGCTGCCGCCCTGGCCTACGGCCTCGACAAATCGACAAGCGACAAGCGCATTGCAGTGTTCGACCTCGGTGGCGGTACATTCGATATTTCAATCCTTGAATTGGGCGACGGTGTATTTGAAGTGAAATCGACCAACGGCGATACCCACCTTGGCGGTGATGACTTCGACCACCGTATTATCGACTGGCTCGCCGACGAATTCCAACGTGAAGAAGGTGTTGACCTCCGCCAAGATGCAATGGCATTGCAACGTCTTAAAGAAGCTGCCGAGAAGGCAAAGATTGAATTGTCAAGCTCGACTTCGACTGAAATCAACTTGCCTTACATAATGCCTGTAAACGGTATTCCAAAGCACCTTGTAAAGACTTTGACCCGTGCCAAATTCGAGCAATTGTGCGACAGTTTGATACAAGCCACAATCAAGCCATGCGAACAAGCATTGCGCGATGCCGGGGTGACAGCTTCGCAAATCGACGAAGTTATCCTAGTAGGTGGTTCTACACGTATCCCTGCTGTTCAACAAATTGTAGAAAAGTTCTTCGGCAAAGCTCCGTCAAAGGGTGTTAACCCCGACGAAGTGGTTGCAGTGGGTGCTGCAATACAAGGCGGCGTACTTAGCGGTGACGTGAAAGACGTGCTTCTGCTCGACGTAGTTCCTCTGTCGGTTGGTATCGAAACCCTCGGCGGTGTGATGACCAAATTGATTGAAGCCAACACCACAATACCTACCCGCAAGAGCGAAGTGTTCTCAACTGCAGCCGACAACCAGCCTTCGGTAGAAATACATGTGCTGCAAGGCGAACGTCCAATGGCTAAAGACGACAAGACACTGGGCCGATTCCACCTCGACGGCATTGCACCGGCTCCACGTGGTGTACCACAAATCGAAGTGACATTTGAAATCGACGCCAATGGTATATTGAACGTTTCGGCCAAGGACAAGGCTACTGGTAAGGAACAAAGCATCCGCATCGAGGCTTCAAGCGGATTGAGCGATGAAGAAATCCAACGCATGAAGAAAGAAGCCGAAGCCAACGCAGCTGCCGACGCACGTGAAAAGGAACGCATCGACAAGATTAACCAAGCCGACTCGATGATATTCCAGACCGAGAAGAGCCTCAAGGACCTTGGCGACAAGTTGCCAGCCGACAAGAAAGCTCAGATTGAAGGTGCATTGGCAAAACTGAAAGAAGCTCACCAACGCCAAGACGTTGATGCAATCGACGCTGCCATGAAAGAATTGGAAACAGTGTTCCACGCAGCTTCTCAAGACATGTACAATGCCGCTGGACAACAGCAGTCGCAAGCTGGTCCTCAACCTGGTGCAAACCAGCAAGGTGGCAACCAACAAGGCGGCAACAACGGCGATGTAACCGACGTTCCTTTCGAGGAAGTGAAATAAGTATCGATAAGCAACGATAACTGACAATAGAAAAAAATAGGGTGTAACTCAATGAGTTGCGCCCTATTTTTTTATACCTAAATCAGTCATTATATTTCAAAAAGATTTTATTCTAATGTCGAGTAGGTTGTTACCGCTTTGGAGAAAAGAAGGGTGTGCCGTATGCACCCACCGAGTCACACAAGCATATACCACCACTTTTCATAGTTAAATAGCACATCCCGCACTCTCTTGCACCAAATGTATATTCCAATGCAAATCCACAATTCTAACTCACCGGCCCATGCCGGCACTGTTCATTTCTCGCCTAAGTAGATGGTGCATGTGCCGAAGGTCATGCGCACAAAACGGCACTCTTTAAAGCCCACGCGGCGCATAATGCCGCACATTTCATCGCCTTGAGGAACGGCCGCAATGCTCTCGGGCAAGTAGCTATATGCACGGCGGTCGTGCGAAACCATGCGACCCACCAACGGGATAAGCGTGCGGGTATAAAGGTCGTAAAGCGACCGTATGAAACGATTGGTGGGCGTGGAAAGTTCAAGGACACACAGCACGCCACCACGACACAATACGCGATACATCTCGGCATAACCTTGCTCAAGATGTTCAAAATTCCTAACCCCAAAAGCCACGGTCACGGCATCAAACGTGCCATCACTGAAACCCAATGCCATGCAATCGCCCTCGCCGAAATCGAAATGGTCTGCAATTCCAGCTTTATCAACCTTGCCAACGGCTACATCAAGCATCTGCCGCGACAAGTCGATACCTACTATGCCATTTGACGGGCGCAATGTTTTGTACATCTGTATGGCGAAGTCGCCGGTTCCCGTTGCCACATCGAGTATTTTAGCTGGAGCATACTCCCCTACCATCTTCACCGCCTTGCGCCGCCACCACTTGTCAATCCCCATAGTCATGGCACGGTTCATGAAATCATACGCCGGTGCAATCGAGTCAAACATCTGCCTCACTTGCCCCGTCTTGCTCTCCGTGTCGTTGTAGGGTGTTATTTTTTCTGCTTTGTAATCCACAATAGCATTGGTTTATTGTGCAACAAATATATGTGTGCCGAAATCAAATATATTCCGGCACACTATCCTATATCACTCTTTATTAAATGTTATTTGCCTATTTGAGCCAACACATTCAATACATTCTTCTCAATACGAGCCGTGATGTCGCCATCTTCTGCAGGAACAAACTTCTTGCCCACGATATGTTCATACAGCTCGATGTAACGAGCCGACACCGACTGGCAATATTCGTCGGTCATCTCAGGCACAGTCTGCCCCGGCTTGCCCATGAAATCATGGTCAATCAGCCACTGGCGCACAAACTCCTTTGATAACTGCTTTTGTGGCTCGCCTTTCTCAAATCTTTCTTGATAACCTTCGCTGTAGAAGTAGCGCGACGAGTCTGGTGTGTGAATTTCATCTATAAGTATCACCTTGCCGTCACGCTTGCCAAACTCATATTTCGTGTCAACGAGAATGAGTCCTTTCTCGGCGGCCATCTCGGTGCCACGGGCAAAGAGGGCACGGGTGTACTGTTCCATCTGTTCATAATCCTCGCGGCTCACTATTCCCTTGGCAATGATTTCCTCTTTCGAGATGTTCTCATCGTGGCCTGCATCGGCTTTAGTGGTCGGAGTGATAATCGGTTCGGGGAATTTCTCATTTTCACGCATTCCATCAAGCAGTTTCACGCCACACAGTTCTCGGCAACCAGCGGCGTATTCGCGCCATGCGCTACCTGTGAGATAACCGCGGATAATCATCTCCACGCGGAAGCCCTCGCACTTCAGCCCCACTGTCACCATCGGGTCGGGAGTGGCTATTTTCCAGTTAGGCACGATGTCGGCAGTCGCATCAAGAAATGTTGCGGCAATTTGGTTAAGCACCTGCCCTTTGAACGGGATGCCTTTAGGCAGAATCACGTCGAATGCCGAGATGCGGTCGGTGGCAATCATCACCAGCAAATCATCGTTGATATTATACACGTCACGTACTTTCCCATGATACACGCTCTTTTGACCTGGGAAATTAAAATCGGTGTGTGTTAGAGTTTTAGCCATGATAATAAGTATATTGAATGATTGTTATTCTTTCTGTTCCTCTTTGGCTCGGGCTGCGGCTTCGCGCTGCTCCTCGTCATAGTTTTGATAAGCCTCCACGATGAGTTGCACAAGCCGGTGGCGCACGATGTCGCGGCGGTCAAATTCCACTCGCCCTATGCCAGGCACTCCACGCAATATGCCCAACGCCTGCACAAGGCCCGAAGTCACCGTGCGTGGCAGGTCGATTTGCGTGATGTCGCCAGTGACTATCATCTTCGAGCCAAGCCCGAGGCGTGTCATGAACATCTTTATCTGGTGTGCCGTGGTGTTTTGAGCTTCGTCAAGGACTATCACCGCATCGCTCAACGTGCGCCCGCGCATGAATGCAAGCGGAGCAATCTGTATCACGTTCGATTCCATGTATTCCTTGAGCTTCACGGCCGGAATCATGTCTTCGAGCGCGTCGTATAACGGTTGCAGATAGGGGTCGATTTTTTCTTTCATGTCGCCTGGCAGAAACCCGAGCTTCTCGCCGGCCTCGACAGCAGGGCGCGACAATATTATTTTCTTCACCTGCCTGTTTTTCAACGCTTTCACAGCAAGGGCTATGGCAACGTAGGTCTTGCCCGTTCCAGCAGGACCGAGGGCAAATGTGAGGTCGTTTTCCTGAAATGCCTTTACGAGGCGTTGCTGGTTGGGTGTGCGGCCTACAATAGGTTTGCCGTTGACACCATATATGATTACATCGTCGAGCTTGACTTCCTTGGGCGACTCGCCTCGCACCATGTCAATAATCACCTCTTGTGGCAACTTGTTATATTTGGCACAATACTCTTCGAGCTTCTTCACAGTCTGCTCGAAAAGCGATGTTTCCACATCATCGCCGATTACCTTTATAATGCTGCCACGGGCGGCTATGCGCAACTTGGGGAAAAGATTGCGTATTAATTGTATATTCGCATTATTGACCCCATAGAATGTAACTGGGTCAACACTATCGACAATTATTATGCGTTCTATCATAAAGTCTTGTAAAACCTACTGCAAATTTACGCATAATTATCGGTATTTCCACCTCCCCTCCTACCAATCTCTGCTCAACCTCATCAAAATTTGCTCAGTCGTGAAAGGTACATAGACAGAATATCTGTGAATATGCAAGAAATTGTTCCCATAACAGCCAATTCATTTAACCCGCGTGTAGCTTGTGGGAGGGAGCAAGCCAGCCTGATATGTCACTTTAAATGACCGTAACCACCTGCACATCTGTTGTGCTGCGATTTGGCACAGGTGGCGCGTTATTTTGCGGAAAATTCAATAAGCCTAAAGATTGCAGACGGTGTTATTGTTTTTTGCAGGTTTGTTTTGACAGTGCCGTTTTTTTGCGTAAATTTGTGAAAGAACAAATTTTGCGGCAAGCGTACCAGTGCGACAAACTGCCGCAAAAGACATATATTGCAAAACTTGCAAGCCAATTATTGAAACTTGGTTAAATCTGGAAATTCAACTAAGGAGTTCTCAATAATCAGGCGAAGCGTGTTCTGTATCTTCCACCGAGGACATGGGCTGCTTTCCCTTATTTGAGCTCCAAGGCATTTTTCAAAGCCTAACTAAGTAGATGAGAGAAAAGTGTTAGCTGTGTCCTTTTCTCATATCTGCTTACCATTGAATAACTGCACAGCCGTGAAAAGCCAGCCTACGTCAAGTGCTTGGCTAATGATAGATTATGCACACTTTAAATTTCCCTAACAGTAATGCCTATACGTATTCAAGTTATCCCAAATTGACGAATACGGCAAAAACTCCTTTAAATTTTTTAACCATATAATCAACCTCGCTTTACTAATATTGTATAATTATGAATCTAAAATTAGCTCACCTTGGGGATTTGATAGGAATGCACTTCAATATTCCCTATTACCAACGCGGCTACCGTTGGGAATCCAAGCAGGTTACAGACTTATTAGACGATTTGTTTGAATTTAAACAAAGCCGCACACAAGAGAAACAGTTTTATTGCCTCCAACCATTGGTTGTTTGCAAGAATAATAGCTTGTCAAACGATGGGATGGTTGTTTTTGATGTCATCGATGGCCAACAACGATTGACGACCCTTTTCCTTCTCATGGAATATTTAGAAATGGAGGAAACATTTGAGCTGCGCTATGAACGTGCCGTTAAAAAAGGAGAAGACAAATATCTATGGGAGAATGGGCGGCTTTCATACTCTGACTTGCAGTCACTCCCCGACGAGGCAATGAAAGACAATCCCGACTACTTTTACATGAAGCAGGCAATGGTAAGCATAAAAGAATGGTTTGAAGAAAAAAAGAAGCAGCGTCCAAAAATTAAAGGATTCATGGAGGATGTGCTACTCAATGATGATTATCTGAAAGGTGACAAGCCATTTTATGAAACGCATGATGACAAAAACGACGAGCAACGCGATGTCCGCTTTATATGGTATGAAGATGAACTTTCCGATGGCAATTCCATCGACACATTCAAACGCCTAAATTACGGGAGAACACCACTGACGGCCACAGAACTTATCAAGGCATTGCTATTCCAGTGCGATGTTTACGAAGCTGACAGAAGAGCCGAGATGAAACAAATCACATTCCGAATGGCTATGGAATGGGACGACATGGAAAAGGCATTGCAGGATGATTTCATGTGGTCGATGCTTTTCCCACAAAAATATGGCAAAGCCTCGCGCATCGATATCGTGCTGTCGTTTGTGGCAAAAGAGCTACAAGAAAAGCACGGACTCGAAGTGAAAACGCCAGAAACAGACAAGGATTTTGATTATCTCGTCTTTAACAAATACATAGAGCGTGAACGGCAGAAGAACCGTCCATACCAAGACGTGGTGAAGGAACTATGGATAAACATTCAAGACACATTCGCCATCTTCCGCAGTTGGTTTGAGGACAGGGAACTGTATCACCTCACTGGCTTGTATCTCACTTTGCTAAACCAGAACGTCCAAGAACGTTTGAAAACCTTGCGCGTCTTAGTTTCCGATTTCAAACTCAACGACCGCCCCACGTATATCAATTTGCTGAAAAAAGAAAGAATCGGCAAACTGATTAGGTTTGATGTAAACAAATTTGACAACCCCGAAGAAGCCTCGTTCGAGAACCTGTATTACGGAAAGTTCAATAATGAGATTGTCAATATTCTGTTGGTGTACAACGTAAATTTGACAATGAAGCACGGGCAAGACAGGGCTTATTTCCCGTTCAAATTCTACCAGGATATTACGCCGAGCTTGGAACACATCCATCCGCAACACTTGCATGACGAGGACATAGATTTTGCCACACGCTGCCGATGGTTCAAAGACAAGTGCGCAGAGTTGAGCGATGAGGACTTAGACGATAACGACCTACGTGAGGCTGTGAACGAGTTGCGCACCGTATTGCACCTATCGGCCGAGGAAGAATGTGAAAAGAAATCAGAAGCAGCAAAGAAATCCCTGAAAGAAAAGTCCGAACGATATAGCGCAAATGAATATGCCTATTCACAAAAAATGAAAGTGATAGACCGGCACTTCGACGAGCTGGCAGATATTGACGAGAGGGAGCTTCACCGTGTCAGCAATTTGGCGTTAGTTGACAATCTCACCAACATACGTCTTGGCAATGGGCTTATTAATACCAAACGCTGCATCTTGCAAAGGCTTTCGTCGGAATACGACCGCTCGATGGGGCAACAAGGTGCATACGTGTTTATGGGAACATGGAAAGTATTCAACAAGGAATACGCATCAAATATCACAGATTTGCGCTTCTGGACGAAAGCTGACCGGAAAAATTATTTGAACGACTTAAAAACAACATACTATGAGTACACCAAATGATAACAAAACAGTTTCTTTCTTTGAATTTCTGAAGAAACACAACATACAGGTTCCTGTCATTCAAAGGGATTATGTACAAGGGCGAGCTTTGACCGAAAAAGAAGCAGAGAAACGCAACGATTTTGTAGTGAAGCTAATGAATGCACTGCTACCCGATGGGCTACCTTGCCACCTCGATTTCGTGTATGGCGGTAGGGAGAGTTTTGGGAACAATGAGGTCATCAACAGTGACGCCCCTTTCCTTCCGCTCGATGGGCAACAACGGTTGACTACGTTGTTCCTGCTCCACTGGATGCTGTTGCAGAAGAATGCACCAACGATAGACGGCGAAGAACAAAAAAACTTTTTAAACCGTATGAATGAGCTTGCCAAGTTCACCTATAAGGCCCGTATCAGTTCTGGACGCTTTTGCCAAAAACTCACCAATATGCACACGGAACCGGGCTGCCGGTTGACCTCGCAGATTGAGAAGAAATACTGGTATGACCACAATATGCAGTCCGACCCCACGGTAAAGGCTATGATGCAGATGCTTTCGTTCATGGAGGAAATGATGGATAACGAGCCTTACTGCTCGCATAAGCAAACGATGCTTGAAAATCTTTACGACACATCGAAACGGTGCATCACTTTCGATGTACTGGACATGGAACAATACAACCTGACCGATGGACTGTATGTGAAAATGAATGCCCGGGGCAAAGAACTGACCACTTTTGAGAATTGGAAAGCCAGTTTCACCGACATGGTTGAACACTGCGACAAGCAGGAAAAGGAACGTTTCTCGTATTCGATGGAACACGAATGGAACGATGTGTTTTGGAAAATTGCCTATCAAAATTATTTGAGCACAGACAAGGACAACAGAGAATTAGTGCCGTATCCCAAAATAGACGATACGTTCATGAATTTCTTCAATAATCTTACTCGCTTGTTTTTCTTTATGCTTCCTAATAACCAAACCCTTAATGCCGAGGAATACAAGGCAGGGCTTTGGAACACGGTGCGAGAGGTGTATGAAGATAATAAGGAGTTCCGCGCCATGCTGTTTGACACACTCGACACTTTGCATGAAATCGATACTGCAAACGGAAACATTCACCGGTTTTTCAGAGCTGTATTCACAGCAGATGCCGAGGAATGTGGTAAAATACGCCTGTTTGATGACAATACCGACCTATTTGAAGCGGCCTGCAACACTGGCAATTTCTCGGCAAATCACATTCTTCTGTTCGCCATATTGTCCTACTGCACGAAATACAAAACATTCGTGGCCGATAGGCGATTGATTAATTACGTGCGCTTTTGCAGGAATTACCTGTATGAACACAATTATTTCGATACGGCCAACGTGAATATTTCTCCTCAAATCAGAGTCAGCGAAATGGCACAATACTTCCGTTTCTTTGAAGCTCTACTCCTTGATGCCGACCCACTGGTTTCGTTGGAAAAACTGGCACTGAAAGATGAATATGCACTTCGGGAAAAATCAAAACTGAAATATTACAACAATCCGAAGGTCATGGAATTAGTTTGGAAACTTGAGGACTTGCCTTTAACATACGGGAACTTACAGGCATTTGCCTCTGTGCTGGAAAAATGCATGGACGACGATGCTTATTGCGCAAAGGTATGGAACGCAGCGACTGCTTTCATCCAAGCTCCAGCTTTGACTAAAGTACAACTGTTCTTGGCATTGGGATATAAGGGAATCGAAGTGCGCAACTGTGCCTATGGCAAAGCTGTATTTCTCGGCAGTGAGTTTAGAGGAACGCCTCGTTGGATGGTACACTTCCGCAAGAAATATGATACGCCCTCGCCGCTCGACAGTTGGATGAGACGTTATGTGGAGGCTTTTTCACAAGTTGGCGACCTTGCAGCCATCGTCGCTCAGCAAATGCCGACCGACCGGCATTCGGTGCTGTATTATATGTTGAAATATTCCGACGTGCTTGCTGCACAAGTGTATTGGCGAAAAGATGCCAACCAAGCACCTTTCTATTTCGCCATGATGAAGCCGTGGGAAAATCTGGACATGATAGCCATTCACAGTTTTTCGAGTCGGCCGTTAAACAACGCCTATCAGGTTTGCCCAATGGCCAATGCTGTGGTACGCAGAGTAGGCAGGTTCGCAAAATATCGCGAAAAAAGGCGCATGGAGTATTCCGGGCAGTTTGCTTACAAAAGTGGCATACTTATCAATGAATTTCCCAACGGTTGGGACAAAATCATCTTTGAGATGGATTTTAACGAGTGGGAATGGCTATTGCCAGTAGAAACGTACAGCCGACTTTCACCTTCATTGCAGGAAAAATTAATACCATACGAAGGCAATTATGCGCTCTGTCAATCAGAAGACAAGGATTTAGTTGAAGTCGCAGTTGACTTTATCAACAAAGTAATTGACGAATTTGAACAATCCCATACACTTTGAGAATAGTTTTCACGCTTGATTTTATTTCTGTTCGATAAATATTTCACCGAAAGTATGAAAATGGGCCAACCTCATTGCAAGGTCAGCCCATTTTCGTTTGATACCCGTCACCAGACAAAAACAATCTGTTTTGCTCTCGACTTTCGCTATATTTCGCTATATTTGCTGTCAAATCAAACCCACAAAAATTATCAATCGCATGTGGTATAGCAAGTATCTAACGGTTTTCGACCGCCCGGTAAAAGAATTTCCGCAACATGTTATACAAGAGATAGCCGACAAAATCAATGACATCAACCAGCGGCTTGCGCACGATGAGCCACTGTGTTCGGTCGTAGCAATTGCGCACAACGAGGAATCGCACATTCTGGGCTGCCTGTGGTCACTGACCGACAATATTTGCCCTTTCCCCATCGAGATAATCGTTGTCAACAACAATTCGACCGATGCCACCGAGCAACTGCTGAAACGCGTCGGAGTTACTTATTACAACGAACACCGACAAAGCCCCGGCCATGCGCGCCAATGCGGACTCGACACCGCCCGTGGCAAATATCACGTGTGCATCGACAGCGACACGCTATATCCGCCACACTACATAGCCACCCACGTTAAGCACCTCGCACATGGAGCCGCTTGCACATACCGGCTGTGGAGTGTCATTCACGACGACAAA
>CALUMJ010000015.1 GCA_944321715.1 uncultured Muribaculaceae bacterium | reverse complement strand
GGTGGAATGGTAGACACGAAGGACTTAAAATCCTTTGGCCATTGCGGCTGTGCGGGTTCAAGTCCCGCTCCGAGTACCTCTTCAAAGGACGAACCGTAGGAAAACTTGCGGCTCGTCCTTTGGCTTATTTATCCCCATTCCCAAAACGAACTACACCAACAGGGACATGAAACGGCTCGTTTGCATCGCACTATTATGTTTCTTCGGCTTGCAATACGCCATAGCCGACAACAGCAGCATGGCACAACTCCTGAAACAAGACATCGACTCGATATTGCCGACTGTGACCGCAGTCGGCTTTGCTGCCACACAGTCCACTGTCGAATCCACAGACTTCGACTCCTTAGCAATAAACTACATCGACCAGGCCGGCAAACTGTCGCAACAAGGCGAAACGGCGGCTTCGCTACTCGTAACAAACCACATAATCGACTTCATTTATACCCACGACACCCGATGCGACTCTGCCACACTTGCCAAAGCTCTATACACCTGCGGAATGAACTATTGCGACCTCGGCAGCACCGACCAAGCATTGCTAATGTACCAACGTTCGCTCAGGCTGGCTCAACGATGCAACGACCGACCACTTATGGCAGAACTTTACAATAGCATCTTCAGCATATACTACCAACGGCGCGACTTTGCCAACAATATCGACCTGCTGCAATCGGCCCTAGAAATAACATTGAAAACAACGACTCGGCAAAAATCCGAAACAATTACAACAACCTTGGACTTGTGCATTACGAACTTGGCGACTACGGCCAAGCTCTCGATTACATGCACACCGCAATGCGATACACCCATCCCGACGACAATCTAAGCCAATCGCTGATATTAACAAACATACCCGAAATCTACTACAAGCAAGGGAAATGGAACACAACCGAACAAATGCTTGAACGAGCCATCACACTGCAAGAAAACGCCGACAGGTTCAACAAAAGCTCGGTCCACACGCTGCTGAACATGGCACTGGTGAAAGCATTGTTGGGCAAGCGCGACGAGTCGGCTGCATTCCAGCAGCGCGCGACAGCCGCCATGCAGCACTTGCCGCCATCGCCGGCACGGGCCGACGCACTGCTGCAACTCACCGAAACCAACTTCATACTTGGCGACTCAATCACCGGATTGCGGTACCTGCTCCAATACGAGGCTCTAAACGATTCTATCACCACCGTCAGCCGTGAAGCACAGTTGCAACAGCTGCTCGTGGCATACGACACCGAACGTGTAAGGCAGAACAACGAACGGCTGCGGCAATCGGTGCAGATACGCACCTTCACCATCTACGGCAGTTGCCTAATCGCCGCGATATTGCTTGCCCTCGCCATAGTGCTGTTGCTCAAAATCAGGAACGACCGCATCAAAAACCGCATGATACACGAGCAGCAGCAACGACTGAGGCAATACGAAATAGAAGAACACCAGCGGTTGCAGAAAAGCATGACGCAGGAAATCGACCATAAAAACCGGCAACTGACTTCCTACACCATAGACCTTGCCGCCAACAACGAATTCTGCATAAAAATCAAAGGCCGCCTCGACGACACCCGGCAGGAGATTGCCGCCGGGAACAGCAAACGGGCAAACGAAGTGATAGGCGAGGCGGTGCATGAACTGATGTGCCATAACGACAGCCGCATCAGCAACGATTTCCGCGTATATTTCGACGAGGTGCACCCCGACTTCCTCAACATCTTGTCGACACGGTTTCCAAACCTTAGCAAAAACGACCTGCGGCTGTGTGCTTACCTGCACCTCGGTATGTCAACCAAGGAAATAGCGGCCCTCACCTACCGCGAAGTGCGCAGCATCGACTCGTCGCGCAACCGGCTGCGCAAAAAACTCGGCATCTCGCCCGAAGTGTCGCTACACCAATTCCTTAAAACAGTCTATGATGCCCGATAGCAGGTAAAAAAATGCCTATGCGGTAGTAATGCAGTAGTAACGTTCTTTAATTTTTCACACGCCTACTGGTTAAATTTGCGTCAAAAACAATCAAAACCAACGTCAAAATGAAAGAACTGCATTTATCAACCAAAGTCAAAGCGTTATGCGCCACGCTGCTGATGCTGCCAGCGTCAATGCTGGCACAAGACAGCAACGGCACCACAGTGTTTTCCGAAACATTCGATACCGAAGATGATTTCAACCAATGGCTCATAGTTGATTTAAACGAGAGCGCAGAAGGTGGCAGGACATGGGAATACCTCAACGATGCTGCCGCATACATGCTCGACTACCAGACGGGGCTGCCTGGCGACGACTGGCTGATTTCGCCCGCTTTCTAACTCGATGCCTCAAAAGTGTATGAACTGAGTTTCACAACCTACGTTCCAAATAACAACAACGTTGAGAGCCTCGGCGTATATATCGGACAAACACGCTCGGCCGATGGCATGACACAACAACTCATCGACCTTCCCGAACTCTACCGTGACAACAACGGAACTAAAACAGCAAAAATAGTCGTAGCCGCATCGGGCGAATATTACTTGGGGCTATATGCCTACTCGGCACCCGACCAAATCAGAGTCGAGGTCGATGATATATCCATTACCGAAGTTTCGTCGGCCGATGTCCCCAATCCTGTGACCGGCCTTCAAGCCACAGCCGCCGAACTTGGAGCGTTGCAAGCTACCGTGAGTTTCACCACCCCGACACTCACGGCAGGAGAAACCACGCTCGAAGAGCTCACAGCCATAAACATATACCGTGGCGGCGACTTGCAAGAACCGATACACGTAATTGAGAACCCAGGTATCGGCACCGAGATAGAATGGACCGACCAGCAGCCCGAACAAGGCTTCAACACCTACACCGTTACAGCCATCAACTCGAACGGAAGCAGCGAGCCGCAAGAGGCGACAGTGTATGTGGGCATCGACACATCACGCCTCATTTCGCCGCTGCTTGATTTAAGCGCAATACCCAACCCTATGCTGACATTCTACATCTATCACGGCCAGAGCCAATGGTACGACCCTGCTTGGGACGGCGAAATAAACGACCGAGTAGAGGTGCAAATAGCCATCGACGGTGGACAGTGGCAGACTCTCGACGATGCCTCGTTCTATACAAGCAAGGACAGCGACGGCTGGACTAAGTGCGAAGTGGTTATTCCCCAGTATGATTGCACATTTGTCAACTTCGGCTTACTTGCAGTAGTCGATAACGAAAGCTACAGCCAGTGCGAAATATATATCGACAACATTTCAATCGACGAAGCCCCATACGACAACGACTTGTCGCTGCGCTCGTTCTCGGTTGATAACAAGCGCATTGGCATAGGTGAGCAATCCACATTCACTGCTACCGTGCTCAACCGTGGCGCGTCGGCTGTGAGCGGCTACACCGTCAACCTGCTTCGCGACGGCGAGCAAGTGCAGAGCGTCAATGGCACTGAAATTGCGCCAGCAGCTATTGCCGAGGTAAGTTTCGACTTCACTGCCACACTCGATGACGCACAACAAGACGAAATCACATGGATGGCCACCGTGACTTATGCCCAAGACGAAAATGCCAATAACGACAACTCTGAAGAAATCACCACATCGGTACGCCGCCCCGATGTCCCCACGGTTACAGGTTTGGCTGTCACACAGGCATCGGGCGCAATACAGCTCACATGGGATGCAGCCCGCAGCATCGAAGCCTCTCCCGAAACCGGCCCCATATCGGTCACCGACGACTTTGAAAGCTACGAACCATTCATAATCGACAACATCGGCAACTGGACTATGCACGACTTGGACGGCAGCACCACGCTCTCATCGCCACGCATACCCAACGATTATCCCCACCGGGGCGAACCGATGGCATTCCAGGTGTTCAATGTAATCGATGCCGGTGTTGTCACCGACGAGTCCTACGACCAGGCATTGCTACCCAATAGCGGCGACCAGTACCTTATATGCCCCAGCGTGGATTGGCCCGCCGAGAACGACGACTGGCTCGTTTCGCCGAGGCTTGACGGACGTAGCCAAACCATCTCGTTCTATGCCAAAGCCGCATCATACGACTACGAGTGGATGCGTGTCTATTACTCTACCACCGACACTCATCCCGACAGCTTCATCAAAATCAGCGACGGCGACCAAGTGTATGTGAGCGACTATTGGACGCAATATAGCTACGAGCTGCCCGAGGGCGCAAAATATTTCGCCATACAATGTTGCCGCCGGGTGGTGTTCCTGCTCATCGACGATGTGACTTACTGCGTCCACAGCGGTGCCGAAGACCCTGTGACCCTCATCGGCTACAATGTTTACCGCAACGGCTCCATTATCAACGATGAAATAGTGACGACCAACAGCTATGACGACACCACCGCCGAAGAGGGCATTTACTACAGCTATCGCGTGACTGCTGTGTATGAGGAAGGCGAGTCGGATTACTCCGACGAAGTGTCAATCACCACATCGGGGATATATGGCACTTCAATGGCGACTGGCACCACAATCACCACGCACGACAACACTGTCAACGTAAAGTCGAGCATACCTTGCGACATTACCATATTCACGACCGACGGTAAAACCGTTTACAATGCCACCGATAGCACTGAAGCGGCAATATCGCTCGACCACGGCGTTTACATTGTAAAAGCTGGCAGCACAGTCCGCAAGGTCATATTGTAAACCGCCACCCGCCCAAGAAGCATTGAGCAAAATATATGGGAAAGGTTGCAACATTGCAACCTTTCCCATATATTTTGTATATCTTTGCACTATTCATTTATAAAACTACATTGTAATGAAGTATCTTAATCTCAAGAAGGCATTGGCTGCATGGCTCGACTTGCAACCCCTGTCCGAGAAAGACCGAGAAAGGCTTAGCCGCCGTTTTACCGTGGATTTTAACTATAACAGCAACCACATCGAGGGTAACACGCTGACATACGGACAGACTGAAATCCTGCTACTTTTCGGCAAAGTAATAGGAGAAGCAGACGTGCGCGATGTACAAGAAATGACAGCAAGCAATGTCGGACTACGAATGATGACAGATGAGGCCGCCATGAAAGAAATACCATTGACACAGAACTTTATCAGGACATTACACAAAACTCTATTGCGTGATGACTATACCGTATATCACAATCTACCTGGGGGAATGCAAACAAGTTATGTAATCCACGCCGGACAATACAAAACTCGACCTAATAGTGTAATCACTCGATATGGCGATAGATTCGAGTATGCATCTCCCGAAGAAACACCAAGCCTGATGAACGACTTAGTGAATTGGTATAACACAGCCGAACAGGAAGGCAAACTCTCACCAGTGGAGTTGGCAGCGCTGTTTCATTACCGTTATATACGCATCCACCCTTTCGAGGACGGCAACGGCCGCATTGCCAGATTGTTAGTGAATTATATCTTGACCCGCCATGACTATCCAATGATTGTAATCCGCAGCCGCAAAAGAAACGAATATTTGGAGGCCTTACATCAAACAGACATCGAAGTCGGCCCCCTACCTAACGATGGAGCCCATGCCAGCATCAACGACATTCGTCCATTCTTGAGGTATTTCAATGATTTGGTGGCCACAGAAGTATATAACGATGTATTGTTCCTGAGCGAAAAAAATGAGAATGTGTGGTGGTATGATGGGGAACGGATTGCATTTCGAACCCCAAATTATACAAAAATATTAAATGCGATGCGGACACAACCGACACTGACGCTTGCCGACATGAAAGCCGAAACTGGCATAAGCGTTACTGCCATACAGAAACTGCTGGCTAAACTAATTTCAAAAAAATACGTAGAACGTGGCGACAAAGATGGCAGTTGGAGGGTTTTCGTGACACAATAAAGCCATCACTTGTTGTCATTTGCCGGGCTTGCGGTATTGCGAGGGGAGGCAGCCATACGCTTCCTTGAAAAGCTTTGAGAATTGCTTGGGCGACAAGCCTATGCTGTAAGCCACCTGCGAAATGCCAAGGCTGCTGTCGCGCAGCAATTCCATTCCGCGCTTGAGCCGAATTTCCCTCATAAAATCGATGGGCGACTTGCCAGTGGCCTGCATCATCTTCTTGTAGAGGTTGCTGCGGCTCATGCCCATCTGTACGCCGAAGTCCTCGACCGAAAAATCGGCATTGTCGATATTGGCAACCACCAGTGCAGTAGCCTTATCGACAAACTCCTTATTCGCATCGTTCACCGTTTCATGGCTCACTGGCTGCAACGTGTCGGCAACCTGCGGCTGGCATGTTTTGCGCTTCCGCCACCAGCGATATACAAAAATTGCCACAATCCACGGAATTATTAAATACAGCATCATTGCCGGCGCCGACAGCCAAAATGGCTTCGACACGTTTATTGCCAACTTCGACGAGCTGCTGCTGCCAGCCACTTTCACTTCTAAGATGTGCAAACCTGGCTCCAAGTTGTCAAGCACCACCCTGTTGCCCGATGTTGCAACCCACCTTGCCCCGTCATCAAGCCTATAAACATATCGCAACCTATGATTGTACCTGTAATTCATCGCCGACACTTCGAGCTGCACATTCGCACCAGCATCGACAGTTATTTTTTCACATATCGATATAGGCCTGTCAATGACATGCAAGCCATCACCGACCGCAACCTCTTTATGGTCAACTTGCAACCCCGTAAATACCACTTTCCCAAAATTTGAGGCATCCATACGGTCGGGGTTAATTTTCACATATTTGCCCGAACCACCTGCCAATATGTCGCCCCGGTTGGTGCAATATATCGAATATTTATTAAACGAAATCTCTCCCAACCCATCTTCCTCGTAATAAGGAAACGCATTGAACGTATATTCGCCTCCCGATATGCTGTCGGTGATTATATTGGATATGCCACGGCCAGTTGTAGCCCACACATTTCTGTTATCGTCCTCGACAAGGGCGAGTATGCGGTTGTCCGACAGGCCGTCGGCATCGGTCAATCGACAATGCAAGCCGAACGATTTGTCATAAACAGCCATTCCCGAATTAGTTCCGACCCATAGCAGCCCCCTGCTGTCGAGCAACAAGCAGGTAATCGGCATATCCGACAAAAGGCCTTCCTCATCGGCGGCACAAGCCACAGTCATGGTTGACGTGTCAACGACATAAAGCCCCGTGCTCGTCGCCACATACAGAAGCCCTGTTTTACTGTCAAAGCACAGTCCTGTAACGCAATCGGTTTTCAGGCATGAATTATGCTTGCCAAATGATGCCACGATGCTGTCGTTGCCGAGATTGCAACAATGCAATCCAGCCGTAAAAGTTCCTGCCCACAAATTCCCTTGATTGTCTTTCGCAATATGGCGTGTATAGGCCAACACATCATGAGCCAAACGTGCCACACCTCCGCTGTCATCGACCGAGAACACACCTCCGCCGTAACTGCCAAACCACAACCGGCCAGTATCAACCTCGCGATACACGCCGACCACCAAGTCGGACGGCAAGCCACCAGAACCGACATCAAAAGTGTGCACCAATACACCAGTGCTATCATACACGGCTATTCCTTTCCCGTCATACCCTATCCATAAACGGCCGCCATCGTCTTCTTGGAAGCAACATATATCTTCTTGCATCGTCGTGCGGCATATTTCCACACTCGCTTCATCGCGCACAGCGTATGCAAGCCCACGCTTCGATGTTCCCACCCACATCAAACCCCTACCATCATTGTACAGGTAATTTATGTGGTTGCTCCGCAATCCGTATGCGCTGTGTTCGTCGGCCGTGATTTCAACATGCGTTCCGTCTGTGCTTATTATGCGTATTCCGTCGTTGTTTGTTCCAAGCCACACATTTCCACTGTCGTCCTCGGCAATAGCTTTTACAAGGCTGTCGCCAAAGTCGATGCCGCAAGGCTTGCCACCAGCCACCGAAAGGCAAAGCCCACCTGGCGACATGCGGTCAATCACCCACAGCCGCAGCGAAGTGTCGATATACATGCGAAATTCCGAATATGGGAACATCTCAAGCCGCGCCACGGCACGTAACCTGCCAGTGTGCCAATTCACTTCCGTCAAATCGCCATTGCCAAACAGCACCACGCCATGCCCGTCACGGCAATCGGCACACAGTGGCCGTGCCTTTATCGCCATCGAACGCAGCAGTTTATCGCGAAATGAATAGTAATAGAGCGTATCGCTGCCAACCGAGCACCATAGCCCTTTGTCGCTGTCAACATCCACAAAGTCCACATTCGCCTTTATGCCCAACCGAGCCAAAACACTGTCGGCAGCACTGGTGGTTATGCAATCATGTTCCCTGTCGTAACCATATATGTCGTTATATGTGGTAATCCACATATCTCCTGCTCCATCTTCTTCAATTTTAACCACGTCATCGTCGGTATTCCCCGTAGTGTCGGTTATGGCATACTTAGCGACCTTATAGCCGTCATACCGTTTCACACCATCGTCGGCGGCAACCCACAAAAAGCCATATTTGTCGCTCAACACTGCATTCACGTAATGCCCCGACAAGCCAGCAACATCGGGTGAGAAAAATTTATATCCCCACGCCACATTAAACACTCCCGACAACAAGAGCAACACACATATAACTGACCTGACTTGCGACATCTCCGTTAATTTTTTTGCCTCTAAAGTTACAAAAAATGCCCCACTTCGATGCTTTACAACTTCCCATTTGTGTAAAATCATTCCCCAAATGTTTCATCTACCCAATTCCGACCTTGAAAAAAACAATCGGGATAGACTGATACATAGCCTGTTGATACATTTGCAACAAACGACAAGGCATAAACCTAAAATTAAACTATATGAAACAAAAAATCATTACATTTTTATTACTTGCCTGCTCATTCTTCGCACTCAAGGCGCAAGAGAGCGGCAACAACGAGGTTTTAATAAACCTGTGGAGTGGCGAAGAACTCGTATTCGGTTCCGACTGGAGTGCCAATGTGATATTGGATGCCGCCGCATTCTCCAATGCCGCTGTGGGCGACGAGATTGTTGTATCGGTGAGCGCCATATCGTCCGAAGTTTCGTGGCCGCAAGTGATGCTCAACCAACACATCTCGGGTTGGCCGCAATTCGACGACGTTGACCCATTCCAACTGAAAAACCTTACAGCTCCCACCGAGGCTCGCTTTACTATCACCGAGGCTATGCTCACCTCGATACAAGCCGATGGGCTGATTGTTCGTGGCATCGGCTTCACCCTGTCGAGCATCGACTTGGCCAAGGAAATCCAGCCTACGGTAGATGTGACGTTGAACCTGTGGGAGGGTGAACAAGTGTGCACCGACGACTGGCAAGGATACGTAATACTCGACGCGGCAAGTTTCGCAAACGCCGAGGTCGGCAACGAGATTATCGTGGCCGTAAGTGCGATTTCCGAAACATGCCAGTGGCCGCAAGTGATGCTCAACGACCGCAGCTGGCAAACTCTCGTCGATACCGAAGCATTCCAGCTAAGCGACCTTACCGCACCCACCGAGGCACGCTTTACAATCACCGAAGCAATGCTCGCCGAGATACAAGCCAATGGCATGGTGGTGAAAGGGAGCGGTTTCACCATGACAAGCATCGACCTTTACAAGAAGGTTGAAACAGGCGGCAGCGACGACAAAGGCGATGCCATCAACACAATCTGGACTGGCGAGGAAACAATCAGTTGGACAGCCCCCAACAACAACAGCGTGAGAATCACCAGCGACAAATTTGCCGATGCTATGGCTGGCTTCAAGTTGCGAATGAACTTCATCAACTTGCAAAAAGGCGCACAAGGGCAATTAAACGACGGCAACTGGCAGAAAATCGACAACGTTTCGCCCCTGACAGGCACTTATTATGAATTTGAAATCACCGACGAAATGCTTGCCACGCTGCAAGAGAGCGGCGCAATAGTCAGCGGCGTGGGCTACACGCTCACTTCGGTCGAAATTATCGACCCTTCGAAAATGTATAATATCGTGCTTGAATATGACCGCGACGACATCCGTGCTTGGGAACTGGGCGAAACTCCTGTGCTGCACATCAGCCTGACAAGCCTCGAAGCACAAGAAATAACCACCACTGTGCGCCTTAGCCTGCTGACCGACGCATACGTTCCCTATAACGACTACTCCCGTGAAGTGACCTTGCAACCGGGCGTGAAACAAACCGTGGAAATGGAAATGGAACTAACCCTGGGCTTCTACCGCATGACGGCCAATGCCAACTACACCGACATCTGCTCCTACGTAATCGGTTACGACCCGACAGGCATCGTTTCGCCCGACGACTCTGAACCCGATTTCTGGACATACTGGGACAATGCCCTTGCCGAATTGAAAGGCATTGACCCCGAATACACATTCGTCCAGAAAATCGAGGATAAGTGCACCGAAAGCCGCGACGTGTGGATGGTGTCGATGAAATCTGTTCCCGACGTGCGTGGCGGCCAGCCAGTGACCATACGTGCTTATTATGCCGAGCCCAAGGAAGCTGGCAAATATCCGGCAATTATCCACTTCCAAGGCACCGATGGCGGCACAAGCACACCTTGGTGCATGGACGGTGACGACAATCCCGATTGGTGCGAACTCATCATATCAACCCGTGGGCAGATGCTCAACAATCGTCCGCCATACGAAGCCGACAACATATATGGCAGCAACTACTATGCCTACGAATTTGGCGACACAGCTTCACACTATTACCGCGGCGCATACCTCGACTGCGTGAGAGCCGTTGACTTCCTCGTTTCGCGCGAGAAGGTGAGCAGCAACAACATATTTGCCGCAGGTGGCAGCCAAGGTGGCTCATTTGTATATGCCGCAGCAGCACTCAGCGGGCAACTAAGGGCCGCAGCTCCGTCAATTACAGGCCATGCCGATTTTGTCGATGATGTGAAAATCGTCAACTGGCCAGCCAACGTGTTTGAAGACTGCCAAGAAGAATTAGGCATCACCGACGAAGAAATGTTCACGTTCTTGTCTTATTTCGACGTGAAAAACTTTGCCTCGCGCATATACTGCCCTGTGACTACCAACTTCAGCCTTCAAGACACTACCGACCCTCCACACGTGAATATAGCTCCTTACAACTTGCTTGTAAATGTTGCCGAAGCCGACAAGGAATATTCCATCAATCCATTCCTTGGCCATGCCACACCATCAACATGGACCGACACTTACATGGAATTTTTCTCGCGCTACATCGACCTCTCGACCTCGGGCCTACAGCCAAATGATGTAAGCGATAACGACGTGAAAGTCACCGGGAACGACATGAACATCATAGTGACTGGTGCAAAAAAAAACTCCATGATAAAAGTGTTCTCGGCCAGCGGGGCGTTGATTGAAAACACTACCGACTGCGTTATCCCCATGCAGCAACATGGCTTTTACATCGTGACCGTCGATACCCGTTCGTTCAAAATCATGCTCTGACCTGCAAACAATCAAGCATAAATCGAAAATCGCCGACTACCATCTTGCGTAGTTGGCGATTTTTATGCTTGCAGTTTCGGAAAAAAATTGCGAATATTGCATATTGAAAACAGAACACTTAAACCAATTCACTACTATGATTAGAATCAATGTTTTTATCCAAGTGAACGATGAAAACCTCGCAGCACTCACCGAGGCAGCAAAGAAACTTGTTGCAGCATCGCTCAACGACGAGGGATGCGTTGCCTACGACTTGTTCACCAGCGCAACACGCCCAGGCGTTTTAATGATTTGCGAGACTTGGGCTTCGCCCGAAGCGTTGGCTAAACATGAAAGTGCCGCACACTTCACCACACTTGTTCCCGAAATGGAACGCCTCGGCTCGCTGAAACTTGAAAAATTCAATTTCTAAGAGGCAATGACAAAGATAGGTTCTGTATTGACACCGCTCAGTTGCAAGGCTT
The DNA here is from genome assembly GCA_944321715.1 of uncultured Muribaculaceae bacterium. Taxonomy (GTDB): domain Bacteria; phylum Bacteroidota; class Bacteroidia; order Bacteroidales; family Muribaculaceae; genus Avimuribaculum. The sequence continues at coordinate 34,212 of CALUMJ010000015.1, read as the reverse complement.
TACTGCTTGGCAGCGGCGAACTTGGGAAAGAAGTTGCAATCGAGCTTATGCGCATGGGCGTGGAAGTGATTGCGTGTGACAAATATGCCGGCGCACCGGCAATGCAGGTAGCACACCGCTGCCATGTGTTCAACATGCTCGACGGAGCAAAATTGCGCGAAATCATCGAGCTTGAGAAACCACAACACATAATACCCGAAGTGGAAGCCATAGCCACTCCTACCCTGCTCGAACTCGAAAAAGAAGGCTACCACGTCACCCCCACAGCCCGTGCAGCTTGGCTGACAATGAACCGAGAGGGCATACGCCGCTTAGCCGCCGAAGAACTTGGCATAAAGACTTCGCCTTACCGTTTTGCCTCGACCGAGGAAGAATTCCGCCAAGCTGTGGCCGAAATCGGGGCGCCTTGCGTGGTAAAACCCATCATGAGCTCATCGGGCCACGGACAAAGCGTGATTCGCTCCAACGACGACATACACCATGCTTGGCAAGTGGCTCAGGAAGGTGGACGCGCCGGAGCAGGACGAGTAATCGTTGAAGGGTTTGTCAACTTCGACTACGAAATCACCTTGCTCACAGTGCGCAGCATCAGTGGCACGGCATTTTGCGAGCCAATAGGACACATACAAGTCGATGGCGATTACCGCTATTCATGGCAACCGCAAGCTATGACCGATGCGGCCAAGCAGGCTGCACAAGACATCGCCCGGCGTGTGACCGATGCACTTGGCGGATATGGCATCTTCGGCGTGGAAATGTTCGTGAAGGGCGACGAAGTGATTTTCAGCGAGGTATCGCCACGCCCGCACGACACTGGCATGGTGACGATGATTTCGCAAGACATGAGCGAATTTGCACTCCATGCCCGTGCTTTGATGGGACTGCCAGTTCCCGAAATACGTTTCTACGGGCCATCGGCATCACGTGCTGTAGTGGTCGAGGGCGATACCAACCGCATCGAAATGGACTGCATCGACAAAGTGCTTGAAGAGCCTGGCACACAAATGCGCATATTCGGCAAGCCCGAAGTGAACGGACACCGCCGCATGGCCGTAATCCTCGCCACTGCCGACAGTGTGGAAGCCGCCAAGGAAAAAGCCGAACGTGCATACAACAAGTTGAAAATCACCACCCTTCCACGTGAATAGTCCACAAGCGCACAGTTAAACACATTTCAATACGCTTATTCATACCACAAAATTCCAAATAAGCACATTCAAATATGCTTATTTGGAATTTGCTTTATATCATCCTAACTATCAACCAACTACAAGAGTAAAATAAAAAGCAAATACAGTCACATATTGCCTCCAACCGCAAAAGTTTAAGCATAAAATCCCTGCATTTTCAGTTTAACACACCAAAAACATTCCAAATAAGCACATTTGATATTGCTTATTTTGACTTTATACTGTATTTTTGTACTATTCAAACATACCTATATCATCACATGGAATATACCGCACTGTTAGAAAAACAAATCATTGGCAGGCTCAAAGTCGATAACCCCTGGTGGACCGAAGGCAAGATTCCCGATTACTACACACGAATGTCGCCACGGTTGTACCTCAACATATTCATGCCGCTGGTTCAATCCGTAGGGTTGCAACGAGCGTTGATACTCATGGGACCACGCAGGGTGGGCAAAACCGTGATGATGTTCCATGCCATACAGCAACTAATCGACAACGGCACTCCGGCCCAAAACATCATTTACATCTCGGTAGAAACGCCAATATACAACAAAATCTATTTGGAACAACTTTTTATTTTGGCATGCCAGATATTAGGCAAAGAGCCGATGCAACAACAAATGTATGTTTTCTACGACGAAATACAGTATCTCAAAGACTGGGAGATAAATCTCAAATCGTTAGTTGACACTTACCATAATGTGAAATTTATAGCATCGGGGTCGGCTGCCGCAGAACTCAAGGAAAAAAGCAACGAAAGCGGTGCAGGACGTTTTACCGATTTCAACTTGCCTCCGCTCACCTTTTATGAATACATCCACTTGAAGGGATACTCCAACATCATGCTGCCAAGCGCCATTGATTTGCAATGCAAAGACATGACACGAATATATCGAACCATCGACCTGCGACTCCTGAACAGCCTTTTCATCGACTATATAAATTATGGCGGATACCCCGAGGTTGTGTTTTCAGAAGAAATACGCGAAAATCCTGGACAATTTATTCGTCACGACATTATCGATAAAGTGTTGCTCCGCGACCTTCCAAGCCTTTACGGCATCAGCGATGTGCAAGAGCTTAACTCGTTGTTCACAATGATTGCATATCACTCGGGGGCACAATTCTCATACGAAAGCCTTTCAAAGGAGTCGGGCGTAAAAAAAGAAACTCTGAAAAAATATATCAGCTACCTTGAAGCTGCATTCCTTGTAAAAGTTGTGCGCCGAACCGACGACACAGCAAGGCACTACCAACGCGAAACGCAATTCAAAATATACCTTACCAACCCATCACTGAGATGCGCCCTTTTCCAACCCATCAGCGAGCAAGACATTGAGATAGGTGACATGGTAGAAACTACCGTAATGGCGCAATGGTTTCCAAGGCAAGGTGTGCAGATACGCTATGCCAATTGGCGCACCGGCAAGCAGCAGGGCGAAGTGGACATCGTTGGCCTGAATATCGCACGGCAAAAGCCCGATTGGGCTGTGGAAATCAAGTGGACCGACCGCTTCTTTGAACGTCCTAACGAATTGGCATCACTAAAATATTTCTTGGAGAAAAACCAAATGACACAGGCCATCGTGACTAGCATAACCCAGGAAGGCACGAAAAAAATCGACGACATGGCCTTGCACTTCATCCCTGTTGCATGCTACGCCTATACCGTGGGCGAAAACACGATGAACAACGCTAAAGCCACACTCGGGCTGTGACCTAAGTGCCGCGGCACTGGTCACTTCAGCCGGTCGGGGTGCGCGGCAATAAATTCCTTCCACGAGCGGCAGCCACCCTGTGGCTGCGGACGCGACGATTCATAAAAATGGCACAATGCGGCGGCAAGCGCATCGGTGGCATCGAGCAACTCGGGCATTGATTCTTGCGGAATGGCAAGAATGCGGCGCAACATCTCGGCCACTTGCTCCTTCGAGGCACTACCATTGCCTGTGATTGCCATCTTGATTTTCAACGGTGCATACTCGGCAATAGGCACGTCGCGATGCAGCGCAGCCGCCATTGCCACACCCTGCGCCCTACCAAGTTTCAGCATCGATTGCACATTCTTGCCATAAAACGGAGCCTCGATTGCCATTTCATCGGGGAGGTATTGCTCCACCAATCCCAACACACGCTCGAATATGCGGTGCAGGCGCATATAATGGTCGTCAAATTTGCTCAATTTTATCACCCCCATGGCTATCATCGACGGCCGTTTGCGCTTCACGCCCAATATGCCATACCCCATCACGTTAGTACCAGGGTCGATGCCTATTATGATGCGGTCATACTCGCTTCCCATAGCCATCAGTCGGTATCGATTTCTTCCATCAATGTGGCAAATCCTGCCACATCACGGCCAAAACGGCGCACAATCTCGGCAGCCAACCTTCTGCCATCGCTGTTTATCCACTGGTTAAGCACCTCGACCGATTCCACACGAAACTGTAACGCATAGCTGCGACCCTCGGCATCGTCGCTGCCGTCCATCACCCGGGCCAATTGCGGCAACCGAAGCACCCCACCGGCACTGACGTGCGGAATATACTCGCTGCGCAGCCATTTTACAAAATCGTCATACACCGCAGCCGAAGCATGATATGTAGTATTATATATGAGCATCAGCTTGAATATTTTTTTAATATAATCGTCAAATAACGTAATTCTAAGAAACTGTTTTGAAATTTTTGTTCGATGGTTTGAGATGGATTTTCGAGGCGGTTTTGATTGTTTTTTTTGAGTAAGTTTAGCAAGCTAAACGTCGAAAAAAACAATCGAAAACGGCCGAAAAGACGCTCAAAACATGAACAAAGAACTCAATATAAAACTATTTCTGTAAAATTTCAAAACAGTTTCTAAGATACAAAAATACGCAAAATTCCAGCATTACGGTTATTCGAGCAAAAAACAGCAACCAGACTCGAACATCAACGTGTGCGGCGGTAAGCTACGGGCGACATTCCAGTGGCTTTCTTGAAAAACTTGCCAAGGCTCGACTGGTCGCAGAAATTATAATCGTAGGCTATGCGTTGCACCGAGTTGCCCGAAATCACTAATTCACGCTTGATTAACGTCACCAGAAACTGCGTAATCACCTCTTTTGCCGTGAAATGCACCTTCTTTCGCGATATTTCGTTGAGGTATTTAGGTGTAATATGCAACTTGTCGGCATAAAAAGCCACGTCGTGGTGTACCCGGCAATGCTCTTTTACTAATTGCACGAATTGCCTGAAATAAGTGTCGGCCGAGCTATACACCACATTGCGCTGTGTGCCGGGCGAAGACGTCCTCAAGCGCAAATCATATATTGCAATATAAAGGCAGTGTATCGTGCCGCATACAAAGTCCTTGGTATGTGTTGACTCGGGCAATTGCGTGAAGATGCGCAAATTCTCAATCATGTTATGCACCAATGTCAATTCGCTCTCCCCCGAAATCGAAAAACACGGCTTGCGGTAAATGATATTGAACATTTCCGTTTCCAGCCCGATAAACGACGATAGCGTGATTTCTTGCGACGCTTGCAACACAGTAGCCTTGAAATCGTCGCTCACCGAGTGCAACCTCACAATCATTGCAGGTGGCAGCACCACGCACCACGCCTCACCCAATTCATATTCCGACACGCCATGTTCCAGTTCCACAACGGCTTTTCCGCTGGTACACAGCAACACCGTGCTGTATTTCGCCATCGACAACGCTTTTAACGTATCGTGCGAAACACAATCAAAAACAGCATACCCGTATCGGGAAATCGACTCTTCTATGCTAATATCATCCATTCGCGGTGTGTTTTTTGTTGCTGCAAAAATAGCCCTTTTTGCCGTATTTTCACACCCGGCCTCCACCAATAGGCAACAAATATCCTTAAATAAATTTAACGCAACCGCATGTCCACAGGGGAACAATGCTATGCAGCACTGCAACTCGGGAACTCGGTAAATTGTCAATCGTCAATTGTCAATTGTCAATTAAAAGCGTATCTTTGCAACCTGAAAACTTAACATAATTATATATTTATGGAACGAACAGTAAGGGTACGCTTCGCCCCGTCGCCCACAGGGCCACTGCACATCGGCGGAGTACGCACAGCTTTATATAACTACTTGTTCGCCCGCCAAAACGGGGGCAAAATGATATTGCGCATCGAGGACACCGACTCAAACCGCTTCGTGCCAGGTGCCGAAGATTATATCAACGAAGCACTTGCATGGCTCGGCATAAAAATCGATGAAGGGGTACGCGAAGGCGGCCAATACGGACCCTACAAGCAATCGGAACGCCGCGACATCTACCGACAATACGTCAAACAACTATGCGATGGCGGGAAAGCATACGTCGCTTTCGACACTCCCGAGGAACTCGAAGCCATGCGCAAGCAGATGCCCAATTTCCAATACGACGCATCGACACGCCAGCAGATGCGCAATTCACTCACTATGACACGCGATGAAGTGGACAGCCTCATCGCCGCTGGCACGCCATACGTGGTGCGCTTCATGGTCGAGCCGGGTAAAGACATTGAGGTTAACGACCTAATACGTGGCCGAGTGGTAATCAACTCGTCGATTGTCGATGACAAGGTTCTTTACAAGAGTGCCGACGACCTGCCCACCTACCACCTTGCAAACATCGTCGATGACCACCTGATGGAAATCACCCACGTCATACGTGGCGAGGAATGGCTGCCATCGGCTCCGCTACACGTGATGCTCTACGAAGCATTCGGCTGGAGCGATACCATGCCGCAATTCGTCCACCTGCCGCTGCTGCTCAAGCCCGACGGCAAGGGCAAGCTGAGCAAGCGCGACGGCGACCGTCTGGGCTTCCCTGTGTTCCCGCTCGAATGGCACGACCCCAAGTCGGGCGAAATATCATCGGGATACCGCGAGGCTGGCTACCTGCCCGAGGCTGTAATAAACTTCCTCGCCCTGCTCGGATGGAATCCCGGCGACGACCGCGAATTAATGTCGATGGACGAACTGGTACGCGACTTCTCGTTTGCCCATTGCTCCAAGAGCGGCGCAAAATTCGATTTTGAGAAAGGCAAATGGTTTAACCACGAGTACATCATGAACAAGCCCGATGCCGAGCTGGCCGAGCTGTTCAAACCAATCCTCGTGAAAAACGGTATCGAACCAGCCCGATTCGGCGACGAATATATCACCCGAGTTGTGGCATTGGTGAAAAACCGTGTTTCACTGCTTGGCGAACTATGGCCCAACGCACGTTTCTTCTTCGCCGCACCCACCGAATATGCCGAAAAAGACATCAAGAAACGGTGGAAACCCGAAATGCCACAAATCATGCAGGAACTCATTGGCGTGCTTGAACAAGCGCCCGACTTCGCATCAAAACCTTGCGAAGATGTAGTGCTGGCGTGGATTGCCAGCAAGGGCTACCATCTGGGCAACGTCATGAATGCTTTCCGCCTCACAGTAGTGGGCGAATGCAAGGGCCCGCACATGTTTGACATAACAGAACTAATAGGCCGCGACGAAACCATAGCACGACTGCGCCGAGGCATCGAAAACATCCACGCAGCCAATGTTTAACCGACTCATATCACTGGTGGCGGCTGTCTGCATGGCAGCCGCCATCCATGCTTTGGCCCAACAGCAATTTGTGTGGAGCATCGATGCCGGGTCGGTATTTGAGAACCGCGAAGGCGACGACTATTACTCGCCCGACCAGACAATCACATTCACACGCCTGTCGCCCGAAGTGGGAATTTCGCTATTGGGCGGGAAGCACCGCATAATGGGCGGCGTGTCGTGGTACCAGCCACTTGGCAATGGATGGAAAGGCTACAAGCTGTCGCCGACGGTATATTACAGCTATGTGTCACCATCGTGGCGCATCAGCTTGGGAATGTTGCCACGCACACAGCTCATCGAGCAATTGCCGACGGTGCTGATGAGCGACTCGCTGCGTTACACCGAGCCTAACATTCGCGGCGCACTCATACAATACTTGCACCGCAGCGGATTCATGGAGCTGGCTCTTGACTGGCGCAGCCTGCAGACCGACACGCAACGCGAGGCCTTCAGCGTGTATTTCCACGGACGATGGAACCCTACTTGGGCTTTGTGGTTGGGCGGACGGCTGCAAGTGAACCACCTTGCAAAGACCAGCAACCCCACTCCCGACCAGAACGTCAACGACGACATAACCGTAAATCCCTACGTTGGCCTTGACTTGGCCCGATTCACGCCACAATTAGACAGCCTGACAGTGAGAGCCGGCATTATGCTACAGTTGGAACGCGACCGCGGCACTGGAGCTTGGCAGAAACCCTACGGATTGATTGTCGATGCCACTGCCGAATGGCGCTTCTTGGGCATCGACGAGCATTTGTATGTCGGCAAAAACCTTTTTCCTCTGTATCCAAAATATGGCTCGCTGCTCAACATGGGCGACCCGAACTACCAAGCCAAAGTATATAGCCGCACAAATGTAAGAGCATACATATTCCGCAACCAGTTTATGAATCTATATGCGTCGCTTGACTTTCATTACACGCCCGACGCTTTCACATTCTGGCAGAAAATAGCGTTGCGCGTGTATATCGACAACGACTTGTGGAGCGACCGCCGTAACAAGGTTGCACATAGCCAATACCTTAGCAGATATTATTAAACCCACATGCCGACAAGCAAATAACTCTGCCGGCATAAATTTTTTTTGACATCGACGATGAATGTTTTATACAACATTGGCATAGCAGCAATGCAAGCAGGGGTGAAAATTGCCGCCCTGCGCAACAATAAGTTGAAAAAAATGGTTGAAGGGCAGGCATGCACTTTCGACACACTGGCTCGCGAAATCACTGCCGCCGACCGCGGACACATTGTGTGGGTTCATGCCGCATCGCTCGGGGAATTTGAACAGGGCCGCCCATTAATCGAGATGGTTAAACGCACCATGCCCGGGCAACGCATACTGCTAACATTCTTCTCCCCATCGGGCTATGAAGTGCGCAAGAATTACAAAGGCGCCGATGTGGTGTGTTACCTGCCGTTCGACACACCAGCCAATGCCCGCCGATTTATCGACATGGTGTCGCCTCGCATGGCAATATTCGTTAAGTATGAATTTTGGGGCAACTACTTGCAACAACTTTCTTGCCGACAAATTCCCACTTACATCATCTCAAGCATCTTCAGGCCCGGGCAAATATTTTTCCGCTTCTATGGCGGAATGTTCCGCCACATGCTCGACTACTTCACTCGCTTGTATGTCCAAGACGAGAAATCACGCCAGCTGTTGTCGTCAATCGGTATTACCGACGTTACAGTGGCAGGCGACACACGGTTTGACCGCGTGAGCGACATCCTTGCCTCTTGCAAGCCATTCCCCACGGTGGAGCGATTTGCCAGCTCATCACCGTTGACGCTCATCATCGGGAGTTCGTGGCAGCCCGACGAAGAGATAGTCATACCCTACTTTAACAGCCACCCGGGCATGAAACTGATTATCGCCCCCCACGAGTTTGACGATGCACGCATAAATGCCATCAAGGCACGCATCACACGCCCAACGGCATTGTATTCCGAAGCAAGCGAAGAAACCATCGCCGATGCCGACTGCCTGATTATCGACTGTTTCGGTATCCTGTCGTCGTGCTACCGCTACGCTAATGTGGCATACATCGGCGGAGGCTTCGGGGCAGGAATCCACAATCTTAACGAGGCTGCCGTGTATGGCATACCCGTGATTTTCGGCCCAAACCACTCAAAATTCAAGGAAGCACACGACCTGATAGAATGCGGCGGAGGCTTTTCTATAAGCAACAGTGATGATTTTGTGAAAGTAATCGACCGCTTGATGCGCGACAAGCAATTCCTTGCCAAAAGCGGCTCTTCGGCCGGCAATTACATAAAATCGCACCTCGGCGCAACCAAGCTGATTTATAACGAAATCCAAGGACAATTAACAATGGACAATTGACAGTTGACAGTTTGGATTATTGATGCTATAATTGTCCATTGTTAATTGTCAATTGTCAATTGAACTAAATTTCTTGGAAATAGCTGCGCAACTTGCGGCCGTATGTGCCGCCAATCGGCAACAAATCCTCGTTGAACGGAGGCATTAAGCGGCACGAATCCTGCCCGAGGAAAAACAAGTATTGCATATTGACTATGCACGACTGGTGGGTCTGCATAAAATGGTGGCTGTAACGCAATATGTCGCTCGCCGAAGTTCCTCGTTTGAGCTGCACACAACTGTGGTCGGCAAGCACCGCTTCCCACACTTTGCGCTTCTTGCTATACTTGAAGAAACCGATGTCGGTAAGGCGCATTACTCGCAACTCGTTGGTGTAAGTGGTAGCGGTGAACACCTCGCTGCGCTTGGCCGACGGCTGCGCCACTGGCACTTCCTCTACAACATTACCGGCCGACAGCAACCTGTGCCTGCGGTAACGCTTTATAACCTTGTCAAGTTCAAATTCGCTGATTGGCTTCAACAGATAGTCAGGTTCATCCTTCTTGAAAGCCTCCTCCTTATATTTCGGGTAATATGCAGTGAACACCACCACGTATGTGTCGGCACTGGAGGCCTTCAACGAATCAATCACGTCAAGTCCATTGCCATCGGGCAACTCGATGTCCAAGAAAAGCAAATCGGGCTTAATGTCTGCCACTGTTTCACACCCGCTTTCACACATTCCAGAACTTCCCATTACTACAAGGTCGGGGTAATCCGACAACACTTCGCATAACTTCTCTACCGAGGCCTTGTCGTCGTCGATAATAAAAACTTTAGTTTTACTGCTCATCTCAATTTCAATCTCAAAAATAATTTGCTTTCAAATATAGCAAAATGATGGCGCATTGCAAAAAATACACCCTCATTTTTTATGTTTATTCAATCATGGCTCTTTCATTTAGAAACTGTGTGTGGTAAATGAAAGAGCCATGTCATTCAATAAAGCCTTATCGGAATGCGTCACTTTCCACTCGACACTTTGGCATCGTCGGTTTTCTGTCCTGTGACTTGTTCTGCTTGCGCAGTGGCATTGCTGCCCGTTGACGCATCGGTTATACCGAAACATTCTTTCACAGCTCGGCGGATAGCCTCGGCATCTGGCCCGTTTTCCTTGAGTATAGTCAAAATTGCCTTGATGTAATGTTCCTTGTTGCGCAACCCACACATTACAGCCACATTACTGTTGTTGATAATGGTCTTCTCATTAAACACCTTCAATATGGCTGCATAATCATTGCGCTGCTCGTAGTCGTGGAAACGGCGGCAAAAGTCGTCGTACATGCCGCGCGGGTTGATTTCATGCACCAAGTCCATCATGTGGTCTTCAAGGGCACTGATGTTCTGGAACTTGCGGTCGATGCGCATCTCCACACTGCTCTTCACACTGTGGCGCACGTGCATCAATGCCTGCTGCTTGAGCATGGAACGGAACATATTGATTACCGCACGTTTCACGCGCTCAAACACGCGGTCTTCGTTGCGATGGAAGTGCCTTGCAACTGTGCGCACCACCCCTTCGAGCATTAGAATGTTTTCAATTTCGGCAACTTCGGGTACGAAAATCTTTTTTTGCCGCAAATATGCCACTTCATGCTCGTTGCGTCGGTCGCGGTCAACAAGCCCGTGGCTGTCTAAGTGGTGAAATGCCTGCATGTCGTTGAACGCCCGCGTGACCTCAATCACTTTGTCGCAACTGCCTACTGGCTTCACCGTATATTCGGTAAATATGAGCGGATAGAGCTTGGAATCGATGCTGTGCATCTCATCACCCTCGATGAAAAGCACAGGTTTGCGGCTGCCAAGTATGTCGAAATAAATCTCATCGGGGAAAGTCGAACGCGACACTATGCGGTAATCCCATGCCTCGTGGGCATTGTCGTACCCGCGTACCCACACACACACGTTGTCGATGCGCGATGAGGCAAATTCTATATCGTGCGTGTTGTAGATAAACGTGCAGTCGGGGCGCATCTCTTCAATCACATTCCACAACGCTTGCATGATGGAATGGTGCAGGAACACCTCGGGCGAATCGACAAATATCACCGCACCAGGCATGGCATAAGACATGGCCCCTATGTAGTAAAGCACCGTTTTCTCGCCATTCGACAGCAATTGCGACGAATAGGGCTCGTTGTCGCTCTCGTTGGAAAACAGCAACTTGCCATCAAGCCGCATCACACGGTTTTGCGGAAACACTTCAATCCAGCGATTAAGCACGTCGTCGAGCCTTGTATGCGGCATTTCCACATTCTCCCCGCTTTTCAACTGCGCCTTATATGTGAGCATGTCAATAAATTCATCTTGCATGAGCAAGAAAATAAGGCGTTCAAACTCGCTCTCGGCGGCCCCTCGCATTATGTGCGTCAGTGACGACTTCTCGGTGTAAAGCATGTCAATCGACCCTTCGAGCTTGTTGATTGAAGTGGTCGGGAAAATGGCTCGTAATGCCGACAACTTGAATGCCTGATGCGGAAACATCTCGATTAACCGTGCGCTGAAACGCGTCTTCCCGGCACCATTGGCTCCGATTACTGTCACTCGACGGGCATCATTGATAACATCGGGCTTCCCGTTTATTTTTTTAGGCAGGACAATATTCATAGTAGGGCGGTTTTTTCGTGATACACCAAAGTTAGCAAATTAACCACCATCCTGCAAGAAACGAACTTCGCAAAAACTGTCCTATTTACATATTTTTTGCAAATCGACGCTGCATATCCTCATCGCCGGCTGTCACCGGCCGCCTAATTCTATAGCTTCACAGTCGGCAAACGTGCCGTTGTCGATTGTCAGCAGCACAAGCGTGCGCACTGTCTGCCAGCCTTGCATGCCGGCAGCTCCGGGATTGATATGCAACACACCCATCCACTTGTCGTTCATCACTTTCAATATGTGGGAATGTCCCGAAATGAACAGTTGCGGACGCTCGGCGAGCAAAATCGCCTTGATTCCCGGCGCATATCGCCCCGGATAGCCGCCAATGTGTGTCATTACCACTTTCACGCCCTCGACTGTGAACACCTCCACCTCATTGAAACGGCGGCGCAGCGCACCACCGTCGATGTTGCCATACACAGCGCGCAAAGGGGCTATCGCCGCCAACCGGTCGGCAAGTTCTTCGCTGCCGATGTCACCAGCGTGCCATATTTCATCACAGTCCTTGAAATACGTCACATAGCGGTCGTCCCACCAGCCATGTGTGTCGGAAATGATGCCTATGCGCTTCACTTCTCTTTCACAAATTCCATCATGCGGCTCAAGTATTTACCGATGATGTCAAACTCGATGTTCACCACCGTTCCTTGGTGTATGTTATGGAAGTTGGTATGCTCGTATGTGTATGGAATAATCGCAACTTGGAACGAGTCGCGCTGCGAGTTGCACACCGTCAGGCTCACGCCATTGACCGTTACGCTTCCCTTCTCGACAGTCACATAGCCCTTTGCCGCCATTGCCGGGTCAACACTGTAACCAAATGTGTAATAGTGCGACCCATCCACTTCGCGCACGTCAGTGCAAGTGGCTGTCTGGTCAACGTGTCCTTGCACTATGTGTCCGTCAAGTCGCCCGTCCACTTTCATGCTACGCTCTACATTCACCTCGTCGCCCACAGCAAGCAGGCCGAGGTTGCTGCGGTCGAGCGTTTCTTGAATTGCCGTCACAGTGTAGCATCCAGGCGACGGGAACGACACGACTGTCAAGCACACGCCATTATGCGAAACACTTTGGTCGATTTTCAACTCATCGGTGAAACTGCACCGCAATGTTATATGTAAATTGCCGCCATCACGCACAAGGCCTACTACCGTTGCGGCTTCTTCCACTATTCCTGAAAACATATTTGTCGTTATATTTGTGTTGTTTTACTGTATCGCTTTCAATTCCTTCAAAGCACCTGTTTCGGGATAAAACAGCAACGAATATGGCAATTTCTTGCTGGTAAATATCGACGGGTCAAGTCCATAGTCGATACCAAACTGCGCCACATCTACTTCTTGCTTGGCTATGTTACGGCCAGCATATCGCAGTGTCACCATCGCTTTGCCCGGAATGTTGTATGCCACTGCATTCTTGGGCATACTCAATTCCTCGCCTTTTTCGTTGACTGGCATTTCGCCCTGTTGGGTGATTTCAACCGATATATACACTGGGTCGCCACCCAAGTTGTCGCTTTTTACCAAACCATCGGTGTCCGACACTCGGAACAACACCTCGCGGTCAACCGCCTCAGTAGGGCAATAATCGACTACCTTTGTTATAGTTTCGGTGCGTTCCCTCCCGGCAAATAGTGCCACCAAGGCACGTTCTTGCTCGTCGAGCTGGGCCAATATCAACTTCAGTGCCTCGCCATCGGGCATTTGGTCGGCCTCACCAGTTGTGAATGCAGTGCGACTCTCTCGAATCTTATAAATCTCTTGCGCAGCAATCTGTGCTCGCTTCGCCATCGACTCGCTCACAAGCAATTCTCCCGGCAAAGCCATCACGAGGTCTTCGGCAGTGAGCGATGGCTCACTCTGTTTCTTTGCCGGACGTTTTGGCTTGTTTTCTTCGGGAACCTCGCAATTGATGGCCAGCGGCAACCCGTCTTCCGACAACACCATGTACACGCCTGTTCCGCTCTTGAACTTCACAAGGTAACGGTTCTCCTCGTCGGGAACACCGTATGGGGTGATTGTCACCGACTTTAACTTCCACGACTGTGAATCCTCGGTGATGGGGTTACTGATGCTCAAGTAGCGTTGCGCATATTGGTAATACGGCCCGACCTTGCTGATGGTCTTTTCCAACTCCACCTCGATGCGCAGGTGTGTCGTGGGCAACGAATACACCAGTCCGTAATCGTTGTGCTTGGCGGCAGTGAGCTTCTGCGTCTGCTGCGCCATTGCCGCTGTGCCACAGCCGGCAATCATTGCCGCAATGGCAAGCGACAGTATTAAATTGCTGTGCTTCATTTCATTGTATATGCTAAAGTTCAACAAATTGGAAGCGAGAAAACGCTACCAACTTTATGCAAATATACTACACTTTTTCCTTTATATCACATTAAATATTGTAATTTTGCCACAAATTAAGATTTCAATGATGGAAAAGAAACGCGACGATGCCATTTCGTTCATGCACACTTACGGCATAATTTCGGCAAGATTGAAGCACTCGTTCGTCGCCTTCTACACCACTTCAAATGTGGCGCTTTCCATCAACAACGCACATTAACTCGTTAATAAAACAGCTAACGGCATTCCTCATTTCCGGGCAATAGCATCAATTGCCTTGTAACTCCCATTGCAGCAGGTTGATGCCCGATTCCACTTGCTCTTCGCCGTTGAGCCCGGCGAAGAAATCGATGCCTGTGAGCTGCTCGACCTCATCGACAGTCACGGCATACTTCTTCAGTGCACCTTTGCTCGACCCGTTGGGATAAACAAAGGCCACAGCCCGCACCGGCGAGGCAAACGGAGCAAGCACCACCTTGAAAAACCGTTCAGGCACGGCAACACGGCTCTCGCCGATGGTCGTCATGCCAGGCGACAAAATCGGGCCTGTTGCCACGATAATCGCACTGTCGCGCCGCGCCCAGTCACGCACCTTGTTTTCGAGCTTGTTCCACCCACCCGAGTTCAGCGCAGCCTTCTGCGGGCATATATTGGTCATGTAGAACGATTCTTTCATAGCCTCGCGGTCCCACTTCATGTCGGCGGCAGGGGCCATGTGGCCGCGCGTGTAGCCCGAGTGGGTGTAATCCCACGGATTGGCACACCCTGCAATCTGCTCGTCGGTGAGGAAATTCTTGTAGCGCGGATATTCCCCTTCGGTTTCCTTGCCGGTGAGTTCATAAACCACGCAATTGGGGATATGGTAATGGCTGTTGAAATACACCGTGAAGCCTTTATAGACAATCTTCATGTTGTCCACTCCCGACGGCATCTTCACGTCCATGAGCATCGCCACCTCGGCCTGGTCGCGCTGCGCCCGGTTGGTACTGTAAACATCTACTGCCACATACCGTGCCACAAGGCACAGCACCAACGCCACCAACGTTGACCATGCCCACACCATCAACCTGCGTTTAAACCTTGCCGCCTTGTCGGCCCATGTGCCGCCGCGCTTACGGCTTCCTTTCCTGCTCCTTGCCATATATCTTATAATTTCCGAACAAAAATACTACAAAAATTGCACATTGGCACAACATTTGCTAAGCCTCATGTTAGATATGAATAAATAAAAAACACATTTTAAAATCGCAACGATGAACGAACAATTACCCAACGACGTGATGATGCTGCTAAGCTACGTCAATATGAAACTCCGCGACCAATATGGTTCACTCGACGAAATGTGCAACGACATGCAAATCGACCGCAAATGGCTCGAAGGTCGCCTTGCGTCAGTCGGTTTCGAGTACAACAAATCCCAAAACCGCTTCTGGTAACCCTCAAAAAGGATATATCTCGTCTTTTCCCCTTTCTGCATTACCATAACGCACTTATGCAAATTTGCAGTAGCACTTCAAATTTGCATAAATTCGTCATTTGCATTTATAAATCACGCCGTCAACAGATTGCCGTGCACACCGAGCAACTTTGTATAAAGTCGAGCCTGAATGGTGGCGTTCATGCAACATCGATGCTAATTTCTTTTTGAAACGACTTCCTGCCATGCATCGGTAAATGCGCATTACCCTCTTTCACAATACAACCAGTTCCATACACCAGTTTTATATCTTCAGCAAATAAAAAAATCCGTTTTTTTATAAAAACGGATACAAATATCTTCCCCACATCTTCAACGCATCGAAAGGCAGGGAAACAATGCGTAATTAACCGATATTACACGAGCAGGAATTCGAGTATGGCAAAAGCCACTACCCAACCTAAGCCCCACAATACCGAGCTTGCCTTGAAGTGGTTATCCATTATATAATATGCAAGCTCGTGCTGAGGCAAGCGAGCCGGCTTGCTGGTAGCACAACGGCTTTCAAGTTCTGCGGCCTGAGCCGACATTTCTGCTACGAATTTCTTTTCTTCTTCGCTAATCATAGTGTTTGATGCAATTATTTTTTATGTATGCAAATATAGTGCAAGGCGAGCGCAATTGCAAATCGAACTTGTTCGAATTTGTTTTGCCGAGCCGAAGCCTATCTTACCAAGAGATATTTCCGATGGCGTATGCTTACGCACAGCCATCGGAAAATAAATATATTATTTAAGGCCAAGCAACTCAATCATCTTGTCGAGAGCTGCCGACAATCCATCGATATTCTTACCTCCAGCCTGTGCGAAATGTGGTTGACCTCCACCACCGCCCTGTATCAACTTTGCGGCTTCGCGCACGATTTTCGACGCATTAAATCCGTCTTTCACGAGGTTGTCGCTAATAGCCACAGTCAACATCGGCTTTTCATTCTCATGCGTGGCAGCCACAAATACGAAGTCGGTAGGATGCTCGGCACGCAATGCAAATGCCGCACCTTTCACCACATCGGCCATTCGTGGACCGTAACAAGCCGCCAACGTGATGCCGTTTACCACAGTGGCGTGTTCCATAATCGCCTTTTTGACAATACCTATGCGCTCTTGCAGGAATTCCTCGGCTTGCTTGCGCAGGCCGGTATTTTCGGCAAGCGAACGCTGCAATGCCGAAATGACATTCGGCGCATTATTAAGCATTTGCTTAATCTGCTCCAACACATCCTGCACGTTATATACCATATCTTCGACATTTGCAGCCGAAACTGCCTCGATGCGGCGTATGCCTGCGGCAATGCTGCTCTCTGAAATGATTTTCACCATTCCTATGTTACCTGTATTCTTCACATGCGTGCCGCCGCAAAGCTCAATCGAATCGCCATACTTGATGACACGCACATCGTCGCCATACTTCTCGCCAAACAGTGCCATAGCACCCATAGCACGGGCTTCGGCGATAGGCATGTGGCGATACTCGCAAAGGTCGATAGCCATCCGCACCTTGCGGTTTACCAATTGCTCGACACGGCGGATTTCTTCGGCCGTCATCTTCTGGAAATGCGAAAAGTCGAAACGCAGGAAATTGGCACTCACATACGACCCTTTCTGCTCAACATGCGTACCCAGCACCTCGCGCAGAGCTTCGTGAATCAAGTGGGTTGCTGTGTGGTTGCAGCTGGTCGCCAACCTTGCTTCCTTGTTTATCGAAGCTGTGAAAGTGGCAGTCACATCGGCAGGCAATTTCTTTGCAATGTGTACAGGCAAGTTATTTTCGCGCTTGGTGTCGATAATTTCCACCACGTCGTCGCCGCAGCGCAATGTGCCAGTGTCGCCCACCTGACCGCCCATTTCGGCATAAAATGGAGTGCGAGCCAGCACTATCTGGTAAAATTCATAATTTTTCTGCTTTACCTTGCGATAACGAAGGATTTCGGTTTCCACCTCGTCGAAGTCGTAGCCTACAAACTCGCACTCGCCGTCACGCAGCGTAACCCAGTCGGTGGTCTCGACAGCGGCGGCATTGCGAGCACGCTGTTTTTGCTTTTCCATTTCGGCAGCAAAGCCGTCGGTATCAACCGACAAGTCATTTTCCTTCAATATCAATTCGGTAAGGTCGAGCGGGAAGCCGTAAGTGTCGTATAGCACAAAAGCATCCTTGCCGCTTACGACTGTTTTCCCTGCATCTTTCGTGTCGGCAATGACCTTGCCTATGAGCCTCATGCCGGTTTCAAGTGTACGCAAGAATGCTTCTTCTTCCTCCTTGATTACGCGCTTGATGAGTTCGGCCTGACGCGGCAACTCGGGGTAAGCCTCGCCCATAGATTCATCGAGCGTGTCGATGAGCTTATACATGAACGCGCTCTTCAGGCCCAAGAATGTGTAGCCGTAACGCACTGCGCGGCGCAAAATGCGGCGTATTACATACCCAGCCTTGGCGTTCGACGGCAATTGCGAATCGGCTATGGAGAATGCTATTGTGCGCACATGGTCGGCTATGACACGCATCGCCACATCCACCTTTGCGTCCTTGCCATATTCCATGCCAGCAATCTCGCCGATTTTCTTGATGAGCGGAGTGAACACATCGGTATCATAGTTTGATTTCTTGCCCTGCAAAGCCATGCACAGCCGTTCAAAGCCCATGCCGGTGTCAATCACCTTTGCTGGCAACGGTTCGAGCGTGCCGTCGGCCTTGCGGTTGTATTGCATGAACACAAGGTTCCATATTTCTATTACCAGCGGATTGCTTTTGTTCACAAGCTCGCGTCCGTCAAGTTGTTTGCGCTCTTCGTCGCTACGCAAGTCGATGTGTATTTCCGAGCAAGGACCACAAGGCCCTGTTTCGCCCATTTCCCAAAAGTTGTCGTGGCGGTTCCCGTTGATAATGTGGTCGGCAGGCAAGTGCGCCTCCCAATACGAAGCAGCCTCATCGTCACGTTCAAGTCCTTCGGGGGCATATCCCTCAAACACTGTCGCATACAACCTCGACGGGTCGAGCTTCAGCACGTCCACAAGGTATTCCCATGCCCAGTCGATGGCTTCTTTCTTGAAATAATCGCCAAACGACCAGTTGCCAAGCATTTCAAACATGGTGTGATGGTATGTGTCAAGCCCCACTTCCTCCAAGTCGTTGTGCTTGCCGCTCACGCGCAGGCACTTCTGCGAGTCGGCCGCTCGGCGGAACTTCGGGGTAACATTACCCAAAATAATATCCTTGAACTGGTTCATACCCGCATTTGTGAACATCAATGTCGGGTCATCTTTAATCACCATTGGAGCAGAAGGCACTATGGTATGCCCCTTGCTGCGGAAGAAATCCTTGAACGATTCCCTGATTTCTTTTGCTGTAAGCATGTTTCGTTGTTATATATGTTATTTTACTATTTCTATGCGTCAATATTGCGGCAACGCATTAATTTCTTGTAACTTACGCGTCCACAATACCATTTTTTGCCAAAAAAACTTCACAAAAATACTCCAATATTGTTATTTTTGCAAAAAAGAATACGCACATACCACTGTCCAACCCCGCCTTATATGTCGGTCGATGAATATAGCAAGAAATATTACAGGATAAGCGAAGTGTCGCAGATGCTCGGACTCTCGCTCACCACGCTGCGCTATTGGGAAAGGCGTTTCAGCTCAATACGACCCAAACGCAGCGATGGCAACACGCGCTATTACACGCCTCACGACATCGAGAATGTGAGATTGGTGCAATACTTAGTCAAAGAAAAAGGCATGAAAATCGAGGCTGCCTGTGCCGAAATCAACCGCAACCGCGACAACGTGTCGAAGCGCATCGAAGTCATCGACAGGTTGCGCGAAATCCGCAACCAAATAATGAAATTGAAAGAAGCACTCGACTCAATCCGTTTCGACCGATAACACTCTTACTCGTGGTAAATACCTACATATTCAACCCCGAACACGACCTCGCCATGGCATACGGCACCGAAGGCTACACTGCGCCCCCTTTGGCGCAATTGCTGCGTCGCGACTTGCAGATGCTGCCGGCATGGTATTGCACAACAGACGGAAGTGCCGACATATTATCGCAAAATGTTGCTGACGACGCACTTTGGCTGCAACAGATGCGCCAATTGATGGGACTGGCCGCCTCTCCTGTCGCCATCAACAAGTTACAATGCCGCCACAGCATTTACCACCCGTGGGGTTGGGACCTTGATTTGCGCGGACGGCTGCTCAATGCCTGTGTAGCCCCGGGCGACCTGCCATCGCGGCAGCAAGTCGCCGATTTGCAACAATTGGCACACCGCCGGACAGGCATCAAGCTGCTCGACATGCTCGCCGAAAAAATCGACATGGAATTTCCGCCACGCCCTGTGGAGGTGCGCAGTGTCTATGAAATCAAGCACTTCAACACGCTTTATCCCGCATGCTACATCAAAGCCCCTTGGTCGGGCAGCGGCAAAGGAGTTTACCGCGTACTCGATGCCGACAGCCGCAATTTCACGACGTGGGCACAAGGCATCATCAACCGACAAGGCTCAATCTTATGTGAAGTTCCGCTCGACAAGACGATGGACTTCGCAATGGAGTTTACATGCCTCAACGGTATCGCCCGGTTTGCTGGTTACTCGATTTTCACAAACGACAGTCATTGTTCCTACGACCACGGAATCGTCGCACCACGACTCGTCTTGGAGCAAGCCATTGCCAGCAACCTTGGGCAACCCGAATTAATCGCGGCAACGCGAGAAGCCCTCTGCGACATTCTCACCGACCTGATTGCCCCACACTACAATGGCTGCATAGGCATCGACATGATGCTATACAAGGATAGCGACGGCTTGGTGAAACTCAATCCATGTGTCGAAATTAACCTGCGCATGACAATGGGAGCCGTAACCGTAGCCATAGCCAACCAATATCTCGCTCCAGGGTCAATGGCGACATTAAGTGTCAGCTACTACAAGTCGCCCGACCAGCTCAAGGCTGCAATCGCCGCTGCTACAAAGGTAAATCCATTGCAAACTGCCAATGGCAAAATCGCCTCGGGCTTCCTGCAGTTAACTCCCATCTACCCCGATAGCCGCTTCCTCGCCCATCTCACCGCCAAAACGCATTAACCGCCGTGCGAGATTTGCATTTACGCTCGCCGTGGGTTAACTTTGTCATACAATTATACCTCACGACTTCATCATTGTGCCACTCAAAATCGGATGATACAACGATGCGACCTCCTATCCACAAAACAGCTATGCTTATTCACATCTCCAGACAACGAAGTCAATAGTACCCGTGATATTTCTTTTTCCTTCTTCGCATGTTATTCACTACCCTTCAACAACTTCCTGCCACGTTCGGTAAGACGATACTTCTGGCCTCTGTGTTTCGGGTTTTCAGGATGGGTCTGCTCCACGACACCGTCTTCCATGGCCGGAACCAAATAAGACTTACGGAAATTGTCACGACCTTTAAGCCCCAAACGCTCCATGATTTCTTTCAAAGACAAGGCTTCTTGCGCAATGCAGCGGACAAGTAACATAACTTGTCCTGTTTCTTGTCCTGTTTCTTGTCCTGTTACATGACCTGCGGTTTGTTCTCTCTGATATTTGAAAACAAGCCTGACTTCTGTTGCATCAGTGTGGTATTCTGGGTCGGGCAAGCCTGCTTTCCGGCATTCATCCATTATAAGCTTGATTGTCTATTTCCATCATTTAGCTCTTTGACTCGCAAAAGTAATAATTTGACTTATCGAAAACGAAAGTTTTGCACTGTTTCTGCTCCTTTTACATGAAAAATCGCTCAGAGATGTAATTCCATACTCACAGCCAATTATGTTTATTAACATCTTCTATCAACGTAGCCCCAAAAAGCATTGAGTTGCCGTGCGAGATTTGCATTTACGCTCGCCGTGGGTTAACTTTGTCATACAATTAAGCCTTTTAACAGATATGAAACATATACCATTGATAACCGCCTTAATCGTTCTATACCTGCTTACCGGCATAATGCCGACACATGCCAAGTCTGTGACCGACTACGTTAACCCCGGCATCGGCACAGCCCATAGCCGCTGGTTTTTCTACACTCCGGCAGCAGTGCCATTCGGCATGGCAAAAGTCGCACCATCGACCAACGGCAGCCTTGGCAACAAAGATGGCTGGCAGGCCGTCGGCTACGATGCAAGGCACAACAGTATCGAGGGATTTGTGTGCCTGCACGAATTTCAAGTGGGCGGCATATCGCTGATGCCCACAACAGGCGCATTGAAAACTGTTCCTGGCTCACTCGACGGGAGCGACGACGGTTACCGCTCGGCTTTCGACAAATGCGACGAACACGCAGCGGCCGGATACTACTCGGTGGTGTTGAAAGACTATGACATCACGGCCGAACTGACCGCAACGCAGCGTGTGGGTTTCCACAGATACACCTATCCACCAACCGATAGTGCACACTTGCTCTTTGACATCGGGCATCGCTGGGGCGAAAGCGGCCCGGTAAAAGATGCATACGTCCGATACTGCGGCGCCGGAATAGTCGAAGGGTATGTCGTGACTGAACCCGCATACGTGCAGAAATACCAACAAGGAGCCGACATCAAGATATTTTTCCATGCCCACATCGACCACTTGCCAGTGTCGTGCGGCGCATTCAACGGCAACACAACCGACCCATCATCGACCGAGGCAAGCGGCATAGGCGCAGGACTTTATTTTAACTTCGACACACGAGGCAAAGCCGACCGTGTAATCGAAGTGAAAGTAGGAGTGTCATACACATCAATCGAAAATGCCCGCAACAACTTGCTCACCGAGGCCGCCGACCTCGACTTCGACACCGCACACCAGCTTGCCTCACAAGCATGGGAAACGGCATTGGGCCGCATCATGGTGGAAGGTGGTAGCGATGCCGACCGCACCAAGTTTTACACCGGGTTGTTCCACGCCCTGCTTGGGCGCGGATTGGCAAGCGATGTCAATGGAGCTTACCCTCGCAACGACGGCTCAATAGGGCAAATACCCATCGACCCAAACACCAATGCCCCTGTACACAACCATTACAACACCGATGCCGTATGGGGCGGATATTGGAATTTGTCGCTGCTATGGGCGTTGGCGTATCCCGAATACTATACCGATTTCATTCAAAGCCAGCTACTCGTTTACCGAGAAACTGGCTGGCTGGCCGACGGCATTGCTTGCAGCCGTTACGTGTCGGGGGTAGGCACCAACTTCATGGGGCTTATAATTGCCGGGGCTTATAATTGTGGACTGTTGCCTTGCGAATCGGTGGAAACCGCCTACGAAGCCGCACGAAAAAACGAACTGGGCTGGATAGGACGCCCCCTCGGCGCTGGCAAGGCCGATGCTGGAGCTTTCGTGCAACACGGATATTCGCCCTACGTGCCAAGCACTGGCGTCAACGACGAGTATCACCGCGACGGCTCGCCATTCGGAGCATCACACACGCTCGAATACAGCTTCAGCGCATACGCTGTGGGGCAATTCGCCGCATCGCTCGGCAAGAATACCGACAGCGACACTCTTGCCTACCTTGCCGACGGCTGGAAGCGAATCTATGACCCACAGAGCGGTTTCATGCGACCACGCGACAAGCAAGGGCACTTTATCGAGCCATTCGACCCATCTCGCCCGTGGGTGGGATTTCAGGAAGGGAATGCGTGGCAATACACATTCTATGTGCCACACAAGCCCCGTGAACTTGTCGAACTGATTGGCTCGGAACGCTTCAACACTCGCCTCGACAGCATATTCATCGTTTCGCGTGGCAATGTGTTTGGCGGCGGAACCACGGTCGATGCTTTTGCTGGCATATCGGGCGTGTATAACCACGGCAACCAGCCCAACTTGCACATTTCGTGGCTCTTCAATTTCTCAGGCTGCCCGTGGCTGACACAAAAATGGGTGCGCACCATCTGCAACGAGTTTTATGGTACAGAGGAAATACATGGCTATGGATATGGGCAGGACGAAGACCAGGGGCAATTGGGTGCATGGTATGTGATGTCGTCAATCGGTCTTTTCGATGTCAAGGGACTTAGCGACCGCTGTCCATCATACCAAATCGGCAGCCCGGTGTTTGACCGCATCTCAGTCGCCGTACCCACTCGCGCACAGCCATTTGTAATCGAAGTCGAAAACAACAGCCCCGACAACATATACATTCAAAACATTAATCTAAACGGCATAGCCTTAAATGAATATTCGCTGCCTTACAACGAAATCGTCAAAGGCGGTACGCTGAAACTGACAATGGGCGACAAGCCAAACACGACAATGACACGATGAAAACCGCCACTACAATTATATTATCGCTGTTAATCGCTGTTGCATCATGCACCGTTACCGACAATGCGGAACATGGCAAAAGCTTTACGCAATACGTCAACCCACGAATAGGCACTGGTGGGCATGGCCATGTGTTCTATGGTGCAAATGTGCCGTTCGGACTTGTGCAACTCGGGCCGACAAGTATCCCACAGGAATGGGATTGGTGTTCGGGCTACCACATAACCGATTCCACAGTCATCGGCTTCCCCCACACCCACCTTAGCGGCACAGGCATAGGCGACCTGCACGATGTGACGCTGATGCCTGTGAACGGCACTGTAAAATATGCCCGCGGCAATGCCCGCAACCCTGAATCGGGACTATGGTCATACTCCGACCGCTCATGCGAAACTGCGCACCCGGGATATTATGCTACACGGCTTACTCGCTACAACATAGATGTGGAACTCACAGCAACAAGCCGCGTGGGTTTCCACAAATACACATTTTCCAATCCCGACAGTGCCGCAATAGTCATCGACTTGCAGAATGGCGGTGGGTGGGACCGCCCCACCCAAGCCATGGTGAAGCGCATCAGCGACACCATGCTCGCTGGATACCGGTATTCAAGAGGTTGGGCAAGCGACCAGCGCATATATTTCGTTGCCGAGTTTTCAACGCCCATCGTGTCGCTCGACTTCTATGCCGACGGCACGGCTACCACTGCCACCGATAGCTGCCAAGGCACTGCACTATATGCCCGCGCCAACATCGCCGCACAACCGGGCGACCCTGTGTACGTGAAAGTGGCACTGTCACCTACATCGACCGACAACGCATTGCTTAACTTGAATGCCGAACTACCTCACTGGAATTTCGACCGTTGCGTGGCCCAGGCCGACAGTGCATGGAATAGCGAGCTGGCCAAAATAAAAATCACCACCGACGATGCCACTCAACGTGAAATATTCTACACAGCCATGTACCACACGATGGTAGCACCATCGGTGTTCTGCGATGTCAACGGAGATTACCGAGGAGCCGACGGGAAAAACCACCACAGCGACGACTTCACTTGTTACACCACATTCTCGTGCTGGGATACCTACCGTGCCGCCCACCCGCTGATGGCAATCATTCACCCGCAACTCACCCGCAACGTGGTGAATACATTCCTTGCAATACACGACCAGCAAGGCAAGCTGCCTGTGTGGCACCTCATGGGATGCGAAACCAACACCATGGTAGGCAACCCCGGCATCTGCATACTTGCCGATGCCGCAATCAAAGGCTATGCCGACGACATCGGCCGTGCCTACGATGCGATGCGCCAATCGGCAATGCTCGACGAGCGTGGCATGAAGTGGCGCAAGCAATTAGGTTACATTCCTTGCGATAAAATGAAAGAATCAGTGGCATTCGACATGGAATATGACATTGCCGACCGCTGTGTGGCACAAGTAGCCCAAATGGCCGGCGACACAGTAGGGTATAATTATTTCTTGAAGCGCAGCCGCAGCTATCGGCACCATTTCGACCCTGCAACCCGCTTCATGCGAGGGAAAGACAGCAACGGCCGTTTCAGCGAGCCTTTCAATCCGCTGTCGTCCGACCACCGCAACGACGATTATTGCGAAGGAAATGCGTGGCAATACACATTTCTCGTTCCGCACGACTTGCGTGGGCTTGCAAGTTGTTTTCCATCAAACGATATTTTTATTGCAAAGCTTGATTCACTGTTCACCGTGAGTTCGGCACTCGAAGGTGCCGACATATCGCCCGACATATCGGGAATGATTGGCCAATATGCCCACGGCAACGAACCCAGCCACCACATTGCATATTTCTACACCATGCTCGGCGAGCCATGGAAAACCGCCGACCGTGTGCGACAAATCCTCGGCACGCTCTACACGACCGCGCCCGATGGATTGTGTGGCAACGAAGATGTGGGCGCAATGTCGGCATGGTACTTGCTCTCGGCAATGGGTTTCTATCAAGTCAATCCCGCTTCAAGCCGATACTACTTTGGTTCTCCGCTATTCGACAAGGTAGAAATCGCCGTAGAGGGCGGAACATTTACAATAATCGCTCGCAACAATTCAGAGAACAACAAATATATTCAAAACATTAAACTCAACGGGCAACCATACGACAAGGCATGGCTCGACCATGCCGACATCGTAGCTGGCGGCACACTTGAAATTGAAATGGGTAATAAACATGTAAAATGGTATTGAACTATGAAAAAAATCTTATCAATTGCAATACCCTTCCTATTGGCATTCTCGGCAAAAGCCGACTATACGCAATATGTCAACCCGCTGATGGGTACATTATCCTCATTTGAACTATCGGGCGGCAATACCTACCCTGCCATAGCCATGCCTTGGGGAATGAATTGCTGGACTCCGCAAACGCGCCACAACGGCGACGGGTGGCAATATGTGTATAGCGACCTTGAAATTACTGGCCTGAAACAGACACACCAACCAAGCCCATGGATAAACGACTATGGCAGCTTCTCAATCATGCCGATGACAGGAAGTGCCCAGCACGACGAGGACCGACGGGCAAGCTGGTATTCACACAAGGCCGAAAATGCCACGCCATATTACTACAGTGTTTACCTCGCCACATACGACATCCATGCCGAGGTCGCACCCACCGAACGCGCCGCCGCACTGCGATTCACTTTCCCCGAGTGCGACAGCGCATATATTCTTGTCGATGCTTTCAGCGGAGGCTCGCAAGTGACAATAATTCCCGAGGAGAATAAAATCGTCGGCTACAGCTCATACAACAACGGTGGCGTACCCGAGAATTTCCGCAATTACTTCATACTTGAATTCGACAAGCCTTTCACCTACACCGCCACAGTAGCCGACGACACGCTGCAAGCCGGCACACTGTACAACGAGGCCGGCCACACTTGCGCCATAGTGGGATTTGCCACCCACCGCGGCGAGCAAGTGAATGTGCGTGTGGCTTCATCGTTCATCAGCCCCGAGCAAGCGCAACTTAACCTCAACGAACTGGACGACCGCCAGCTTGAAGATATTGCAGCCGACGGCAGAGCAAGATGGAACGAGGTGCTTGGCCGAATAAACGTGGAAGGAGGCACCGACGAACAGATGCGCACTTTCTATTCATGCTTGTACCGGACGCTGCTATTCCCTCGCAAGTTTTATGAAATCGATGCCAACGGCAACATCGTCCATTACAGCCCATACAACGGCCAAGTGCTGCCCGGATACATGTACACCGACACGGGATTCTGGGATACTTTCCGCAGTCTGTTCCCGTTGCTCAACCTGATGTATCCCTCGGCAAACAAGGAAATGCAGGAAGGACTACTCAACGCCTATCGTGAAAGCGGCTTCTTCCCCGAATGGGCAAGCCCCGGGCATCGCAACTGCATGGTGGGCAACAACTCGGCATCGGTCCTCGTCGATGCCTACCTGAAAGGTGCAGGAGTTGACGACATTGCAACGCTATACGAAGGGTTAATACATGGCACATGCAACGTACACCCCACCATTGCCTCGACTGGACGATTGGGGCATGAATATTACAACTCCCTCGGATATGTGCCATGCGATGCAGGAATAGCCGAAAGTGCTGCACGCACACTCGAATATGCCTACGACGACTGGTGCATACTCCAAATTGCACGCGCGCTTAACCGCCCCAAAGATGAAATAGCTCAACTTGAAAAACGTGCAATGAACTATCGCAACCTATTTGACCCCGAAACCCGACTGATGCGTGGGCGAAAGAAAAACGGAGAGTTCCAGACACCCTTCTCGCCGCTCAAATGGGGCGACGCATTCACCGAAGGGAACAGTTGGCACTATACGTGGTCGGTGTTCCACGATGCCAAAGGACTGATTGACTTGATGGGTGGCGATGATGCCTTTGCAGCGAAATTAGACTCGGTATTCATCATTCCACCGGCATTCGACGACAGCTATTATGGCTTCCCAATTCACGAAATACGCGAAATGGTGGTGAGTGGAATGGGCAACTATGCCCACGGCAACCAACCCATACAACATGCCATATACCTCTACAACCATGCCGGCCGCCCGTGGAGCGCGCAATACCGGCTACGTGAAGTGATGAACAAACTTTACGCCCCCACACCCGACGGCTACTGCGGCGACGAAGACAACGGACAGACATCGGCATGGTATGTATTCTCGGCACTCGGGTTCTACCCTGTATGCCCCGGCACCGACCAGTATGTCGCAGGAAGTCCTATTTTCAAACGTGCAACATTGCACTTCGAGAATGGCAACACATTTGTCATAGATGCGCCAAACAACAGCGACGAAAACATTTACATACACTCGGCGACGCTCAATGGAACGGAATATACCAAGACATATTACCGGCATGCCGACCTGCTGCAAGGTGGCACATTACAACTCGACATGCGCCCAGTGGCCAACCGCCAACGTGGAACAGCCACTGCCGACCGCCCATATTCATTCTCATCGGAAAAATAATCGCAACAACATAATAAACTACACACATGAACACACATAAAATGAACGTCGAACCTGGCGTGTTATACGATGCCAACTACGACCCCGAATTGGTGGCCGAACGCATTGCTGCCAAGGAACTTTGCTTTGAATTCAACAATCTGCATCCGTCATTAACAATAAAACGAGAAGAAATAATGCGACGGCTGCTTGGCAAGGCTGGCTTGAACTGCCAAATCGAACCTCCGTTTTATTGCGACTATGGCTACAACATCGAATTTGGCGACAATGTGTTTATCAACCACTTGTGCGTGATTCTCGACGGGGCAAAAGTGATAATAGGCAATAACGTCTTTGTTGCTCCACAATGCGGCTTTTACACCGCAGGACACCCACTCGACATCGAACGCCGCAATCAGGGTCTTGAGTATGCAATGCCCATCACTGTGGGCGACAATGTGTGGATTGGCGCACAAGTGAGCATACTGCCAGGGGTGACAATCGGTGCAGGCTCGGTAATCGGAGCAGGGAGCGTCGTCAACAAGGATATTCCTTCAGGGGTGCTTGCCGCAGGAAACCCATGCCGAGTAATCCGAGATATTACCGACGCCGACCGTCAGCGTTACCAACGAACAGTCAAACTATAATTATACAATGAAACTAATACCGACAATAGCAACATGTGCCGCACTGGCTTGCGGCACGACCGCCGTGGCACAAGGATTCGACCTGTCGTCGCAACGGCAAGAAATACAGGAATACAATCCCGTTGATGGCTACAAAATCGACCATCATGGCATAATCATAAACCCAACGCCGCAATCAATCGCCATCGACGACGACAAAACACTCGACCTAACGGCAGGCGTGAAAATCATCGACCGCCAAAACCGATTTACCAATGACGTGCAATTTCTGAACGCCAACAAAAAAGGTATAAAACTCACTATCGACTTCGGCTCAAAAGCCGCCAAGAAAGCCTCGGTAGAAGCAGTGGCTGGTGCATATACTCTCAACATATCACCCGATGGCATCTCAATCGTGGGATACGACGAGAGCGGTGCATTCTATGGCTTGCAGACGCTGCGCCAGCTTATCGACTCGCCGGCAAGCCAAGGCGGAAAACAGCTTCAATGCCTCACCGTCAACGACTACCCCACCCTGCCCATTCGTGGCGTGGTGGAAGGATTCTATGGCACACCGTGGTCGCATCAGGTGAGGTTGTCGCTGATAGATTTCTTCGGGCGGTTCAAAATGAACACCTACGTCTATGGACCCAAAGACGACCCCTATCATAGCAGCCCGAATTGGCGACTACCATACCCCGAACAAGAAGCCAACCAAATAAAAGAACTCGCACAAGCATGCCGCCGCAACCATGTCAACTTCGTGTGGGCCATTCACCCGGGGCAAGACATCAAGTGGAACGAAGAAGACTATGCCAACTTGCTGCATAAGTTTGAAATGATGTATGACTTGGGAGTAAAGCAATTTGCAATCTTCTTTGACGACATTTCGGGCGACGGCACAAGCCCGTCGAAACAAACTGCGCTACTAAACCGCCTGACCGAGGAGTTTGTAAACGCCCACGACGATGTGGAACAACTCATATTATGCCCCACCGATTACAACCGCTCGTGGGCCAACCCAACTCCACGTGGCAGCCTGCCATACTTCGGCAACAATCTCAATCCCGACATTAAAGTGTTCTGGACCGGCGACGTGGTGTGCAGCGACATCACCGCCAGCACTCTCGAATGGGTCAACTCGCGCATAAAGCGTCCGGCTCTCTTCTGGTGGAACTATCCCGTGACCGACTATGTGCGCAACATCGTGCTGCAGGGCCCTGTATATGGCCTTGACACTTCGCTCACCACCGACAACCTCAGCGGCGTACTTAGCAACCCGATGGAACATGGCGAGGCATCAAAACTCGCCCTTTACGGTGTTGCCGATTATGCTTGGAACATCGGTGCATACAACCCCATCGACAACTGGGAACGCGGCCTGCAGGAAATGGCAGGCGAGGCCGCTGCGGCATATCGCACTTTCGCCATCCACTCATGCGACACCGAAACAGGCTACCGACGAGCCGAGTCGTGGGAAACAACAACGTTCGGCATCGACGACTGGAGTGCCGACAAAGCCGAAGCTTTACGCACAGAGTTTGAACGCATCGAGCAAGTTCCCGGCCAGATGGAAAACGGTTGCGGCAATGCCCGGCTGCTTGCCGAGCTGCGCCCGTGGCTCACGGAATTTGGCAAGCTCGGCACCCGTGGCAAGCGAGCTGTCGAACTAATCTATATGTTCCGCGACGGTAGCGACGATGCCGCACTATGGAACAAATACACCCAAAACTTGATGAGCCGCGACGACCGCAGCAGCTATGAAGCCCACAAGTCGGGAACAATGAAGTTGCAGCCATTCTACGACAACACCATGGAAGAGATTGCATACCGATTCCTCGAAAAACTGTCGGGGAAAGTGCCTTGCAATTATCGAGGACTAAGCTCGTTCCCAAATTCTCGCACCACGCAACCCATGCTCATGCTCGACGGCGACTCCACGACATTCTACACATCGGCATTGCCGCAACGCGATGGAAGTTGGGTCGGCGTGGACTTGAGAACCGTGAGAGAATTATCATCGGTGAGGATTTTGCAAGGCCGCAACTCGGTGAACGATGTGGACTTCTTCGACCATGCCGCACTTGAATGCTCGGTCGATGGCAACACGTGGACTACACTCATCGGCGACCTGCGCAACCAGTACATAATCAACTGGAATGGCTCGCCAGTGCAAGCCCGATACGTCAGGCTGAAACGCCTTGACTCGAAACGCACCAACTATGTTGCTGTGCGCTCGTTTGAAATCAACACGCCCACTGTCGAAAGCCTCGGTTTTGACGTGTCGGCCGATAGCCCGGAGCAAGCGATGGCGGCATTCGACCTTAATGCCACAACAGCCTACTCGCTTAATGGGTCTATGACCGTTGGTATTCCCACAGGCACAAGCAGTTACACATTACTCACGGGGCAACCTACCCAACCTGCAACAATCACCATGCTCGACAGCAACGGCAACACATTGCAGCAGGCAGCCATCACAACCCCGATGACAACAATCACTACACCTGCAGGAGTTACATCAATGAAAATTGATGGAAATATTAATATATTTGAGATTATACCAGCACAGTAAATCTTTATTTAACAAGCATTTACTCACATAATACACATTAACAACAACTACCTCGTTGCGCAGATTATCTTCCGATTTTCTGCGCAACTGCATCAAAAACACCCCACTTGCGCAGATTATCTTCAGATTTTCTGCGCAACTACATCAAAAACACACCACTTGCGCAGATTATCTCACAATAATTTGCGCAAGTGGCATTCTTTTAGTATATTTGCGCATAAAATAACAAGTTATGCCACAGCAATTAATTGGAAGAAGAGCCGAAGTAAACGCCTTACACCAATACATAAATTCTGGCAAGTCGGAATTTATCGCAGTGTATGGTCGTCGCCGTGTGGGAAAAACTTTCCTCATTCGCAAGGCGTTTGACGACAAATTTGCTTTCACTGTCACTGGAGTTTACAATGCTCCCAAGCAAGAGCAGCTCACCAACTTTGCAATAGCCCTTAAACGGCACACACGGCAAGAACGGTTGATTGTTCCAAAGAATTGGCTACTGGCATTCTACGAACTTTCGCAATACATCGAAACGCTACCCGATGGCAACAAAATCATATTCATCGACGAGATGCCATGGATGGATTCGGCCAAATCGGGATTTATCGCCGCTCTCGAAAACTTCTGGAACGGCTGGGCATCGATGCGCAACGATGTGAAACTAATCGTGTGCGGCTCGGCAACTTCGTGGATGATTAGCAACCTCATCAGCAGCAAGGGCGGGTTGCACAACAGACTTTCGCACCACCTTGTCGTCAACCCGTTCACGCTCGGCGAGTGTGAAGAATATTTCAAAGCCTACAAGTTCCGCTACTCGCGCAAGCAGATAGCCGAATGCTACATGGCGATGGGCGGCATACCCTATTACCTGTCGCTAATGGAACGCTCCAAGAGCGTGGCACAAAACATCGATTCTCTGTTTTTCGCACAAAATGCGCCATTAAGAAACGAGTTCAACGACCTCTACAAAGCACTCTTCAAAAATGCGTCGCCACATATTGCCATCGTCACTGCAATGGCAGCCAAAGGCAGCGGCCTCACACGCAAAGAGTTGCTTGCAGCCACCCACCTCGCCGACAATGGGGCTTTCAGCACACAAATCGAGGAACTGGAACTCTGCGGCCTGATACGCTCATACGAGCCGTTCGGCAAAGACAAGCCTCGGGGCAAAAGGCAGAAAAGTGAAACCGTATTCCAACTGACCGACTTCTACACGCTGTTTTTCTTCAAATTCGTGCAAGGAAACCGTTTCCACGATGAACATTTTTGGACTTCATCGATGAACAGCCCAACCCATGCCGTTTGGAGCGGACTGGCATTCGAAATGCTATGCCTTGCCCATTTGCCGCAAATAAAGCATGCCCTCGGCATAGCCGGAGTGCAGACTAATGCCCTATCGTGGCACGGCAAAAATGCGCAAATCGACCTTGTTATCGACCGAAAGGACGACACAATCAACATTTGCGAAATGAAATATGCGAAAAACAAATTTGAAATAAACAAAGACTATGAAACACGGCTGGAAAACAAAATCGAGGAATTTATCAAAGAAACTGCCACAAAGAAAACTCTAATCTTGACCTTCATCACCACAAATGGCGTGAAGTCAAATGCCCACAGCAGCATCGTCCAGAGCGAAATCACCCTCGACGCCCTTTTCCACCCATGATTAAACAATACTCGGTTATGAAGATACTTATTGCTACAATTTTGTTGATGACAGCCCTGTGTGCCAATGGCGAAAACATGGGGATGCCCGACGACATTATCCCCTTGCCGGCACAGGTCGAGCCAAGGGCGGGCTGCTACACTTTGCCCGATGGCGGTACATTTCACATCGACGGTGACGATGACGGGGCTCTCGGCAGCTATATCGCTGCACTGCCGCTCGGGCTTGCCGCCGCCTCGGCCGATGCCGACATAGATATTGCAATCGGCAGCAACAACGGCAGCGAAAGCTACACGCTCGCCATAACGCCCGACGGGATAGACATCGCC
Source organism: uncultured Muribaculaceae bacterium (assembly GCA_944321715.1). GTDB lineage: Bacteria > Bacteroidota > Bacteroidia > Bacteroidales > Muribaculaceae > Avimuribaculum. Next base: position 607 of record CALUMJ010000015.1, on the reverse strand, counting down.
GCCGACAGTGAAGCCGGGGCATTCTATGCCGTGCAATCGCTGCTGCAAATGACACGTAGCGGAACAGTGAAACAAATCGGCTGCTGCACCATCACCGACCATCCGAGATTTGTCTACCGCGGGTTGCATTTCGACGTGTCGCGCCACTTCCGCCCGAAAGAGTTCTTAATGAAGCAAATCGATGCGATGGCTCTGCTCAAGCTCAACACGATGCACCTGCACCTGACCGATGCCGCTGGGTGGAGGTTGCAAATCGACCGTTACCCGCGCCTAACCGAGCTGGCAGCTTGGCGGCCATATAGGCGTTGGGAAGATTGGTGGAACGGCGACCGTTCATATTGCGAGCAAGACGACCCACGTGCCTACGGCGGATATTATACCAAAGATGACATTCGCGAAATCGTAGCATACGCCTCGGCACGGCATATCTGCGTCATTCCCGAAATAGAAATGCCCGGACACAGCGAGGAGGTACTTGCCGCCTATCCCGAATTGTCGTGTAGTGGCAAACCCTACGAAAGCGGCGATTTCTGCATCGGTAACGAAGCTACTTTCACTTTCCTTGAAGATGTCCTTGCCGAAGTTATCGACCTGTTCCCGTCGCAAT
>CALUMJ010000014.1 GCA_944321715.1 uncultured Muribaculaceae bacterium | reverse complement strand
ATTAGCTCATCTGGTAGAGCGCAACACTGGCAGTGTTGAGGTAAGCGGTTCGAGTCCGCTATACTCCACAATAAAAAGCGCCGCTTTTCGCAATCAAGTGAAAAGCGGCGCTTTTTTACTTCCCACACCTCAAGTCCCAATTGCAAAAGGCGCATGTATCCTTATTCCTCCAGCTGCCAGCAAATACCCAAATTACAACAAAAAAGTACCCACGGCAATAAGCCGCAGGTACTTGCGTTATTTCAACAAGCTAATTCTAATTCTTGTTACTTGCTCAAAGCTGTTGCAACGTCAACGGCTACTGCCACTGTGCAACCTACCATCGGGTTGTTACCGATACCAAGGAAGCCCATCATCTCAACGTGTGCAGGAACCGACGACGAACCAGCAAATTGAGCGTCGCTATGCATACGGCCCATAGTGTCGGTCATACCGTATGATGCAGGGCCAGCAGCCATGTTGTCGGGGTGCAAAGTGCGGCCTGTGCCACCACCCGATGCAACCGAGAAATATGGCTTGCCAGCAAGCACACGTTCTTTCTTATATGTGCCAGCTACCGGGTGCTGGAAGCGAGTCGGGTTGGTCGAGTTGCCTGTGATTGACACGTCAACGCCCTCTTTCCACATCACGGCTACGCCTTCACGCACGTCATCGACACCATAGCATTTAACTTTGGCGCGCGGACCTTTCGAGTAAGGAATCTCCTCAACAACTTTCAATTCGCCAGTGAAATAGTCAAATTCTGTGCGAACGTATGTAAAGCCGTTGATACGCGAGATGATTTGAGCAGCATCCTTGCCAAGGCCATTAAGAATCACACGCAACGGTTCCTTGCGCACTTTGTCGGCCTTTGCGGCAATCTTTATTGCGCCTTCGGCTGCTGCAAACGATTCATGGCCAGCCAAGAATGCGAAGCACTTTGTTTCTTCACGGAGAAGACGTGCAGCAAGGTTACCATGGCCTAAACCTACCTTACGGTCATCGGCAACAGAGCCAGGAATGCAGAATGCTTGCAAACCGATACCGATGGCCTCGGCTGCGTCGGCTGCATTCTTGCAACCTTTCTTCAATGCAATAGCAGCACCAACCACGTAGGCCCACTTTGCATTTTCAAAGCATATCGGCTGAGTTTCTTCACAAGTCTTGTAAGGGTCGATGCCGGCCTCTTCACAAATCTTGTTGGCTTCTTCTATATCTTTAATGCCGTATTCGTTGAGAGCAGCAAGGATTTGCTTGATACGGCGGTCTTGCGATTCAAATTTTACTTCTCTTAACATTGTGGTGTCCTCCTTTTATTCTTTACGTGGGTCAATATATTTAGCTGCCTCTTCAAAACGTCCGTAGTGGCCTTTTGCCTTTTCAAGAGCCTCTTCGGGGGTCAAGCCATTCTTGAGGGCATCGGTAAACTTGCCAAGGTGCAAGAATTCGTAACCAATAACTTGGTTGTCTTCATCAAGAGCCATGCGTGTGCAATATCCTTCGGCCATTTCAAGGTAACGAGGGCCTTTTGCCAATGTGCCAAACATAGTTCCCACTTGGCTGCGCAAGCCCTTGCCGAGGTCTTCAAGCGAAGCTCCTACAACGAGGCCACCTTCAGAGAAGGCCGATTGCGAACGACCGTATGCAATCTGGAGGAATAATTCGCGCATTGCAGTGTTGATTGCATCGCACACAAGGTCGGTATTCAATGCTTCAAGCACTGTCTTGCCCGGAAGTATTTCCGATGCCATTGCTGCCGAGTGGGTCATACCCGAGCAACCGATAGTTTCAACCAATGCTTCTTGAATGATACCTTCTTTGATGTTGAGAGTCAACTTGCAAGCGCCTTGTTGCGGAGCACACCACCCTATTCCGTGGGTAAGCCCCGAAATATCCTTGATTTCTTTCGACCTAACCCATTTTCCTTCCTCTGGTATAGGGGCAGAAGGGTGGTTAGCTCCCTTTTTTACACAGCACATGTGTTGTACTTCCTGTGAATAAACCATAATAGTAATAATTAATATCTGTGAGTGTATATTATAACTTTTTGCTTTACCATAGCTTGTTTCTTTGCCCCACGACAGGGGGCTGCACGTACCTCACATACGTGTTGCGAAGTTAGTTAAAAAAACTGCAACCAACAACACCGATACTACTTTTTTAATACTTTTTATTTAACACTTAACTCACTTCACAACCACTAATTTTGAATGTCCAAGAGAAGCCGAAATGTCGGAAAAAGAGCTCCAATACGACCCATATATTACCCGCGCCCTCGACAATAGCCACATCTCAACCACGGCATCGGCTATGCCACGCCACGAATCGCGTTCAAGCACCGAATGGCGAGTGACAATCTTGCAATCGCCATAACGCTCGACAAAATGCCGTTTCACATCTTCATCGTCCGAGCACAGAAACACCTTCACCTCAGCATCGGCTTCAAAAAGCGCATCCAATTGCCTTTCAAATTTCTCTATCGATGAGTTTTTTATCGAGATAGCATTGTCGGTGCGACGTATGTGACACCCAACTACATTCCCGCCAAGCCTGCGACCGAATGCGTCAATCTCGGCCTGCAACACCCCAACTGGCACAAACAACTTGTGCAGTGGATACATTTCTCCTTGCTGCGACCCTGTCACAATCACCACTTCGCCATCAATCGTGCATCGCTGCAGCTCATCATTACCGATGTCGTACAATGCCTTGCGTCCTGCCACATAGTCGAGCAGCCGAGGCACATACAGATTGCGTTTCATAGGCAAATTATTAGTCCAGTAGTCGGCAAATCGGCAATCAACCACGTTAAACGCCTCGACTGGCTTAAATAACGAATTGAACGAAGCATTCAACCCATCTTTTCGGCGTTCCTTGAACCAATGGACTACCAGCCTCGCGCCGTTGCCAATGCAATAGTTATACACCGATGCGATTGTCCTTATCCTGTTGCCCAATCCCCCTATCGGTGACAAGTGAATTGTTTTCATCGTGCTTCCTTTTTATTTTTTACCCACAACGCCGACTGCAACCCACCAATTCCAAGCCACCGACAATTGCCGGCTCCAAGAGGATAGCCGAGGGCGTCGCTTATAGCTCCGCCCACCTTGCTTCCTTTTACATAGATGTTCATCAATGCTTCATTTCTTGTCCTCTTCTTCAAAATAATTGGCTGCAGCATCCCTGAGCCTGCTGAAGATGTTTTTGCGTTTTCCTTTTGATTTCTCACAATCTGGTGCGGCACCAGTTGGGGCTGCACAATAATCTGCTTCCATCATCACTTCGTTGGTACGTTCCATCCACCTCATGCGGCTACTACGCTCACGGGCAAACATCATCTGCGTACCGACAGCGTCTTGCTGGAACTCCATTGAATTGTCGATATTGAGCGATGCGGCAGTCCCTTTCACGTCGATGTTAGCCCCTATGAAATTAAAGCTCCACCCAAGCTCTTTCAGCTCATCAATCATCTTTGCAACCTTCTGCAGTGTATAGTGCCGTGAAGCATTTTCCATACCGTCGGTGATGATGGTCACATTCCCGATTGCCATCTCCTTTCCTTTCACCGTAGCCTTCAAATCGACCAGCGTCGAACCAACGGCATCATACAACGGTGTACTGCCCCAAGGGGCGTACAACTCGCCATTGATGTGCCTCACGTTGGCAATAGGCTCGTTTTTGACAATGTAACGCGATGGCACATGTCCGTCGGCCTGAAAAGCATAAATACTCACATAATGCTCTTGCGTACCGGCAAATTTCTCTTGTGCCGAACGAATTGTGTTGATAGTTTCATTGCACCCGCTGATGGTTTGCGACTTGACGCAATCCATCGAACCCGATTCATCAAGGATAATAAGGTTGTAAATCTCAGTTTTCATCGTTTCTTTTATTATTTGACATTAAAAGGATTCCACTTCTTAGGTGAAGCTTCTTGCTCCTCAACATAAGTGTCTTCATCAAAGCTATAAAGATTGGGGAAACGATTGTGATTGGCTACCGTGCTGACACCTTCGGAGCGCAAATAACCCGTCGATGTCATCTTTTTATGGAAATTACGGCGGTCATATTGCGTACCGTTGATTGCTTCATATAGTCGCTGCAACTCGGCTATCGAAAATTTCTCATCGAGCAGTTTGAACGCAATCGGACGTGTACGCAGCACCTCCTTTATGTGTTCACGAGCCATCTTGATGATTTCATCGTGGTCGAATGCGAGCGGAGGAAGCTCGTCCACCTCAAACCAACTTGCCCGTGCCGCATCGTCGCCGGCAAGCAACTGAAAGTCGGATTTCCTCACAAGGGCGAAAAACGCCACAGTCACTACTCGCTCGCGAGGGTCGCGGTACACTGCGCTGAACGTGTGGAACTGCTCCAAATATACATCGGTAACGCCTGTTTCCTCACTCAGCTCGCGTTTGGCACAATCCTCTACCGTTTCGTCAATCTTCATGAACCCTCCCGGCAATGCCCACGAACCCTTGTATGGCTCAATGCCTCGTTCCACTAATAAAATGTGAAGCGACTTGCCATCAAAGCCAAACACTACCGAATCGGTGGTAACGGCCGGATGGGGATACTTGTAATGATACTTCAATTCTTCCATGGATAAAAATTCTCCGTAATAATTACACCACAAATATACTGCGTAATTCCGACACTACAAAATCATACAGTGTATTTTTTACACAAAAAAATCATTATTTTGCTATATGCGACTTATATAAAGCATAATAGCGGTTCACCTCCCTGACGTAATTCACCGTTTGCCTCCCTCTGAAATAACCGAACCGGCACACTTCGTCGTTGTAAAACTCGGGGTTCGACTTCCACAGCACGGCCTCTTCCACATTGCCATACCACACTGCCGGGTTCTTGCCATACTTCCTGGCAAGTGCCATGGCATCATATATATGCCCGATGCCCGAATTATAAGCAGCAATGATGAAATTAAGCCGTTCTGCAGGGTCGGCGACGTATTTAGAAAGTGAACGGTCGAGGTCGCGGATACTCTGCACGGCAGCACCAATATTCTTGTCGGGGTCGGTGATTTCTTCTTGCGTTAAACCGTATGCCTTTGCAGTGCGAGGCATCAACTGCATCAATCCTCGCGCACCAGCCCACGACACGACATCATTGTTGAACTTCGACTCCACCCAAGCTTGAGCAGCCAAAATGCGCCAATCCCATCCAATCAGGGCGGCATGATGCCGAAACAGGTCATCGTATTGCGAAATGAAACCCTTGCGCAGATTTTCCGAAACCATCGCCACCGTCATTACGTCATCGGCCTCGGTAAACCCCATCTTGCTCAACTCGAAGTAGCGTTTTAGCAGCAATTTGTAAGCCGGACGCTGCTGTTCACCCTTGCTCCATTGCGTTATACTGTCGGCAAGCCATTGATTTCCCTTCTTCACCGCCCATGCAGCACGTTGTGGGAAGCTCACTTCGAGCGATATGTCTATATTGCTATAATAAGTACGGTTAAGCCGGGCTATGTCGCTATCGACCACAGTAAGCGGCAACTTGCCTTCGGCCACCATTTCCACCAGGTCGTCGGTTATGAGCGAATCCTCGTCAATGGTGTGTATCTTGATGCCGCCGCCCACTTCGTCGTCCAAGTTGCGCAATCGAGCCTCGTATTTCGAGTTTTTCTCCACATACACGTCACGCCCCACAAGTTGAGTCACATCGGTTATCATAGTGTCGCTACGTGGCTGCACCAATATTTGGTGTGTGATATTCTCGGTACCACAACTGAGCACACGCTCCCTGAACTCGGCAGTAATTGGCACTTCGTATGCAATCACATCGACAATGCCCGAGTCAAGCATGGCAATCATGGCATCCATATTGTTGGCAACGACAAAACGAGTGGCTATTCCTTTTTCCTCGGCAAAATTACACACTCGTTCATATTCATACCCCATCGTGTCTTCCTTATAGTAGAAATATGATATAGGGCTGTAGAGCGTACCCACTATGAGCGTATCGGGCAGTTGTGCCACTGTCAAGTGCGCATGCGGTTTACGGCTGCACGACCACACCGCCATTGCCACAACCGCTAACAACAAAGCAAATAAACCTTTTTTCATCTCGGAAAATATTAATCCACGCAAACTTACACAAAAAAAGCACCAAAGCCGCCGCTTTGCCACGATATTTGTGCTTTTTTGTGTAATTTTGTGTGATATGCCACCCTTGCACCCAACATATTACCCCGATGGCACCACATTGCACCTGTGGCGGCTCGACGAAGACTCTGCCACACTCATGGAACGATGTAGCTGCGCGAGCATAGCATTGCCACCACTCGATTGTTGCGAAAAGCGGTTGAAAGAAAAATTGGCCGAAGCCCTGCTATTGCACCACATTTTCGGCAAACAGGCAGCACTAAGCCACACACCAACAGGCGCACCTGTCATCAACATCGACAACTGCCACATCAGCATCAGCCACACAGGCGGCTGGGTAGCAATTGCTCATAACGATTCACACAACATCGGCATTGACATCGAGCGATGCAGCAGCCGTGTATTACGTGTACGGGAAAAATTTCTAAACCAACTCGAATTAACGGAAATTCAGCCAAACGACATCGTTGCAAACACCATAGCGTGGACTGCAAAAGAGGCTCTTTACAAATTGTTCGGTGGACATGGCGGAGCAAGCCTTAGCGGCCATTACTCCATTGGCAAGCCATTACAATCCACTCATGGCGAATTTATTACACACCGAGCTTCGGCAGCCATTGCACCTGCCGAGGAGTTAGCAGTAATCTCGTGCATCATGCCCGATGCCGTGATTTCGCTCGCCACATACGCCGATACAATATGGGCGCAGCCCGATGCCACGCCCATATTGTAATAATATCAGTCGAAAATCTTATCCCAGTCTTTCCACACCACTTCATATCCCAATCGGTGAATGTCATCGCTCACCATCTGCGGTGACCGCTCGTCGCTCACGGCAAATTGTTCGAGGGCTTGATGCGCCTTGACATAGCCACCCGGCTCGGTTCGGCTGCCAGCACTCATCGATGTCACACCCAGCTTCATCATGTTCTCCCTGAAAGTAGGACTTTCACGAGTAGAATAAGATATGTCAACATCGTGGTCGAAAATGCGGAAAGCAAACGTCACCTGTGCAAGTTCCTTGTCGGTCATCACCACATTGGGCTGGAAATGACCTTCGGCTGGACGCATACGTGGAAAATTCACCGAATAGCGTGTTTCCCAATATATCTTTTGCAAGTATCGCAAGTGATATGCCATCATGGTTATATCGGTGCGCCAATCCTCAAGCCCTATCAACACACCCATACCTATCTTGTGCAACTTGGCTGCCCCCATGCGGTCGTAGCCGTTAAGCCTCCACTCGAAATTCGACTTCATACCGTGCGGGTGGTAAACGTTATATCGTTCACGGTGGTACGTTTCTTGGAAGCACACACAGCCATTCAGTCCCGAGTGTGTCAGCCGCTCGTAATCTTTCTGTTTAAGCGGCATCACCTCTATCGTCAGGTTGTTGAAATACGGGCGGGCTATCTGCAATGCTCGCTCAAGATAATCTACTCCTGCCACAGCCGGGAACTCTCCAGTGACAATGAGCAGGTTTTCAAACGGGCCAAGGCGGCGAATTGCTTCACATTCGGCCTTGATTTGCTCCTCGGTGAGAGTTGTACGTTCAAACTTGTTGCCATATTGGAAACCACAATACACGCAGAAGTTTGTGCAAGCATTGCTCAAGTACAGTGGTATGTACATGCTTATCACCTTGCCAAAACGCTCTTGCGTATAATATTGCGACAACCGTGCCATCGGTTCAAGGTATGGCACTGCGGCTGGAGATATAAGAGCCATGAAATCATCGACTGTCAACAAGTCTTTGTGCAAGGCTTCTTCCACATCGACATGTGTTTTGCTCGCTATTTTATCGGTGGTTTCATCCCAACTGATTTTACTTAATTCTTCTGAAAACATACATCAATTTATATAATCAATCGGTTTATTACTTTCCTACATTTTCCAAGCTCCTTTTGGGTCAAACTGTGGTGCTGCTTGGTAGCGCCCTTTTGTATGACCCCCTTGATTGAAAATCCGCTCCATTTCAATACTTCTTTAATGGAACGCACTGTGCCTCGGCTTTGATTAAACCAGATATTAAACGGCCACGGTGTAGAACACGTTGCCACTATTGCCGCACTTTTCCCTTTATGCATTGGCACAGGCATCGCTTTCTCACTTTCGCCCATCATGCCATAGACAATGCGGTCAAATAGTATTTTCAACTGTCCGTTCATGTTGCCCCAATAACAAGGCGACCCAATTATCAATGCATCGGCTCGCCTTATTTTTTCAAGGACATCTTGAGCATCATCATTTGGCAATATACATTTCCCGCGACTTCGGCAACTCATGCACCCAGTACACGGACGTATGACCAACTTGCACACGTCCACTACCTCAGCCTGCGCTCCGCACTTGTTAGCCTCATCGGCCATAGTTCCCAGCATTTGGCTTACAAGTCCGTTTTTTCGTGGGCTCGCGTTCAATATCAATATTTTCATTTAACGTCGTCGGCAATACAGTTTGCAATGTCTTGCGACAATCGCATGGCACAGAAATTGGGACCACACATGGTGCAAAATTTACTATTCCCGTTGTGTGTTTCTACATAATACTGCCGTGCACGCGCAGGGTCGAGCGACAAGTTGAACTGGTCTTTCCACCTAAATTCATACCGCGCCTTGCTCATGGCATCGTCACGCAACTGTGCACCAGGAAATCCTTTTGCCAAGTCGGCTGCATGCGCTGCAATCTTGTATGCTATCACACCATTGCGCACATCCTCTAAGTTAGGCAGGCTTAAATGTTCTTTTGGAGTAACATAGCAAATCATTGCAGTACCATACCAACCTATTTGAGCAGCACCTATGGCAGATGTGATATGGTCATAGCCCGGAGCTATGTCGGTAGTAAGCGGACCGAGTGTATAGAACGGAGCTCCGTGGCACGACGATAGCTGGCGGTCCATGTTCTCACGGATTTTTTGCATTGGTATATGCCCGGGGCCTTCGATTATTACTTGCACATCCTTTTCCCACGCAATCTTTGTCAACTCGCCAAGCACGTCAAGCTCCATGAATTGAGCACGGTCGTTGGCATCGTGTATGCAACCGGGGCGCATACCGTCGCCCAACGATATTGCCACGTCATACTGGTTAAGAATGTCGCAAATATCGGCAAAATGCTCATAAAGGAAACTTTCACGATTATGCAACACGCACCATTGCGACATTATGCTACCGCCACGCGATACCACTCCTGTGAGCCGCGACCCGATTAGCTCGGCATGGGCACGCAATACTCCGGCATGGATGGTAAAGTAGTCCACTCCCTGCTCGCACTGTTCTATGAGCGTGTCGCGGTATATCTCCCACGTGAGGTCTTTCACCCGCCCATTGACTTTTTCAAGTGCTTGGTAAATAGGCACCGTACCCATCGGCACTGGGCAGTTGCGTATAATCCACTCGCGCGTTTCATGTATATTGTTGCCAGTGGACAAGTCCATGAGCGTATCGCCACCCCAGTAGCAGCTCCACACTGCCTTGTTCACCTCTTCCTCAATCGATGACGAGAGTGCCGAATTGCCAATGTTGGTATTAAGTTTGACAAGGAACTTGCTGCCTATAACCATCGGTTCGGCTTCGGGATGGTTCACATTGGCTGGAATGATTGCCCGACCTGCGGCTACTTCCTGTCTTACAAATTCGGGGGTAATATAAGTTTCGATGCCACAAGCCTCGTTATTCATATTTTCCCTTATTGCGGCATATTCCATCTCGGCTGTGATTATTCCAGCCTTAGCGTATGCCATCTGCGTGATGTGCTTCCCGTCACGCGATTTCAACGGACGATGCCTGATGGGGAAACGAATGGCATCAAGGCTGTGGTCGTTAAGTCGTTGGTTACCATACTCCGACGTTATACCATCGAGCTGCACAGTATCGCCACGGTCGGCAATCCATTGCTCGCGTATCCTTTTTATTCCCTTATTGATGTCGATTTCCACATTGGGGTCGGTATAAACACCACTCGTGTCATATACATACACCGCCGGATTATCGGCAAACACCTTATTACCATCACTGCCAACTGTGACTGTGGGCGTGAGATTTACTCGCCTCATTCCCACCTTTATCGGAAACAGCTTGCCGTCGATATACACCTTGTCTGACCCTGGATAGGAATCAACTTTCATATAATTTATTTCCATATCTGTCTTGTGTTATAAATGTTAATCAAGAAATGCTGTTAATGGACTGCTGGCATTGGCATAGTTGGATTGAACGCCAAGCCCTGCAAGATATGCCATCCTGCCGGCCTCTACCGCGAGTTTGAAGGCACGTGCCATTTCAACGGGATTTTTCGACATGGCAATCGCAGTATTCACCAGCACGGCATCAGCACCCATTTCCATGGCTTCGGCGGCATGTGACGGTGCGCCGAGTCCTGCATCAATCACCACAGGCACACGGCTCTCGGCAATGATGATTTCGACCAAGTCGCGAGTTTTAAGCCCTTTGTTCGTGCCAATCGGCGCACCGAGCGGCATCACTGCAGCCGTGCCTACATCTTCTAACCGCTTGCACAACACAGGGTCGGCCTGTATGTAAGGTAGCACCGTGAATCCTAACTTTGCCAGTTCCTCGGTAGCTTTCAGCGTTTCTATGGGGTCGGGCAACAAGTATTTTGGATTTGGGTGTATTTCGAGTTTGATGAAATTAGTGCCGAAACATTCACGTGCCAATTTTGCGGCAAATACAGCCTCCTCGGCATTGCGCACACCCGACGTATTTGGCAAGAATTGCACTGCGTCGCGGTTGATATGCTTAAGCATCTCGTCATCGGCGTCATTGTCCATGTTGATGCGTTTCATTGCCACGGTAATCATTTCCGACCCCGAAGCTATGATGGATTGCTCCATCAATTCGTTTGAAGAGAATTTGCCTGTTCCCACGAAAAGGCGCGACGAAAATTCCCTATCTCCAATTTTCAATTTATCCATATATCCTTATTATTGTTGTTTGTTCAAGCGTTTATCGACTATTTTCTGCAATAAGTCAATCATGCGACGAGTTTCGGCAGCAGGATTTGATGCCCCAATGATTGCTCCCGAAACAGCCACACCGTTGACTCCTGTTTCCATTAAACTTGCAATGTCGTCATACTCGATACCTCCAATAGCGACCGTCGGTATGAAAATCTTGTTCTTCCGGCATTCTGCTATAATCGCCGCATAGCCGTCAAGTCCTATAATAGGGCTGAGATTTGCCTTTGTCTTGGTAAAGCGATATGGGCCAAGACCGATATAATCAATATCTTGCACCGCAAGGTGGCAAATGTCATCAAATGTATTGGCCGTTGCCCCGATTATTGCGCCCATGCCAAGTATCACACGAGCCTGCGACGGCGACATATCGTTTTTGCCCAAGTGTACACCATCTAATTGCAGTTCCTTCGCAATATCGACATAATCATCGATAATCAGGATACATTCGCGCTGGGCACACAATGGCTTCAGTTCCCTTGCTGTAGCGACAACCACGTCGCGGCCAACATTCTTCATGCGCAGCTGTACCCATTTGCAGCCGCCTTCCATTGCCGACACGGCTTGGTCAATGGCTACCGTCGGGATAGCCGAATTGGTTATAAATTGTAACATTTTATCGTATTATGAATGATTGTCAACTTTTGTTTTAATTCGTCTGCCCCCTTGCTATTGAACAAGTAACCCAAAAATGCTGCGCCGACGAAGCCCAAATGTGACAGTTGAACCAGATGTCCAGGCATGATACCGCCAAGGGCCACTATCCGACTTGCAGTATCCAAGTGCTTGAATATCTCGATTAAATCGCCTTGCGAAAAGCGGCTCGCATATCCACGTTTCGAGATACTGTCGAAAATGGGGCTTAAAAACACATATTCATATCGGCTAAGTTCCACCAACTCATTTGCTGTGTGACACGAGCGGCTCAGTCGCAACCCATCGGGCAGGCACGACGGCACTGTGCAGGCACGACGGTTTAGATGCAACCCAGCCACGCGGTACTCTGCCGCAAGCTCAAAATGGCTGTGCAACTTCAACCTGTCATGATACAGCTGCGGAATTTTCTCGATGAAATGGCGCATTTGCTGCAAATCAAAATCGGGCTTGCGCACATGCACATAGTCAAATCCCGATTCAAGGATTAGTGTGATAAACTCCACTTCGCGGTCATGCGGCAATTCGGGGGTGATGGCAATTAGTTTCATCGTCGCATTAGCCGCCATAAAAAGCCTTGATAATGGTCAACTTGTCGCCATCGGACAAATGAGTTTCGTTCCACAATGTATTTGGAACCACTTCATTGTTCAGAGCAATCGCAATGCCCGAAGTCGGAATGCCGTCTATTTGCACTATGGCATCGGCTATGGTAACTCCATCGGCAAAACAGTATTCCTTGTTGTTTACATAAACTGTCATGACTTATATGTTTTTAATGATAATGGTGCATAAAAATGATTTACCGGGCCGTGGCCGCGGCCGATGGCGACATTTGCGCCAGCTGTCAAAGCTTCAGTGAGATACTCCTTGGCTCGTGCTATCGAGGTTTTAAGGTCATATCCCAGCGCGATGAACGATGCTATTGCCGACGAATAAGTGCAACCTGTGCCGTGGGTATTCGCAGTAGCAATGAAGTGTGACTTGTATTCCTCGCAATCTCCAGCCGACGTAAACAGATAGTCGGTCATGTTTTCATCATCGAAATGGCCACCTTTTATCAATACAGCCTTCGCACCCATATCCAATATGTTCATGGCTGCATGGCGAATATCCTCGATGGTTTCGATATGCATCCCGGCCATAAGCTGGGCTTCATATCTATTTGGCGTCACGAGTGTCACTATCGGCACAAGCTTCGACATAAGCATTCCAATAGCCTCGTCAGCGATTAATTTGCAACCAGAGGTAGAAACCATCACAGGATCGAGAATTACGCAGCGTGGCGCATAATGTGCAAGTCGCCGAGCCACGACTTCGACAATCGCACTATTCGACAGCATTCCTATTTTCACGGCATCTGGCACTATATCCTCAAACACCGCATCAATTTGCTGCTCCACTATTTGTGGCGATGCATCCATTATGCCTCTTACGCCCTGCGTGTTCTGTGCCGTGATTGCAGCAATGACACTCATGGCATACGTTCCCAATGCCGAACATGTTTTCATATCGGCCTGTATGCCAGCACCGCCGCTGCAATCCGACCCCGCTATTGAAAGCACAGTATGGTATCTTTCCATTCCAAAACAAATTTAAAAAATGGACACGGGGAAACAAAACGTGATTGGAATTATATAAACGGAAATAAACAATTCCTACGCCAGAATTACCTGGTTCAGGTTCATAGGGTATAATCTCAGCCACGCAGGCACCCCCTTGTCATGCGCAAAAATACAAAATTTCCCTGTAATTACAACACATGTCAACAATAAAGAATTACCGCCACTGCACCAGAAGCCTCATGACGGCATCTGTTACCGCTTGCGGCGGAAAAAATCGGTTATCAAGGCCGCGCATTCATCGGCAAGCACACCTGTCGCCACTTGCGTGCGCTTGTGGAAAGGCGCATCACAATACACATGGTAGCCACGCTTGTCGTCGGCTGCGCCATACACCACCCTGCCCATTTGGCTCCAAGCTATGGCACCGGCACACATCAAGCACGGTTCCACGGTGACATAAATAGTGCAATCAGTTAGATACTTGCCGCCAAGGTTACTTGTTGCCGACGTGATGGCTTGCATCTCGGCATGAGCCGTTGGGTCGATTAGAGCCTCGGTCATATTGTGCGCGCGTGCTATGACCTGACCGCCGCACACGACCACAGCCCCTATCGGCACCTCGTCTTGCGAGGCTGCAATACGAGCTTCGCCAAGGGCCATGCGCATGAATTTTTCGTCTTCGTTCTCCATAAATTTTATAACCGCTACATATTTTATACCATGCAAAAATATACATATTTGCCAACGATACCGCTCGAAATGCCGAAAAAAATGGGCGACTGTCATCACGACAGCCACCCACCAATGAATCAACTTCAATTAGAGTGCTTCTTTGAGATTATCCCTCATCAGTCCACGATGAATAATCTTGTTTTTGACATTTTGCATTGGCATATTTACTCCGTTTATTCCTCTATTTTGATTGGAGATAATATATGTTTCGTTATATACTCATTGAACGCACTTTTGTAAGTGTCGGATATGGGTATATATTCTTTCCCGAATACGATGCGGTTGCGCTCGATGAGCCTTATCTTTGACACCTGCACGATATACGAACGATGTATTCTCATGAATCGCGACAGCGGCAGCCCGGTTTCAAACGTTTTCAGGCTCATGAGCGACATCACGCTCGTGCCAGTGCTCTCAAGGTAAATCTTCACGTAATCCTTAAGCCCCTCGATATACAATATGTCATCGACAGGGATTTGTATGAGTTTATACTCGCTCTTCACTATGATGCTTTCAAGTCCGCTGCCTTGGTTGCTATTTGCCCTTTCTTCGATGACAAACCATCGCATGGCGCGGTTGGCCGATTCGATAAACTCTGAATAATTCACCGGCTTGAGCAAATAATCGAGTGCGCCGACACGGAATGCTTCAACGGCATATTTGTCAAACGCAGTCACAAATATCACCTTGCAATGTGGCGGGACTACCTTAGCAAATTCTGTACCATTGAGTTCCGACATTTGAATATCAAGGAACACAAGGTCGATATCCTCTTCTATTATGGTCTTAATGGCAGCAGATGCCGAAGGGAATGCATTCACAAGCTCCAAGAATGGTGTGCGTTCCACATAGCTTTTTATCAATTCCAAGGCCAACGGCTCGTCATCGATAACGCAACATCTAATTCTCCTCATCGTTAAATTTTTTATTAGGCGTTTTCTTGTAAATTTATCTCAAGACAAGTTTTGTAAAGGCCGTCTTCCACCTTTTGTGTCAATGTGTGCCTGCCGTTATACAGTATCGACAATTGCCGCCTCAGGTTGACTAGGCCTATACCCTTGCCGCTGCGGTCACCCTCGTCTTTGGGAAAATAACTATTAACGACCTTGCAGACAACAATACCATTGTTCACAGTTATACTGATATCTATCAGCGACTTGCTGCTTGCCGACACTCCGTGCTTGAATGCATTCTCGACCAACGACACAAACAGCAACGGGGCTATCATCAATCCCACTCCACGCGTTTCCTGTATGTCAACATTGAGTGTGACCATGTTGCTGTTTAGCCTCAGGCGCATCAGCTCAATGTAATTTTTCACAAACAGCATCTCCTTGTCGAGCGGAACGTTCTTGTCGTTGTCATACAACACATAGCGCAACAACTGGCTGAGTTCATGCACCGCATATTGCGCACGCTCTGGGCTTATGCCTATCAGTGCATATATGTTGTTAAGCGTGTTGAACAAGAAGTGCGGGTTTAGCTGGTTCTTCAAGTTCTTCAATTCCATCTCTTTCTGCTCCGCGGCCATCTGTTGCTCGCGCTGCTGCCATCCCATCCATTTCTCGCTCAATTTCAGTGCGACACTGGTACCTATCGACAACACCATCATCACAAAATCTCGCGAAAACAGGTTCATGATACCCCTCTTGTACCAATCTTCGGGCAACATCAAATGTGCGTCGGTGCCAGGAGGCGAAACCGGGGGATACATACAATGCACCCCAAAGATAATAAATAAATAGCAAAATACAAAAGATAAATTTGATACAAAATACAGCCATTTGCGATTACGTTTAAATAAAAATCTATCTATTAACAAATAATAATTAAGATAGAACACCAAAATGTAGCCCAACGTGTGCACATACACAAACTTGGGCATGCTGCGCCCCCACGAGAGCAGCACCTCGGGCAAAATGAAGATTATCACCAGCACTATGAAGTGCGTGACAAACTTCATCACCACCATGCGGCGGCGGTAAGGCTCGCGGACATCGGCTTCGGTCAATTCTTTATTCATATCGCAAGGCTTCTATTGGGTCAAGGTTAGACGCTTTCTTGGCCGGATACCAGCCAAAGAACACTCCCGTGAACGTACATACAAGGAACGACAGCACTACCGAATAGGCTTGTATGGCAATAGGCCAGTTCAATATGCCTTTCACCACGAAAGCCGCTGTACAGCCTATGAGGATGCCTATCACGCCACCGGTGATGCTGATTATTACCGACTCGATGAGGAATTGCGACAAGATGTCGATGCCACGTGCCCCGATGCTCATGCGCAACCCTATCTCACGTGTGCGCTCGGTCACCGACACATACATTATATTCATGATGCCTATGCCACCAACGAGCAACGATATGCCGGCTATGCACGCCAGCAGGGTGGTCATCATGTCGCTCGTCGAGCTGAGCATGTTGCTAAGTTCCTGCTGCGAATGGATTGTGAAGTCGTCATCGTCGGCAGCTTTGAGCTTGTGATTGGTGCGCAGCACGTTGGTTATCTCGTCGATAGCGGTATCGGTGTAGCTCTCCGAAGTGGCCGAGCATATTATGCCTTGTATGTAATCGATGGCAAGCACGCGCTTCATCACTGTCGTATAGGGTGCAAGCACTATGTCGTCCTGGTCCTGCCCCATGCTGTTGTAACCCTTGGCCTCAAGGACTCCGATTACCGTGAGCGGCAACTTGTCGAAGCGTATCACCTTGCCTATGGGGCTGTCGCCATTGGGAAACAGCTCATCGACAATCGTCTGCCCTATTATGCACACCTTCGCAGCGGTCTGCACGTCACGGTCGGTAAAGACATTCCCCTCTGCCACCGTGAGCCGCCTGATGTCAAGGTAGTCGCTCGTCACGCCATTGATTGACGACGGGTAGTTGTTGTTGCCGTTGACATACTGCCCCGAGCTACTCACATTGGGCGACACGCCCACCACATGGTCACACTGGCTGCGTATGCTCTCGTAATCGGCCATCTTCAGCGTCTGCATGTCTTCGGCACTCTGGCGCACACCGCCTCGCATGTCACCACCGGGCATTATCATTATCATGTTTGACCCCATCTCCGAAATCTGGGCGCGGATGCTCTCCTTCGACCCTTGGCCTATGGCAAGCATTGTGATGACCGACGCCACGCCAATGATAATACCAAGCATTGTGAGGAAGCATCGCATCTTATTGTTGCTTAATGCCTTGAGTGCTATTTTAAACAGATTTGCTAAATTCATTATTCTTAAAATTTACTCATTTTTGACACAGACTTATGAATCAACACTGAATCAATCCTCCTCGCGCGGCAATGAGTCATACACTTCTTGCGCCGAACGAATATTGGTATTCACCTCGTCACTGACAATTTTACCATCGCGCAACACTATGTTGCGGCTGCTGAATTGCGACAACTCGGGATTATGAGTCACAAATATGATAGTCCTGCCCAACTGGTGCAACTTCTGGAAAAGGACAAGTATGCTATACGACGTGCGGGTGTCGAGGTTTCCTGTCGCCTCGTCGGCAAGTATCAATACAGGGTCGTTGACCAATGCCCGCGCAATAGCCACACGCTGTTGCTGGCCGCCCGACATCTGGTTTGACTTGTGGTACATGCGGTCGTGGAGCCCCACTTGCTCAAGTGCCACAGTGGCACGCCGTGCCCGCTCGCGGGCCGATACATTGCTGTTGTACAGCAGCGGCAGTTCGACGTTTTCAAGTGCAGTTGTCTTCGGCAGCAAGTTGTAGTTTTGGAACACAAAGCCTATCTTGCGGTTGCGCAGTTTTGCCCTGTCGTTCTTGCCCATGGTGCGTACCGATATTCCATCGAGGTAATACTCCCCCTTTGTAGGAGTATCAAGGCAACCCAGCAAGTTGAGCAATGTGGACTTGCCCGACCCCGATGTACCCATGATGGTCACAAACTCGCCATCGTAAATGGTAAACGACACGCCGCGCAACGCATGTACCTCCTCGTTGCCAACCTTGAAGTTGCGTCTTATACCTTCCAATCTTATTATTTCTTTCCTTTCCATAGATTACTTAAAAGAAAGACAGAGTCCTAAAAACTTTAATTTGTGATGATAGCTTATTCTCCTTTTTCTTTATCCTTGCCTTTCTTATCACGACCCGGAGGTGTAGGCATGAACGGATTGCTCTCACCACCCGACGTTTCCTCTTCAAGGACCTCGGTGGTATATTGCAACGCCACTTTGTCGCCCACGTTCAAGCCGCTTTTTACTTCCACGTTTATGCCATTTTCCACGCCCATTTCTATTTCGGTAGGAACAAGCCGGTTATCGTCGGTCAGCACCCACACTAAGCGATGCGCATCGTCGGTCACAATGGTCGGGTCGGGAATTTCCCCGTCGGGTTCTGCGCCATTCGGAGGCGTGGGCATATCCTCTGCCACAGGCAATCCCTCGGCATTGGCAAATTCCATTGGGCTGAAACGCAGCACTTTGATTGGCAACGTCATAACGTCTTTCACTTCTGTTACCTTGATAGTCACATTGGCAGTCAGACCCGGAATTAGCTTGTGGTCGGGGTTAGACGTGCTTATAAGCACCTCGTATGTGGTGACGTTAGAGTCGGTAGTAGGGCTTATGCGAACTTGCGTTACTTTCCCATAAAAAACGTCGTCGGGGTACGCATCTACTGTGAACTGTGCATTCTGCCCCTCTTTTACCGAACCTATATCGGCCTCATCGACATCGGCCACAACTTGCATTTTATCGAGGTCGCCTATGGTGTACAAGTTGGCTACTTCCATATTGGAAACCACCGTCTGCCCTATTTCCACCTCGCGCGAAATCACTATCCCGTCCATTGGCGAAGTAATCTCGGCATAACTCAAGTTGCGCGCAGCCGAAATGCGGTTGGCCTGCATGCGCTCGTAATCGGCTTTCGACACCAAGTAGGTGTGCAGGCTCGTTTCATATTCATAGTCGCTGATAAGCTGCTTTTGGTGCAAGGCTTCATCGCGCTCATAGTTCTTCTTGTTATACTCATAGTCCAAGCGTGCACTTTCAAGTTGCGCGTCGGCCGACTTCAAGTCGGCTTCGAGCGTCGTCTTGTCGATTTCGGCAATCAACTGCCCTTGGGTGACTATCGAATTAAAGTCGGCATATAATTTCGACACGATGCCTGTTACCTGCGTACCGACGTCAACCTGCGTTACACATTCAAGCGTGCCGGTTGCCGTCACCGATTCTGTGATTTCGCCCTTCGACACAGTGGCGGTTTGCAAACTCACATTCTCCTTTTTCGAGCAGGAGGCTACCGCCATAATAAGCGACACTCCTGCTGCCGCCATTATTTTAGGCCTGTACAATGAAATACTGCGTTTCATTTTCATATATTGTTTTTTCGTTTTTTCTTTTAAATATATGTGAATTGCATCATGGCAGTGTTATGCCTTTGTGCTGATAATAGTCGAGCATCTTCAAGTTAAGCAAAGCCATGTATTTGGCCTGCAACAGTTGTACCCTTGCCGTGAGCAATGCGTTGTGCGACGACAGCAAGTCGAGCGTGTTGACCATTCCGAGTTTGAATTGTTCATTAGTCAACTCGTCGGTAAGCTCGGCACTCCGCACAGCTTCCTTGCTGCTGGCATACTGCGCCTGCGAATTGCGGGCGTCGAGGTAGGCACTCTCTATGGTTTGCGCCACGTCGTTAAGCAAGCTGCGATAATCAAGGATGGTATTCATCTTGTCGATGCGAGCCTTTGCCACTTCAGTCTTCGTCTGCTTGGCATCAAAAATCGGGATTGAAAGGGTGACACCTATCTGTTCATTGAAATTATGCTTCATTTGGCTGCCAAACGAGAAATCGCTCGATGAATTGGTTCCGGTACCCACCGACCCGTTGAGCGAGATTGTAGGCAAATATCCCGACTTGGCTATTTTTATGTCAAGTTCGCTCATGTCTTGCTGCAATGCGCTCTGTTGCACTTCGGGCAACCAAGCGATGGCAGTGTTGTACACTTCCACCTTGTCGGGAAGCGGCTGCAAAATCATCTCATCGCCAAAAGCTATGCTGTCGATTTGCATATCATAGTCTATGCCCAGTTCGAGCAGCTGTTTCAGCTGCGTTTTATATGTTTCATAGTTGCTTTCGGCCGTCACCACATTGTATTTATCGGTCTGGTACTGCGACTCAAGCTGCACATAATCCACCCTCGACATCGACCCCGCATTCATCAATTCCTCGCCGCGCTTCATCTGCGCCTCGCTCACTTCGAGCGACTGGCGGGCGATGTCGATAGCCTCGCGCGCATAAAGAATTTGCAAGTAATAATTGAGAATCTGCGTTTCGAGCGAGTTGTTCAATTGCTCTATCGCCATGTCGTTTATATCATTCTGCAACTCGTTGCGTTTGATATTGTTACGGCGTTGGTTCCCGTTATATATAGTCCAGCCACCCGTAATGCTGTAACTGCCATTGTAGGTATTCTTGCTGATGGAAGTCAATGTACCGTTGTTCTCATCGTATGAAAAATTTCCACCAGCAGGACTTGGGTAATTGCTCAAACTGTGCGATGTGGAAAAATTAAACGTTGGTAGCCACTGACCTTGTGCTGCTTCCAAGTCATAACCACTCGACTCCCTTGTCAACATCGATTGACGCAAGTCGATGTTATTGGCTTTTGCATACTCCACACACTCATTAAACGACCAAGACTGTGGCAATTGCTGCACGCTGGCGGTATCCGCCGACACTTGTTGCGCCATAACCGGCCCGCAACAAAAAGCGTAAGTCAAAGCCATTCCAATTGCACATGTTTTTATTGTCTGCATAGTTTAAATAGTATATATTAGCCAATTCATATATTTCGACACAAAATTACAATTACCGCATATCTCCACAAAACACAATAGATTAAACGCTGACATTTCATGCAATCAAAAGTTGATTTAACACCTTAGCACCACCTACAAAGATAACTCCTTATACGATTTGTTAACAACTTTCACTGCTTCGCATTAATTTAGCGCCAGTTAGTCGATATTTTTAGCTTTTATCACAAAATGGCCGAATTTAATCAAGACCCATGTTGAAATTCAATAATCGACAAAAAGTTAATTTTAACACTCCAATAAACAAGTCACCCACACAACACACATTGCAAGCGCAATCACTTACAAAATAGCGTGCCAGTCTAATTTAATCTTTTTACTTGTACTCACTTGCAATCAATTCCAGCGAGATTGCTTACCTTTGCATCATGGGACGCATAATATCAATAGATTTCGGACGCAAACGCACAGGCATTGCCGCCACCGACATTTTAAAAATCGTGGCCAATGGCATTGCAACCGTACCTACGGCAAAAGTAATCGACTTCTTGAAAGAATATATAGCAAAAGAACCGGTGGAATTAATCGTTGTAGGTATGCCGCGGCAGCTCAACGGGCAGCCCAGCGAGAGTGTGCAATATCTGAAGCCATTCCTCAACCGACTGCACCGGGAGTTACCCAGTATCCCTGTGGAAATGTTCGACGAACGGTTCACATCGACACTCGCCCACCGCTCTATGCTCGATGGCGGAATGAAAAAAATGGACCGTCGCGATAAAGCCGTAGTCGATACCATCGCCGCCACCATCATACTCAATGACTATCTGCAAAGTCGTCAATACAACAACAGGCGACCGTAGCCCCCACACAAAAAACAACGCGCACACAACCTTCTAATTACCAACACATTAATTCATTGTTAATAAGTTTAGCTCTAAAGAGTTTTGCAAGTAATGGGTATTTGCTAATTTTACGGCACAATTTTTCAGTGTCAACAATATGCAACCGTTTATACATCTTCACGTACACTCGCAATACTCGGTTCTCGACGGGCAGGCCTCTATTCCTGCTCTCGTCGATAAAGCCATAGCCAACGGAATGAAAGGCATCGCCTTAACCGACCATGGCAACATGTTCGGCATAAAGGAATTTTTCAACTACTGCACAAAAAAGAATGCCGATACCAACAAGGAAATCAAGAACCTGAAGAAAGAGCTTGCCGAAGCCGAGAACAGCGATAGCCCAAACGAGGAAAATATCAACGAGTTGAAAGCCAAAATCGCCGAAGCGCAAGAACGGCTGTTCAAGCCTATCTTCGGCTGTGAAATGTATGTTGCCGAAAAATCGCTTTACGACCATACGTCGAAACACGACACCGGACGGCACTTGATAGTTCTGGCAAAAAACCTCACAGGATACCATAATCTGGTGAAGCTTGTTTCCAAGGCATGGACCGACGGTTTCTATTCGCACCCACGAACCGACAAGGAAAACCTCGAACGATACCACGAGGGACTCATGGTGTGTTCGGCGTGCCTCGGAGGCGAAATACCAAAACTCATACTGAACGGGCAAATCGACGAAGCCCGCGAAGCTGCAAAATGGTTCAAAAGCATATTTGGCGACGACTATTACCTTGAGCTACAACGGCACAAGGCAACTGTGCCGCGAGCCAACCACGAAACGTTCACTTTGCAGCAAGAGGTGAACGCTGTGCTGAAACAGTTTTCCGAAGAACTCGGAATCAAACTTGTATGTACCAACGACGTGCATTTCGTCAACGAGGCCGATGCCGAAGCTCACGACCGACTTATATGCGTGTCAACGGGCAAAACGCTCAACGACCCCAAGCGAATGCTTTATTCCAAACAAGAATGGATGAAAACCCAGGAAGAAATGAATGAAATCTTCCCTGATTTTCCCGAAGCATTGAGCAACACACTTGAATTGCTCGACAAGACCGAGTTCTACTCAATCGACCACGACCCTATTCTTCCCAATTTCCCGCTACCCGACGGCTTCACCGACAACAACGACTATCTGCGACACCTTGTATATGAAGGAGCCAAACGGGTGTGGGGCGACAATATCGACAACGAGCATCGCGAGCGTATCGACTTTGAACTCGACACCATCAAGAACATGGGGTTCCCCGGCTATTTCCTTATTGTGCAAGACTTCATATCCGCCGCTCGCCAAATGGGCGTGTCGGTAGGCCCCGGCCGTGGCTCGGCCGCCGGCTCGGCTGTCGCATATTGCCTCGGTATAACGCAAATCGACCCAATCAAATATGACCTGCTGTTTGAACGCTTCCTGAATCCCGACCGAATATCATTGCCCGATATAGACATTGACTTTGACGACGACGGGCGAGCCAAAGTGTTGAAATACGTCACCGAGAAATATGGTGCCGAAAAGGTGGCACACATCATCACATACGGCACAATGGCTGCAAAGATGGCTATCAAGGACGTGGCACGTGTCGAAGACTTGCCGCTGCCCGAGAGCGACAGACTTGCAAAATTCATTCCGAGCCGCCCCAACGACATGCCAGAGGACGACAAAGGGAAAAAATACAAGGTCACCATCAAGAACTGCCTAAAATGTTTCCCCGAGTTCCAAGCCGAGCTTAACAGTTCGAATGCCACCATCGTCGAAACCATCAAATATGCCGAGGCTCTCGAAGGCAACGTGCGCAACACTGGCGTACACGCCTGCGGCGTAATCATCGGGCGCGACGACATCACCGACTGGGTGCCTGTAAGCACTGCACCCGACAAGGATGGCAGCAAAATGCTTGTCACGCAGTATGAAGGCAGCGTTATCGAGTCAACCGGCCTAATTAAAATGGACTTCTTGGGCCTGAAAACATTGTCGATTATAAAAGAGGCTATCGCCAATATCAAAGTGACGCACGGCTTCGACCTCGACATCGACCACATCGACATCAACGACCCAAAAACCTACCAACTTTATTGCGAAGGTCGCACCACTGGCACGTTTCAGTTTGAATCGGCAGGTATGCAAAAATACCTTATCGAGCTGCAACCAAGCACATTTGAAGACCTCATCGCCATGAATGCCCTGTACCGCCCAGGGCCAATGGAGTATATCCCCGACTTCATCAAGCGCAAAAAAGGCGAAAAGCCTATCGAGTATGACATCCCTGTGATGGAAAAATACTTGAAAGACACTTATGGAATCACCGTTTACCAAGAGCAGGTGATGCTCTTGTCGAGGTTGCTCGCCGGCTTCACACGCGGCGAGTCTGATGTGCTGCGCAAAGCGATGGGCAAAAAACAAATCGACAAGCTGACTTCGCTGAAGCCTAAGTTCATCAACGGCGGTGCCGAACGTGGCTACGACAAAGATGTACTCGAAAAAATATGGCACGATTGGGAAAAATTTGCCTCTTATGCATTCAACAAGAGCCATGCCACTTGTTACAGCTGGGTGGCATTCCAGACTGCTTACCTCAAGGCCAACTACCCATCGGAATACATGGCGGCAGTGCTAAGCCGCAACTTCAGCGACATCGACAAGCTCACGAAGTTCATGGACGAGTGCAAATCGATGCACATCGAGGTCAAAGGCCCCGACATCAACGAAAGTTTCACGTCGTTCAGTGCCAACAAGAAGGGTGATATACGTTTCGGGCTGGCTGGAATCAAGAGTGTGGGCCTAAATGCCGTGAACGCTATTATCGACGAACGTAATGCCAACGGCCCATACAAGTCGATATTCGACTTCGTAGAACGCGTCAACCTCGCAAGCTGCAACCGCAAGACTCTCGAAGCTCTTGCCTTGTCGGGAGCATTCGATTGCTTCGACGACATATCGCGCGAAACTTTCTTCGTCCAGAATGCCAAAGGCGAAACTTTCTCGGAAACGCTCATGCGGTATGGTCAGAAGTTCCAAGCCGACAAACAATCGCAAGCGACATCGCTTTTCGGTGGCGACGACATCATCGAAGCCATGCGCCCTATGCTGCCTGTTGCCGAGAAGTGGCCCGAAATCGTGCGGTTAGAAAAAGAGCGCGAGTTGGTGGGCATGTACCTGTCGGCACACCCGCTCGACCCGTTCTTTGTCGAAATCGAGTATGGTTGCAATACTCATCTTAAAGATTTGAAGGAAAAGTCCGACAAGCTCGACCAGGAACTCGTCATGGCTGGCATAGTGGTTGATTACACCGTGAAACCTTCAAAACGAGGCACAAACTATGGCATCTTGAAAATCGAGGATTACTCTGGTTCGGCCGAAATGTTCCTTTTCGGTAACAATTTCATCAACTTTGGCAAATATGGCGTAGTCGGTACTCCGATTATCGTGCGTGGAGCCTATCAAAAGAACAAATACAGCGACCGCGTTGACTTCAACATATCGTCAATCGACCTGCTCGAAAACGTGAAAGGCCACATGCTGAAAAGCATCACTATCAAGTTGCCCGAAAAGGCCATCAACGCGGCATTGGTCGAAATGTTACTTTCATGCTTGAACAAATCGACCGAGAACCGCAGCAACCTGTTTTTCGAAATCACCAACGAGGAAAGCCGCCACAGCGTGCAACTCCTCTCGAAATACAAGATTCCAATCACACGCAATTTAATAAACAAGCTCAACAACGAAGAAATCGTATTTTCAATAAACTGACAACTAACAATTTTAATTATTGATTACAACTATGGCATTTGTTTTTACCGACGACAACACCCAGCAAGAAATCCAATCGGGAAAGCCTGTCGTCATTGATTTCTGGGCCACTTGGTGCGGCCCGTGCAAAAAACTGGCACCAGTAATCGATGAACTCGCCGCAAAGTATGAAGGCCAAGTGACAATCGGCAAATACAACTTGGACGACGACAACGACATTGCAGCAAGCTACCAAATCAGCGGCCTGCCTACGTTGCTCTTCTTCAAAGACGGGAAAGTCGTAAGCCGTCTGGTCGGTGCTCGTCCGGCATCAGAAATAGAAGCCAACATCAAGGACTTACTTTGACATTGCCCCAATCCGGAGCATCAGGCTGTGCCGTAATTAAGAAACTGTTTTGCTTTTTTGTTCAATGGTTTAAGATGTATTTTTCGAGTCGGTTTTGATTGTTTTTTTTGAGTAAATTTAGTGAACCGAACGTCGAAAGAAACAATCAAAAACGGTCGAATGCACGCTCAAAAAATGGACAAGGAACTTCACATAAAATCATTTATGTAAAATCAAAATAGTTTCTAAGTTTTTACGGCACAGCCTCTTTTTAAGTCTTTTGCAAAATATAACTACTTAATAAAATGCGATATGAAAGACGATTCTGAAAACAAACACACGCACAAATTTCACGACCCATCTGACTTTATTAATGAGCCTATGGAATGCGTGTACGGTCCACCACCTGTTAGGGAGGATGAAGAAAGAGAGCTGATTGATGAGCCTATAGGATGCGTATATGGCCCACCACCGCCGCCTGCCATGGAAACTGAATCAACAGGCAAGAAGTGGAAAAATCTGTTAAAAACTATCTTCACGCGACTCTTCCATAAGGATTGATGGACAGAAGCAAATGCACCAAATGAGAATGACGATAGAAGAATTCGTTGAATCCAGGACTCAACGCCACCTGTTGCAGCAGGTGTTTTGGGAATGTACCCTGCGCTGTAACTTGAACTGTCGGCATTGCGGCAGCGATTGTCGGAAAGATGACATGCCCGAGGACATGCCGTTTGCCAACTTTGCGAGGGTTCTTGATGAAATAGCGTTGGAGAAAAGCCCTGCGAAGATTATGATTGTCACGACGGGTGGTGAACCGCTTGTCAGAAAAGACATCATAGAATGTGGGAAAGAGATTACCCGCAGAGGATTCGTTTGGGGGATGGTATCGAATGGTATGCTGCTCGATGTAGAGAAGTTAAGACAACTGACAGATGCTGGATTGAAAACCATTGCCATCAGTTTGGACGGTTTTGAGGAAGAACATAATTGGATGCGCGGAAATAAGAACAGTTTCAGCAAAGCCGTGGGTGCTATCCAAGCACTGGCACACTCTGACATCACATGGGATGTGATTACCTGTGTCAATAAGCGTAACTTTTCCACCTTGCCTCATTTCAAAGATTTCCTGTTGACTTTAGGCGTGACGCACTGGCGGCTCTTTACAGTGTTTCCGATAGGCAGGGCGGCGAATGATGCGGAGCTGCTGCTGTCGTCTGAACAATTCCGAGATTTGATGGACTTTATCAAGGCGGAGCGGTCCAAAAGTGACATCTGTGTGTCATATTCTTGCGAAGGCTATCTGGGCAATTATGAAATGGAGGTTAGGGATTATCCTTTCTTCTGCGGCGCAGGCATCAATATAGCTTCGGTGAGATATGATGGTGCCATTTCCGGCTGTTTGAGCATCAGAAGCAAATTTGACCAGGGCAACATCTATCACGACAGCTTTATGGAGGTATGGAACAACCGTTTCCAGCGGTTCCGTGGCAGAGAGTGGATGAAGCGAGATGAATGTTCAACATGCAAAGTCTGGAATGTTTGCCGTGGCGGAGCCATGCACCTTCGCGACGAATGCGGAAAGATGAAAGGATGCTCCTACAATAAACTCATGGATTCAACTACAAAATAAGAAACTGTTTTGAATATTTTGTTCAATGGCTTGAGATGGATTTTCGGTCACCAAATTTGGGTTAAAGCACAAACACCAAAATGCCGATGACAAGCGCCGCAGCGGCACTGAACAGGACTGCCCCGGCAGCCAAGTCTTTTATCACCTTGATTGATTGGTCGTATTCAGGCTTTATGAAATCGCACAGGTATTCTATTGCTGTGTTCACAATTTCCGACATAAAAACCATCCCTATGGCTATCGCCACTGCCACCCACTCCATGACCGTTATCCTAAAAATGAACCCGGCAATTACAACTACAATAGCCGCTATTGCATGAAGCCATGAATTATGTTCGGTCGAGAAAAAGTGCGCAAGCCCATTCATTGCATGACCAAAACTCGCAATCCTCCCTTTTACCGAAAATTTACCCTTTTCCATCGCTAAAACATTATACCGACACTGCCTCCAAACGTAAGGATATGTCCTACACTGCGAGAATCGGACTGCAACAATGAAGGCAGCATTTCGTAGTCGGCAAACAATTTCATGTCCAACCGTGGCTTCGGCCTGAACGTTAGTGAAACCCCTGTTGAAATTCCTGCCATATTGCGATTTGCAACAGGCTTGCCCGACAAGTCGAGCGACGACGAATGCACATATCCAGCAATCATTTTACTTTCTACCATAAATCGAGATGCAATGGGATAGGAAAAATAAGCACCTGCATACAACGACACAAGGTCAAGTGATTGTTCCTGAGCTTCGCCATTCCATATTACTGCCGCATTGGAAATACCCGATTTGCCTCCAACGCCAAAATAAGGGTTAAAAAAATAAGCACCTTCAACGCCAACTGTGCTGCCAGCAGAGAATTGCAACACGTCGTTGTCAAATTTATATATTCCTGGCATGACATTCAATCCCATGTACAATTGTAGAAATGAGGGATTGCAAAATGTCGCAAAATCTTCCGCCGACATATAATGATTGATGCCATTCTCCTTAAATATCAAGTCGGCAAGATAATATCCGAGTTCGGTCGAAAGAATGCCTATGCCAGCACCAACCAGTACATCGCTGAGCCAATGTTTGTTGTTGGCCATGCGCATAAGGCCAGTGGCCGTTGCTACAGAATAGGCACCTACACTTATCCACGGACTTTTGTGTCCATATTCTTTCGACAGCATGGTAGCAGCCATAAATGCCATAGCCGTATGGCCCGATGGGAACGAATGGTCGTTTGAGCCATCGGGCCTCATGACATGGGTCGTTTGCTTCAATGAATACACGACGCTGCCCATTATCAATGCCGAAAAGGCATCAGACGTCAGCATTCGCCCCCATGAGCTACGTCCTTCCACACCACCTATTTTCATTCCAAGCATGACAGCAGCAGGAAGAAATTGCAAGTAATCGTTGGCATGACGGTTGAAACGCGGCATATAATCATCGCGCAAATTGCGAAAATGGTCGTCCTCGCTTTTAACAATAAGTCCGCCCACGACCAACGGCACACCTATGTAGGTCATATCAAATGCCCGTGACGATGCCATGCGGTCGATAAATGGCTCATTGTACGATTTGATACTTGTGCTGTCTGTTTGTGCTTTAAGCGGCAATGCCATGCTCAGTGCACACAATATAACCAATATGCAATGTGGTTTCATTTTTGTTTATGTTTTATAGAGCCGAAATTCCAAGCTATTCCGATATAAAATACCCTGGTGTTCATTTTCTGCTCCAAGCGTTGTCTTAACTGTGGAGTACCAATACTATATACATTCTTGATTGGAATTCCTGTCGGTTGCATATATGTTTTCGGTGCGTATGAAATGTCGGCGGTCATAGTTTCCATACACTTGCAAACGGTTGCGACCGTTGATTTTCCAGTCGGTTTCAACCCTGATGATGTGCGAGAGCGGATAGGCTATGCCTGTGGTCGATTGCGATGTATATGCCACGATGCTGTCGTTGCGCACACGGTTGTCGGTTATATTAGGTTCATATAAGTCACGGCGTATGCCGTAACTGACCGAGAGATTGACTCGTTGGGTATTGTAAGCTACCGTGGCTGTGGCATTGGCTCGTTTTCTTGTACCCACATTGGCCGCAATGCTTCCGCTCAACCCTTGCTGCTTCTCTTTTTTCATCACAAGGTTGATGATGCCACTCACCCCATCGGGTTTGTATTGTGCCGAAGGGTTGGTTATCACTTCGATTTTTTCAATTTCGCTGGCTGGAATCTGCCGTAGCGCATCGGCACGTATGCGGGCATTCATCAACGTAGATGGTTTCCCGTCAATCAGTATGCTCACATTCTCGTTTCCTCTCAGGCTGACATTGCCATCCACATCAACCTGCACCGAGGGAATGTTGCGCATCAAGTCGCTGACCGAACCCGATGCACTCATCAAGTCGGTACCGACATTGAACACACGTTTATCAAGATGCTGCGCATAAGTGGAACGTCGGCCTTGTACCACGACTTCGCCAAGCTGCCCTGCCGATATACTGTCGGTGACAGTGGCCGCCTCGTCGTAGTCACAGCTTCCGGCAGCATAAAGCAACCGACCGAACAAGCAACATACAACAGCGACCCAAGTTCTCTTTGCCATAACTTCCATTTTTAGTCGTGGCAAAAATAAAAGGCGAATTTGGTGATATTCTGAAGTTATATTGCGCTACTTTGCGAGTCTTTTCACAAAAAAGCTGTTCGATTACTACCACAAACGGAGAATGTACCGTAATTGCATTTATTTATTGTAGAGGAGGGTGTATCAAAATAGCAACTAATTTGATACACCCTCTACATATATACAGCTATTACAGAAGGTTACAAATTATTTTGTTTCAAACGTTCCACAAAATGGTCGATGCGTTGCATCTCTTTGGGTATATCTATGCTTTGCGGACAGTGTGGATTGCATTGCCCACAACCTATGCAATGATTGGTTTGGCGCAACTTCGGCACACTGCGGTCATAACCGACAAGGAAAGCCCGGCGAGCTTGCTTGTAGTTATCATCACCCACATTATGTGGCATATTCCCTTCATTTATACATTTGTTATAGTGCAATAAAATGGCTGGAATATCCAACCCATACGGGCATGGCATACAATATTTACAATCGTTGCACGGAACAGTCGGATATTGCATCATCAGGCTTGCCGTTTCTTGGAGGAATGCAAATTCTTCGTCGGTCAAAGGTTGCAAAGGAGAATACGTGCGCAGATTGTCTTGCAAATGCTCCATATACGTCATGCCGCTTAGCACCGTGAGCACATTGGGGAAACTCCCTGCAAAACGGAAAGCCCACGACGCCACACTTCGCTCAGGCTCCCGCTGTTTAAGTTTGGCTACAATATGGTCGTGTACCTTCGACAACCGCCCTCCCAACAGTGGTTCCATAATGACAGCAGGAATATTACGTTTTGCCAATTCGCCATACAAATATTCGGCATTGACATTCATTCCCGACGCATGTCGCCAATCAAGGTAGTTAAGCTGTATTTGCACGAAATCCCATGGTATGCCCGATTCTTGCAGCATATAATCAAAGACCTTGACATCGCCATGAAACGAGAATCCGAGTTTGCGTATTCGCCCGGACTCTTTCTCTTTCAAGATAAAATCGGCTATGCCGCAATCATATAGTCGTCCACGCATCTCCTCCATCCCGGCACCTGTTCCAAGTATATGGAATAGATAGTAGTCGAAATAGTCTGTCCGTAGGTTCTTGAACGAATTGTGGTACATCTGCACCGAAGCGTCATGCAAATCCTTGCCTCGAAGCCCGGCTCCGTAAAGCCTGTGGTTAGACATTTTCGTGGCAATATAATATGAGTCACGAGGATGGCGGCTGAGAGCGATGCCCGTCGCCTCTTCCGACAGCCCTTGGCAATAAGGCGGTGCTGTGTCGAAATAATTCACATTGTGAACCAAAGCGTAGTCCACCAGCGCATTCACGGCATCTTGGTCCACTACTTCACCTTTGCCGTCTGCCGCAGGTTTCATCGGCCAACGCATACAGCCATATCCGAGAAGCGACACGTTGTCACCAGTCAAGTTGCGGCGCGTCATCTCGCCAAGTGGCGCATCGCTGCCGTCCGTCGGCAAACTGTCGGTTCTGCCACAAGCAGCCAGTCCGGCAACGGCACTGGCGACACCCGCCACTTTCAAGAAATCCCTGCGAGATATTGTCTTTTTATCTTTCATTATAGCTTAATTATTGTAAAATGTGTATTTCACGAAGCCATTCTTCCACATCTCCACCCAAATAAGTGCGCAAGTGGGTTGACGCAGGAGTCACCTCGTGTATCTTATCGATAGATTGCTGCAAATATTCGGTCGAGCCGTATGTGAAAAACGGAACTATAATCTTTCCGCTCAAGTCGTAACTTTCCAAGAAAGTGCATACCACCATGGCCGGATTATGCCACCAAATGGGCGAACCGACCATAATCACATCGTAATCCTCGACATTATCAGGCAGATTGGCCACTTCGGGGCGGAGGTCGTTGTACGACTCGTTTTGAATGCGGTCGCTGTCATCGTATGGATTGCTGGCATACGGTTCCGCAGCCTCGATGCGATACACATCGGCACCCGTCGCCTCCACTATTTGATTGGCAAGACGCTCGGTATTGCCTGTCTGCGAAAAATAAGCGACTAATATCCGCCTGCTGCCATCATACTGTATTTCATCGGCCGGATAGTCGGGGTCAAAATCATCTTGGCACGACACCAATGCAAATACCGACACCAGTGCAAACGCTAACAAATAAAACTTCTTCATCTTTCTTCTGTTATTTATTTGTTGCAAAATTAATATGTGTGTACCAAGATTTTGTTACACAAATAACAGATTGACATACATATTTTACTGTCGTTCAAGCCACACATTTGCCATCTGTAAAATTGATATGTTAATCTGTAATCTGTGTAAGCAATATGGACCGCGCACTTATTAATTTTGCATCAATAGCAAAATTGATGTTTATGAAAAATGGTATTACCCGAAGGGAAGCACTGAAACAGATGGGATTATTAATGGCTGGCACAGCCGTGACTGCAACAGGCATTTCGTCACTGGCGGCATGTGGCAATTCACCGAAAAAACGCATTATATTGTATTTCACAGGCACGGGAAACTGCCTGTATGTCGCACGCCAGCTCGCCGACAACAATACAGAAATACTCAGCATCCCCCAGTTAGTCAAGCAAGACCGATATGAATTTGAAGCCGACGAAATTGGCATCGTATATCCTATTTACGGACACATGCCTCCATCGATGGTAAGGAATTTCATAAAACATGCCCGGCTGGTGGCTCCCTACAAATTCGCCGTTTTGACTTTTGGCAACCGCAAATGCGATGCCGTGGAAATATGGGACAGGATTTCGCAAGATGCCGGCAACCGATTTGATTATATCACCACCATGATTATGGTGGACAACTGGCTGCCAAACTTCGACATGAACGAACAAATAAAAATCGACAAGGGCATCCCTGCAAATCTGCAACGCATCTCGGCCGACATTGCCCAACAAAGGCACTGGCACGAACCTGTCACCGAAGAAGAACGCATGCAGCATCAAGAATTCCTGCAACGCTCGGGCCTCGACCCCGACAAAGGCTTCTTATTGCTAAGCCAGGATTACTTCGTTGTAACCGACCGCTGCATCGGTTGTGCCGCTTGTGTGGACGTTTGCCCGAGAGGCAACTATGAAATGACCTCGCAAGGTGTGAAAACCGATGGTGAGTGCGAGTTTTGCTTCGCCTGCATTCAAAATTGCCCGCAGAAAGCCATACAATTCTCAACTGGCGAACGCAACTTGCTCGTGCGCAACGGCGAGAAAAATCCCGAAGCACGATACCGCAACGAACACGTTTCGCTGTGGGACATAAAGGCATCAAACAGGCAATGACATTCCACCGAAACTCACTGTGAACTGGTGCTTGCCGTCGTGATGCTGGTAATTCACTTTCCACCCGTGATATTCACACACTGCTTTCACTATCGCAAGCCCCAGTCCGTTGCCTTTCGACTGTCCGTGTGGACGATAGAAGCGGTTGAAGATTAACTCTTTGTTTAAAGCAGGTTCGTCCGACGTGTTCGATATGGCAAGTTGACCGTTATCCACAGCAATTGTAATTTCACCACCGGGGCGGTTGTGACGGACTGCATTGACAACGAGGTTGTTCACCAAACTTTCAAGCAATGTGCGATTGGCACGCACTGTCAATGTGCTGTCATTGAACACTTCGCATATATTAATGCCACGTGTAATGCCTTGCAGGAATGGAACAAGCTCTCTCAAAAATTCCACCACCACGATTTCTTCCATCTGCCCATATTGCCTGTTATCTATCTTGGCAAGAAGCAACAAGTTGCGGTTTAATCGGGCAAGGCGGTTGGCTGTTTCATAGAGGGCTTGTATCAGTTCGGCTTGACGTTCGGTCAAGGAGGGTTGCTGCAGCAGCAAGTCGAGCTTGCTTTGAAACACGGCAAGCGGAGTCTGCAACTCATGCGAGGCATTCTCGGTAAATTCTTTCTGGGTGCGGTAGCTGGCAAGGCTGTTTTGCATCAATGTGGTCAACGTATTGCCCAATCGCGCAAACTCATAGACATCGCTTTCGGGCAGATGAGGTATTGCGCCATCTTCCAACCGGAACTTTTCTATCTGTAAAAGCATTTCATCGAAAGGCTTCCACAGCCTATGGGAAATGAAGCGCACAGTGAGCACAATAGCACGGCCAACACAATGATTATCACACCAAACTGTATCATGACTCCCTGCATGATGTCTTGCTCCAAGTCGAGTGTCGGAATTGATTGCCCACGCTCCACCGCCTCGATAATATCTATCATGTCCTCGGCATAGTAATGCTCGGTAAGGAAATAAAAAACAGGCGTGGCAAGCAACAACAGCACAGCTATGCAAACCACAAACTGCGTCAACATCTTCCGCGAAAGACTTTGCCTCCCCATAATTCATCAATGATTAATTGTCAATTGCTATCCATCCACTTATACCCCGTGCCATATACATTACTGATGCAGTCGCGCACCCCAGCCTCGGCGAGCTTGGCCTTCAAGTTTTTGATATGCGTATATACAAAATCATAGTTGTCAAGCATGTCGGCCATGTCGCCACTTAGGTGTTCTGCCATCGATGCCTTTGAAATGACCCTGTTGCGGTTGCCTATGAAAAAGAGCAAAAGCTCATATTCGGTCCGCGTGAGTATTACTTGGCTGCCATTTACACTGACCGACTTGGCTGGCAGGTTAATCTCAATGCCATTGCTGCGCAATATATTGCTGGCCGAAAACTCCCTGCGCCTGATTATGGCATAAATGCGCATCGAGAGCTCGGCCAAGTGGAACGGCTTTGCCAAATAATCGTCCGCCCCGATTTCCAAGCCGGCCACCTTGTCGTCGAGCGCCCCCTTGGCCGATATGATAATGACACCTGTCGGGTTTTGTCGCCGACGTATGTCGCGCAAAATATCCAACCCGTTACCACCAGGCAACATTAAGTCTAACAGCACACAGTCGTAATCATAAAGCGCGACTTTAGTCCGTGCTTCGCTATAAGTGAATGCCTGTTCGCACACATAATTTTCGGAACTAAGGTATGCCACCATGCTGTCCGACAACTCACGCTCATCTTCTACTATCAATAATTTTATTTGACCAACATTAAGATGCTTCCGCCTGTAATTAACAATGCACCGGCCACGACCCGCAGGCTGACGGTTTCTTTCAAGAACAAGAACGAAAGGACTATGGTTATCACCACGCTCAATTTGTCAATCGGTGCCACACGCGACACATCGCCCAATTGCAATGCTTTGAAATAAAACAGCCACGACAAGCCAGTCGCCAACCCGCTCAATACCAAGAATAGCCATGCGTGGCGCGGGATTTCCTTTATTTCACCCACATGCGAGCCAAACAGCACTATCCCCCACGTCAATAGCAGAATGACAGTGGTTCGAATAGCGGTCGCCAAGTCCGAATTAATATCCTTCACGCCCACTTTCGCAAAAATGGCCGTCAATGCGGCAAAAAAAGCCGACAGCAACGCATAGTATTTCCACATAGCTATACCTCCATGTCTAAAACGGTGCAAAATTATCCTATCCGCACAAAAATAAGGCACAATTTTGTAGAAATTTTGAAGCTCCACCTCCATCATCATCATGTACACACGTACCCGCAATCTGCAGGTTATGTAGGGGCTGTATCAAAATAGCAAATTCATTTACTTTGTTGTAGAGGGTGTATCAAAATTCAAATTTTTTTGTGTTTTTGTAGAGACGCGATTTATCGCGTCTGCCATTGCAACAATTCATTATGCTGTATATTAGATAATTGTATATTCAGCCGAAGCAGACGCGATAAATCGCGTCTCTACATTTATCTACAGTATTCCAATTTTGATGCACCTTCGATGACAGCTCGAACACAACCTTAATACGATGTAAATGTGGCAGTAACGAGCCGACATGATATGACAGCTCTACACAATTACCTGCCTGCAATGCTGATTGTTTCAGGCATCGCTATTTTGATACACCTTCCCAGGTGCTGCATTTAAATGAAAGAGCCGTGTCTTTTTGCTAATATCGCACCCGGTTGCGTTCACACAGAACTGTGCATTGTGGCAGTAACAAATGCGCTGGCAAGGCTGCCACTTTAATCGTTTCGGTAAATCCTCCGCATCAGCGTGGGCAGCACCACCAAGAGCAATGGCAATCCCACAACAAACCCGCCTATCACAGCCACTGCAAGCGGCTGTTGCATCTGCGCTCCCATTCCCATGCCGAGGGCAAGCGGCATCAAGGCAAGGACTGCGCCAATGGCGGTCATCAGCTTCGGGCGTATGCGCAAAGCTATGGCGTAATCTACCGCTTCATCTACATTACCGCCGCTCATGCGGTTCATTTTATATTGCCATACGGTGAATATGGAATTTTCGGCCAAAATGCCAACAATCATGATGATACCCGTGTAGCTGCTAACGTTGAGCGGAATGCCTGTAACCCAAAGTGCCAGCAAGCAACCACAAATACCCAACAAAGAAACTGCCAGCACTGCCAACGAAATGCGCCACTCGCGAAACAGAAACATGAGCACCGTCAACACCAGCAACGTGGCAAGGCCGAGTATCATAGCCAATTCGCGGAACGACTGTTGCTGCTCGGCGTATGCCCCTCCAAACGAGATGCTGTAACCCGAGGGCAAAGTAATCTGGCTGTCGAGAACCTGTCTAAGCTCATTCACTGCACTACCCAAGTCGCGGTTTTCCAGACGTGCCGTCAATGTTTTGTTACTCTTCAAGTCCTCGCGCCGTTGCTCGATTTCGCCTGGAACGACCTTCACATCACAGAAATACAACAAGGGACGAGTGCTGCCATCGGGCAGAAAAATGATTTCCTGAATACATTCTTTTTTTGCAAAAGTCGCCAACGAATTTGGTGAAAGTTTGAATCCCCCCCGCACAAATTCCACTTTTGCGCATTTTAACGGACGGGCATATTTCATTTTAAAAGAAAAAAAACTTAAATTTGTAACATCATAACTGGTAAGCAGGAATTTCATGTCCTATTATACTGGTATTAACCCTCTTTAAATCCCTGTATTATGGCAAACGACCAGGAAGGAAAAAAGGCATCTCGAAAAAAGAAAGAAACAGAAAGTCAAGTGATTGACTTCTTCAACCGAGAAGAAAACATACCTTACAATTACAAACAAGTGTCGGCCGCAATCGGAGCCGAAACGCCCAAGCAACGCGCCCTCGTTGTGGAAGTTCTCGAAGAACTTGCTCTCGAAGGACTGCTTGTCGAAGTAAATCCAGGACGGTTTAAATCAAAATCGCGCAGCAACGTTGCCACTGGCACATTTGTACGCCGCAGCAATGGCAAGAACAGCGTTATCCTCGACCAGGAAGGCGAAGCCATATTCGTTGCCGAGCGAAACTCGATGCACGCCCTCAATGGCGACCGTGTGCAAGTGCACATCTCGGCGCAACGACGTGGATTTGAACCCGAAGCCGAGGTTATTGAAATCATCGAAAAGAAAGAACAGGTGTTCATCGGCACGCTGCAAGTAGAAAAATACTTTGCGCACCTCATCACCGACAGCAAATACCTCGCTACCGACATCCTTATCCCGCTTGACAAGCTGAAAGGTGGCAAGCAAGGCGACAAGGCTGTGGCTAAAATAATCGATTGGCCCGACGATGCCAACAGCCCCGTCGGCGAAATCATCGATATATTGGGCGCTGCTGGCGAAAACAATGCCGAAATCCATGCAATCCTTGCCGAATACGGGCTGCCATACCGATACCCCGAGGAAGTGGAAAAAGCCGCCGACGAAATCGATGCGACAATCACGCCCGAAATCATCGCCGCTCGCAAGGATATGCGAGATGTGGTGACATTTACAATCGACCCAAAAGACGCCAAAGACTTTGACGACGCTCTGTCGCTACAAAAATTGCCTAATGGCAACTGGCAAGTGGGTGTACACATCGCCGACGTATCGCATTACGTCACTCCGGGCTCAATCATCGACCGCGAGGCTTATAATCGCGCCACATCGGTTTACTTGGTTGACCGTACTGTGCCTATGCTGCCCGAACGTCTTTGCAACGAAATATGTTCGCTCCGTCCCGATGAGGAAAAACTCACATACTCATGCATTGTCGAAATGGACGACGACGCCAACGTGCTGAATACCGAGATTTGCCACACGGTGATTCGCAGCAACCGCCGGTTCACCTACGAAGAGGCGCAAGAAATCATCGAAACCGGTAAAGGCGACTATGCCGACGAAATACTTGTCCTCGACCGACTTGCCAAAATATTGCGCCGCCGCCGATATGAAAATGGTGCTGTTGACTTTGACCGCTTCGAGGTAAGATTCGACATCGACGAGCAAGGGAAACCGATTGACGTATATTTCAAGGTGTCGAAAGATGCCAACAAATTAATCGAGGAATTCATGCTTTTGGCCAACCGTAAAGTAGCCGAGAGCATCGGCAAGGTGCCAAGCGGAAAGAAAGCCAAGACATTTGTTTACCGCATCCACGACAAACCTATGGAAGAACGCCTAGACAATTTTGCCGAAATTGTGCGTTCGTTCGGGAGAAAAATCAAGACTACAGGCACTGCATCGGAGGTCAACAAGTCGCTCAACAAGCTGCTGACCGACATCAAGGGCGCACCCGAAGAAAACATGCTGTCGATACTCGCCATCCGCTCAATGGCTAAAGCCATATATTCGACAGTCAACATCGGGCACTACGGGCTGGCATTCGACTATTACACCCATTTCACCTCCCCCATACGCCGGTATCCCGACGTGATGGTACACCGCCTGCTCGACCGCTACAAGGCTGGCGGACGCAGTGCCAACCAGGAAAAAGTGGAAGAGCAATGCAAGCACTCAAGTGAAATGGAACAACTTGCTGCCCAGGCCGAACGGGCTTCGATTAAATACAAGCAAGTGGAGTTCATGGGCGAACGCCTTGGCAAGGTATATGAAGGAACAATCTCGGGAGTCACTGAATGGGGATTATATGTGGAAATCGACGAAAACAAGTGCGAAGGACTTGTCCCTATCCGTGACCTCGAAGACGACTACTACGAATTTGACGACAAGAACTATTGCCTCATAGGCCGACGACAAAAGAAACGCTACCGACTTGGCGACCACGTCACTGTGCAAATCGCTCGCGCCGACTTGGTGAAAAAGCAACTCGACATGGCTCTCATCGACGAGAAACACCCTGTCGGCACCCACCACATTGACTCGGCTCCAATCACCGTCGCTTCAACGACATCGCGACGGAAAGAATCGCGCCGCGACAAGATGCGCGATGAATACGAGAGCATCAATGGCGGAGGACGTAGCCGCAAGCGCACAGCAAAGCGTGGCAGTAAAAAGAAAGATGAAAAAAAGCGCGCCAAACGCCGTTAAAGCAAATTTTATTTAAAGAATTTTTTCTTTAATTTTTGCAGTAACGTCGAAATGCAATAATTTTGCACGGAGAAACTGTTTTGGTGCGGTTCAACCCAAATCGGTCATTAGATTTCAAAATGATTTCATTCTACTATCGAGCAGATTGGTTGACAACTTTGGTAAAGGCGTAGTGGACTATGCCGCAACAAATCGGCAAACAATATGCCGGCAAGAGAATGAAAGCATTTTGAAAATGCTCTATGAAATTCACTTTTTGCGGTCTAATTACCGATTGGGGTTAAACAATGAATTTCTAAATATAACATAAATCAAATTTATTAACACTTAATTCAGAACTACTATGTGGTTAACAAATTCGTCCGTAGGCAGGAAAATGGTGATGGGAGTCACTGGGCTTTTCCTCGTCCTATTCGTAACCTTCCACGTGCTGATGAACGCTGTGGCGATATTCTCTGCCGAAGGGTATAACGCCATCTGCAGTTTCCTCGGCGCCAACTGGTATGCGATTCTCGGCACACTCGTTCTCGCTGCCGGGTTCGTAATTCACATTATCTATTCGTTTTGGCTCACTTTGCAAAACCGCCGCGCACGTGGCAACGATGCTTATCAAGTGAGCAAACGCCCTGCCAATGTGGAATGGGCATCACAGAACATGCTCGTGCTGGGGATTATCGTAGTGTGCTTCATGATTGTACACTTGGTGCAATTCTGGGCTAAAATGCAATTGCCCGAACTCCTCGGCGAACACATCGAACCAGGAATGTACTTCATCGAAACCACTTTCAGCCAAGTTTGGGTTTTGCCGGTTTACCTCATCGGGTTCATCGCTTTGTGGTTCCACATGACACACGGCTTCTGGAGCGCATTCCAGTCGCTTGGCGCCAACAATAGCATTTGGTTGGAACGCCTGAAAGCCACTTCCAACGTTTGGGCTACAATCGTATGCTTGCTTTTTGCCATTGAAGCTATCTGGTTTACATTTATGTTGTAATTTTCCCTCATGGCAAAGTAATAAACCTCTTTAAAACTTCAATACTGAAATGGAAGATATTAAGAAAGATAAAAATAATGCCGCCCAAACGGTCCTCGATTCTAAAATTCCCGAAGGTCCGATAGCGGAAAAATGGACTAACTACAAGGCCCACCAAAAGCTCGTCAACCCTGCCAACAAACGCCGCTTAGACATAATCGTTGTCGGCACTGGCCTTGCTGGCGCATCGGCTGCTTCGACACTTGCCGAAATGGGGTTCAACGTACTTAACTTCTGCATCCAAGACTCGCCACGACGCGCACACTCGATTGCCGCACAGGGTGGTATCAATGCAGCCAAGAACTACCAAAACGATGGCGACTCGATTTACCGTCTGTTCTACGACACTGTAAAAGGTGGCGACTATCGCGCACGTGAAGCCAATGTTTACCGCCTTGCCGAAGTTTCAAATGCCATCATCGACCAATGTGTGGCACAAGGCGTTCCTTTCGCACGCGAATATGGCGGCACTCTGGCCAACCGTTCGTTTGGCGGCGCACAAGTATCTCGTACATTCTATGCCAAAGGTCAGACAGGGCAACAATTGCTGCTCGGCGCATATTCGTCGCTCAACCGCCAGATACAAATGGGCAAGGTGAAGAGCTACAACCGCTATGAAATGCACGACATCGTAATTATCGACGGCCGCGCACGTGGTATCATAGCACGCAACCTCGTCACCGGCAAGCTCGAACGTTTTGCAGCCCACGCTGTGGTAATCGCCACTGGCGGTTATGGCAACACCTACTTCCTTTCGACCAACGCAATGGCCTGCAACTGTAGCGCAGCCATGGCTTGCTACCGCAAGGGGGCTTTCTTCGCCAACCCTGCTTTCGTGCAAATCCACCCGACTTGCATCCCTGTGCATGGCGACAAGCAATCCAAACTGACACTTATGTCCGAGTCGTTGCGTAACGACGGCCGCATTTGGGTACCTAAGAAACTCGAAGATGCCAAAGCTCTGCAAGAAGGCCGCAAGAAAGGTAGCGACATTCCCGAAGAAGACCGCGACTACTATCTCGAACGCCGCTATCCGGCATTCGGCAACCTCGTGCCTCGCGACGTAGCATCACGTGCAGCCAAGGAACGTTGCGACAAGGGATATGGCGTGAATAATACAGGCCTTGCCGTGTTCCTCGACTTCTCCGAAAGTATCGAACGCCTCGGCATCGACACCGTTCGCCAGCGTTATGGCAACCTCTTCGACATGTACGAAGAAATCACCGACGTTAACCCGGGTGAACTGGCTCGCACAATCAACGGCAAGGATTACTACAACCCGATGATGATTTACCCCGCAATCCACTACACAATGGGCGGCATCTGGGTTGACTATGAATTGCAAACCACAGTAAAGGGCTTGTTTGCAATCGGCGAATGCAACTTCTCCGACCACGGCGCCAACCGACTCGGTGCTTCGGCCCTCATGCAAGGTCTTGCCGATGGTTACTTCGTATTGCCATATACAATACAAAACTATCTGAGCGACCAAATCACAGTGCCGCACTTCAGCACCAACACTCCCGAGTTTGACAAGGCCGAAAAAGAAGTTCAAGCAAAAATCGACCACTTGATGAACATCAAGGGTAAACGTTCGGTTGACTCTATCCACAAGGAACTCGGCCACATCATGTGGGAGTATGTGGGTATGGGACGCACCAAGGAAGGTCTTGAAAAGGCTTTGAAGCTGCTCAAAGACTTGCGCAAGGAATTTGAAACCAACCTGTTTGTTCCAGGCTCGAAAGAGGGCATGAACATCGAGCTCGACAAGGCTTTCCGCCTCAACGACTTTATCACCATGGGTGAACTCATAGCTTACGACGCTCTCAACCGCAACGAAAGCTGCGGCGGTCACTTCCGCGAAGAATACCAGACACCCGAAGGTGAAGCCAAACGTGACGACGAAAACTACTTCTACGTTTCGTGCTGGAAATACAACGGCTCCGATGAAGTGGCTCCAACTCTCATCAAGGAACCGTTGCACTACGAAGCCATCAAGGTTCAAACCCGTAACTACAAGTCTTAACTTTTAAACACAGTATCTAAACAATGGAATCAAATATAAGTTTCACTCTCAAAGTTTGGCGTCAAGCCGGGCCGAAAGAACAGGGCGGGTTTAAAGAGTATCCAATGAAAGACATACCCACCGACACTTCTTTCCTTGAAATGCTTGATATCCTTAATGAGCAGTTGGTCGAGAAAGGCGAAGAGCCTATTGCATTCGACCACGACTGCCGCGAAGGCATCTGCGGAATGTGTTCGCTCTACATCAACGGACACCCACATGGCCCAGCCACCGGTGCCACCACTTGCCAGCTATACATGCGTCGTTTCCACGATGGCGAAACCATCACCGTTGAACCTTGGCGCTCGGCTGCATTCCCAATCATCAAGGACCTCATGGTTGACCGCAACGCATTCGACAAAATACAGCAAGCCGGCGGTTACGTTTCGTTCAACTGCGGCGGCGCACAAGATGCCAATGCAATATTAATCCCCAAAACCGCTGCCGACGAGGCAATGGACTCGGCAACATGCATCGGTTGCGGTGCTTGCGTGGCTGCTTGCAAAAACGGCTCGGCTATGCTTTTCGTTTCGGCAAAGGTTAGCCAATTCGCACTCCTTCCACAAGGGCGTGCCGAGGCTGCTCGCCGCGTAAAGGCTATGGTAAGCAAGATGGACGAACTGGGATTTGGCAACTGCACCAACACTGGTGCCTGTGCAGCCGAATGCCCCAAAAACATTAAGCTCAGCAACATCGCCCGCCTCAACCGCGAGTTCCTGTGCGCAAAATTCAAAGACTAATCACAACCCACCAAAAATAAAAATGGCGCGTCGGGAATGCCGACGCGCCATTTTTTTGTATTTCAAAATGAATGTTATTTTAACCCGAATCGGTCATTAGTGCGATGCAACATCTCGTCAAAAATTTTGCAGAAATCGTCTGCCGTGAAGAAAATTTCCGTAATTTTGTCTTTCGCAAGCATAACGATAATTTTAGTTTTTTTGTTCCTAATTTTTACCTTATAAAATTATTGGCTTTATCGCTATTCCTCCGAACAATCAAGCAATTATGTTTTCATCTAACTTACGTTAATTAAACAAAAATGATAGAAAGTATGAAAAGATTGACACCTTTGGCATTGGTGGCGGCCATGGTCACCATGCTTGTCGCTTGTGACGACAACAACGAGGACATGACTCCGACCGTATTGAAACCAATCGCCGAACACATCCTGGGCAAATGGTCACAGGAGTATTCCTACACGCTGAAGGACGGAAAGCAGGAAATCGCCCTGCCAGAAGAGAATGAAGCCTTGTTCATGACCTACCGCGCCGACGGCACCGCGATAGAGCAGCTCACCCTGCCACCCAACGGCATGACCAACATCAGCTTGCAAACCTGGACAGTGGATGAAGCGAACAACAGCATCACGGTTGGAGGCTACCCGATGGACATAGTTTCGCTGGACGACCGGGTGATGGAACTGAAAGTCCCGCAGTATTATGACACCGACAAGGACGAGATGGTGCAAGGGGAGATGTACTTCCGCTACGTCCGCATGGCCGACGA
The DNA here is from genome assembly GCA_944321715.1 of uncultured Muribaculaceae bacterium. Taxonomy (GTDB): domain Bacteria; phylum Bacteroidota; class Bacteroidia; order Bacteroidales; family Muribaculaceae; genus Avimuribaculum. The sequence goes on along the minus strand of CALUMJ010000014.1, from coordinate 7,615 downwards.
ACCTACCTTGGCCGAGTGGCTGATTGGCGGCCGTTGGACCTACCAAGACGGCTACCACAAGGAGAACGGCGAGTGGGTGAAGGACACAGACCCAAAGCCCGACGAGCTGTGGTACGAGTATTACGAGGATGGCACGTCCAAGAAGTACCTACGTTTAGGCGACCAGGAGACCACCTATGAATACGCCTGGGCCGTCAACCTGAAGTCGAGCCAGCTGGCCTTAGTCAACCTGGAGTCGGGCAACAGAACGGACTACCTCTTAGAGAAAGTGGACGAAGACACCTACCACATCTTCAGCAACCTGGACACTAACGCGAACGGCGACCTGATAAAGGGCGAGTCCTACGATGTCTATAAACGGCAGCGGTAAAGAGGTAATATGAAGAAATAGCAGCCCTGTTTTTGCAGGGGGTGTATCAAAATAGCATATATGTAATCTTGTAGAGCCGTGGCGTGCCGCGGCTCAATTTTTGCCGCAATGCAAACAATTGGCATTCAGTTTGTTCCAATTCGCACAAACGAGCCGCGGCGCGCCGCACGGCTCTACCAAAATATACAAGGTTGCTATTTTGATACACCCCCGCCGCACGCAGGACGAACTGGCGAAACATGGCGACACCCTGCCCGAAGACGAATACCCATTGCAGATAGGATAAGCAGCGTCAACATCGCCGTTTTATATGTACTGTTTTTGTGAAATCAAAAGGGGCGTTGGGGCGCAAAAAGAAGCACCGACAGCTGGCAAACGGGCTGTCGGTGCTTTGTGCGCCTTTGCGGCTTTCTGCGCCGCAACTGTGGTACTCCCGAGCAGAATCGAACTGCTATCTAAAGTTTAGGAAACTTCCATTCTATCCGTTGAACTACGGGAGCCGATAATTTGTGATGATGCTTTTTCGGACTGCAAAGTTAATGATAAACATTCAATCAAGCAACACAAACATGGCAAAATCTGCACAAAATCACACGGTTCTTTCAAATTTAACCCATGTGATAGCCTATGTGAGGGGGTGACGAAGCCATCCAACCACACACTAACCAAGAGGCTGTGTCAAAATGCCCAATCACCCAGCTCGTGGGAATCTCGCAATTATGACACAGCCCCATTGTCGATGATGTAAACTATTATCACATCTTCACGCTTCGGGTATCCTGCTGGCGAGGCTCAACGGCCTGGAACCTGTGGTGCAACAAGCAAGCCGCGTCGCCATCGTCACGACGCTCCTCGCCATTGCCGTCATCGGTAGTCGTGGACCGAACTGCTTCCGCTGCTGGCTGTGCCACGCTGTCGGTACGCTCTATCAATCCCTCCTGCATCATTTGCAGGCTGTCGGCAACCGTTAGTTTGTCGCTTTCCGCATCTTCCATCATGCGGCGCATATTGGGGCGACGACCCGTAACATTGAGGTCAGAACGCAAAGCAGCATTAGCTCCACGGCGCAAAGCCGAATTGATTTGGTCACGCAAGTTTATGCGGGTCGTATCGACAATTTCAACCATCTCGGCACGCAAGTCATCTTCTTTATACTTTGCGCCACCAAAACGGAAATGCATGTCGTCGGGATTTCCATAAATGTTTATACCGAACTTAAACGGTATGGGCGATTTCAACACCGATATATGGTAGCGGAAATTCAAGTCCAAGTCGTTATACCCAAGCACGCCGAGGCGATAGCGGTCAACATTGAACATGAACGGGTACAGCATCATTTGCGAATTTTCGACAAGCAGCTCAACGGTCATCTCGTCAATCATGTTGCGCTCGCGGTTCTTGAATCGCAGCATTTTGGCTATTTTCTTGAACGTTTCGGCATCCATGAACACAAGGCTGTCGCCGTGCAGCTTTACAGCCGCACGCAGCGACGGTATGTCGATATTCATCACCGAGTCGATGTTGGCCGTGGTGGCAAGGTCGGCATCGATTATACCATCGACCGACTGCAACAGCGGCATCACCGAGTCGATTGCCGGTATCATGTTCAGGAACTCCTTGACGCGAATCTTTTTCAATTCCAAGTCCATGCCGAATTTTATATTCTGGCGGTCGGTCGAGGCATACATGGCATTAAACCGTGCCGAACCGATGTCTGACATGGCCTTCAACTCATTAAGGTTGATTACGCCGTCGTGTATGAACAAGTTGCCGTCAAATTCATTGAAATTCATGTCGGCAAAAGTAATATTGTTGCTGCGGACGGCAATTTTAGCCTCTATATTGCGCGGCACCACAAAAGCTGCAAGTTGTGCCGTGTCGGACTGCGTCACATCTATTTGTTCCTGCAATTCGTCAATGTCGGTTACAGCGCTGTCAATGCTATTAAGCCCCACTGCATCGCCAGAGTAGGCCATGCCATCGGCGGCGGCCTTTACAAGTTGGTTCACGTCGATAGAGTCGGCCCTCAATATCATAGCAATATCGAGCGGACGACGATTGCGCCCCATCATGGTCGAACGTATGTTCTTCAACTTCCCACGCAGGCTGAAATTGCTGTTGCCCACCTTGTAGTTAAAGCTTTCCACTGTCACACTGTCGGTATTGAATTTCACGTCAACATCGGTGATGCGGTTACGCACCGGGAAGTAGGGCGTGTACATCGCTCCAGTGTTACTTCTGATGCGGCCACCCAATTGCCAACGTGAGAGCAAGCGCGAAAATCCGCTATCCACCGACATGTCGAGAATCTCTTCATCGTCTAATCGCACCTGTTGCCTGTTCTGCCGACGGCGCATACGCCTCTCCTTGGCGGCCTCGCGCTGTTGTGCTTGAATGTTGCGCACCACAGCCAACAACGAATCATTGCTCCAGTCGGGATGCTGGGCTCGTAAAGTATCGACCAATTGACGAGTGCGGTTGACTCGGCGCATATTTATGCGCCTGCTGGCCACAAGGTCTATTTTGCTGTCTTTAAGATATACAAACTGAGAGTTGTCGCGATAGAAAAGCGTGTCAAGTCCGAAACCGAGATAAAAAACCGGCACACGGTTCAACCCACGGAAACGCGACACGCTGCCACGGCACGATGCCCCACGACTTGCAAGGAACGTACCATTGGCCTGCTTCATACGCACTTTTTGCGCCGACACGTTAAATCCCATCGGAACAATTTGCGTGGTGTCGGTCTGCCCCAGCCCTACCGCACCAGCGCCGGCACCCACGCCAAGCATCGAGAGAGTGATGCCCGGCAACGAGGCATCGAGTGTATCGATGCGCACTTTCACACTCAGCAAGTCGTCGCCTTCGGTTGAGTCGCGGCGCATATACGTGCCTTGACTGCCAAATGTGAGCAAAGCATTGTCCAATCGCACATTCATCGTGTCGAGCGGACTGTCATACACAATATTGTGCAAGCCCAAGCTGCCATCAACCTTCACCTTGTGGAAATTCTCCTTACTCAAGTCACTCATAGCCATATCTACCGAAGCATTTGCCTCGGCCTCTCCAGTCACTGTGAAATTGAGCGGCACATTGACCATGCTCGTGATTACGCCCAAATCGGTATGCCCGTTCAAAGTAGCTGTTACATGAGGGTCGGCAAACAAGTTTGTCGCACGTCCTGCCAGTTGCAACTTCACTGCCACACCATTAAGCACCAAATTGTTGAGCGTGACGGTACTTGCATTCGGACGCTGCCCGTCAATCTCCACTTGGGCGTCGAGCGCAAGTTTGTCGATGCGTCCACGTCGTCCTATCCTGTGCCAATATGAATCGGGAATCACAAGTCGAGCCGACATCGAAGGCAATGCGCCTTCGTTAGCCGAAGTCAAAACGTATGGCTCGTTCAGTTTCACGTCGGCCGAAACCATGAGATTGCTATTAACACGGCTGAACATGCGGCGATACTCGACAGGCAATTGAGGCAGCACCGATGCGAAACGCACCGAATCGACCGCGAGCGTGAAATCATGCAGCAACGGTTCGCCTTCCTCGGCAAGCAATGTCACTCCTCCTGTAATGGGAATGTCAAGTAACCGGGCTTGCAAGTCGGTAATGCCAATATCCATAGCCCTGCGATAGTTCCACTTAGCATCAAACCCCATATTGAATGGCAAGTCCGACACGACTCTCTCGCCACCCATCGAGCAATCGGCTACACCTGCGAATTTCAGTTCATACTTGTCGCGACCTCTCGAATAGACCGAAGCCGTGTCGAGTTCGATGCTTGCCGACAACGCATCGGCAGCCGAGTAATAAGCCAAGCGCGTAGTACCCTCTAAAACAATACGCTTACAGCGTATCCACGGTAATTCAATCATTGCTGTGTCGCTGGCAACCGTGTCGGCGGCAACGCTGCTGGCTGGTACAATAGCATAATTGCTCACTGTTGGCGACAATTCCACTATGTTGGCATCAAGGTCTTTGACTGTCAGGTCGTTTATGTCGATTCGCCCTATCATGGCCTCGGCAAGGTTCATAGAAAAATGCAACCGCGAGAACGAAACCAAGTGCGACGCATCGGCTGGTAACGACAATCCGTCCGCACCAGCTATCGAATCCAAGTTGCTCGAAGCTATACTTAGGCTGTCAATATCGACATGCAATATCGGGAATGTGGAATAGGCCGTGAGTTCAAGCCTTCCGATTTCTACCTTGGCATCAAGATATTTATTTGCCGCTTGCTCGGCATACCGCGTAAGGTTTTCAGGCGATATTGCCCATACCACCGCCCACAACATCACCGCCACAAGCACCACCAACGTGACCACAGTCCATAGCAGCACTTTTAGCGTCCTTTTGATGATTTTTTTAGCTTTGGCGTTCATAATATTGTTTTTCCTTTCCTGTGTTTATCGTGCAGTTATGTGGAAACAGCCCTGTTTCACCTCATATTTAACCAAGCAACGTCCGCTATCGCGATAATCGGCAAGAACCTCGGCAAGAATGCCACGCAAGTCTTGCGGAGCAACCACGAAAGTGGAATCGCAGCACATAAAGCGTATGTAGCTCACATCAAACGTAGTGCCATAACGGTGAGCCGACTCGCTGGTGGCATTGACATTGCCGCCGCGACGCAGCATCGACACCGTGTGGTCGGTTCGTGTGACACTGGTAACCCTGATTTTATACTTCTTGCCGCCGCGAGCCATCACAGTATCGCTGAACGAGCGGCCTATATCATGCAGCAATTTGGTCGCTTCAGGCACAAGGTATGGCACCGAATGCGTCAGCTCATCCAAATGGAAATCGTTGCATGTGCTTATTCGCATTATCGGCTTATTCAGGTTGTAGGCATCGTAAAGCGATGATATTGGCTTGATGCCGATGGAGCGTGCTACAGCAAGATGCTCGGCATTGACATCGTTAAATGTGCGTGAATAGCTGCCAATCGGACGCACCTTCAACCGATGCATAACCACCGTCGTGTCGGCTGTAGCGACATACTCACCATTGGCCAACTCGGCCGTGGCACTTTGGCCATCTTCATCACCGCCGCCGCAACAAACCAGAATGGCAATCATCGCCAGAAGTATCATTATTCTTTTCATTCCCGTATTAATTATTCGAGAACAAAATTAATAAAACAATGGGGTGTATCAAAATTGCAAATACGTTTATTTATTGTAGAGTCGTGGCGTGCCGCGGCTCGTCTGTACAGATTGTATTCAATTGTATTACAAACACTTGCAATGTAACATCGTAGAGCCGCGGCACGCCACGGCTCTACGATGTTACAAATATGCTATTTTGATACACCCGCCTGTCAATTATCCATTGTTTCTATTAATTGCTTAGCGAGTAGGTGATAGTCGATACCACGCGTATTTTCTTGATGTGCGGCGAATTGTTGTCACGGTTCTCAATGGTGAACTGCCCCTGCGTGGCAGTGATGATTTTGTCAAGGTCGCTATTGCAATTCTCGGCAAACTGTTCGGCTGTAGCCTGTGCATTAGCAATCGCCTCCTTCATCATCTCTGGCTTAATTTCGTTAAAACCAGTGTATTCATACACAATAGGATTTTCATACCCACCGTCCACAATGGCCACACTCTGCTTTAGCAACTCGCCTTGACGAGTGATTATGTCACGTATTTTATCGACTTCACCCGAAGTGACAGTTATCACCGATGTTATATTGTAGCGGTTCACCACCCTTTCGTTGGAATAGAGGTTGGCATTCTTGTCATGCACCACAGGCGGGTTGACCGATATGTCGCTGTCGGGCACGCCATTCTCTTTCAAGAACGCCCTGATTTTAGCAGTCGTGGCGTTAATCTTGTTGTATAACTGCGGCAAGTCATTTCCAAGTTCCACCGACACTATGGGCCACGTCACCTTGTCGGCCGCCACTTCACGCTCGGCAAGCCCTTTGGCCGTCACACGGCGGTCTTTGTTAGTGAAATTGTCGATGCCCACTTTCAGGCACAAGCCCATCACCACCATTGCAATGGCTATGAGCAACGCTTCGGGAATACGGTTAGTCTTTTCCATGAGATTTAAAATTTTGATTTCCTCAAATATAACAAATTGTATCGTAAAACTTACCATCCCCCACCCCCATTTCCCTCCGCTTTTAACTCTTTTATATATTATTGCCTGAATACTCTTTTCTCGACTTTTCCATTGTCATACTTGTAAATGTATATGCCGTTGGCACATGGGGCGGCCACTGGCAGCCCATCGATTGTGTATATGGTAACATTCCTGTCCGAATGCTTGTAATTTCCAATCTCCTCGATGCCCGACGTGGGATTTTCCACATCATCGACAATGTTGGCAAATATATCCCAGCCATTCTGCTTATACTCGTCGATACACCCTTCAGGCACATGCAGGACACATGTGCTACACTCGGGATAAAAAGCCGAATCTCCAAGCACAGGAGCCTCTATTGCATGGCTATACACGTCGGTCAAGCCGTAGCAATATGCAAACGCATACGACCCTATGCGTTCCAGCGTGGTCGGCAACGTGAGAATATCGATAGTGCAGCATTTAATAAATGCTTGCCCTCCAATCACCTCAACGCCATCAGGCACACTATAATTACCAAAATATTTAACTGGCATGGCATATAACGTGCTGCCATCTGCATCAACAAGCGCATTTTCTGCCATATTAAACCAATTGTTGCCATCGTCAACTGTGAAATTTTCAATTTTAGAATATCTGAATGGGTTGCTTCCGATACTGTTAACTGATGATGGCAAATTTATTCCACTAAGATAACGGCAATCGCTGAAAACATACGCACCCATCGATTTCAAATTTTGTGGCAGATGTATGTTCACAAGGCCACGGCAATTAGCAAATACTCGTTCGCCAATACTTGTCACATCGTCGGGGAGGATTATTTCTTACAGCGTATAATTTGGGTCGGAACTGCTGCCGAAAGCGTTGTCGTGGATGGCATTACCTTCAATTGCGCATTCCGACAATAAGCCATTGTATGTCATCGGCATTGATTGTCCCTGTCAATTTCAAGCGGCTCACAGCCGTAAAGCCACGGCTTCACCTTTTCGGCCACATACACGCCCAGCACGGCACCACCTATTCCAACGGCACCACCTATTCCAACGGCGCAATCATGAGCAGCGACTACACAAACCTAAACACACCGAACGTAATAAAACTATAACCACCAAAACCTTGCCGCAGCTATCCAACAGCACAAAACCACCT
>CALUMJ010000013.1 GCA_944321715.1 uncultured Muribaculaceae bacterium | reverse complement strand
TTATCCCCACATTGCGGCAAATCGTAACTTGGCAGCCATCACAAACTAATGTTAAAATTTTATTGGGACAGCCGTGGCTTCGCCGCCCTCCAGACAGAGATGGGCGCTTGCCTCCCATTGTTACATTTCTTAAATAATGTAAAAAGCTAAGAAATTTAGGACGCAAAACCTTGCACAATTCTACAGAAAGGTTATATTTGCGTTGTGTTTTTCATGGTATTAGATTTAAGGTTAATAGTTGTGCCGGATGTCGTGAGACACCCGGCACGATGAGTATATATGGCAGCTATAAAATAATTTAGCAGTGTGAATTTTGCCAAGTTGGGCAAAATAACTTATTTTTGAGCCAGTTTTATTGAAAACATTTAACGATTATGAAAAAATTAATGCTCTTACCTGTAGCAGCAGCCATGCTGCTCGCCTCGTGCGGCACAAGCAACGAATATTCGGTTGCCATGACGCTGCCCGACAACTCGCTTGACGGCGACACAGTTTACTTGACCAATTACGACAATGGCGACACCATAGCCACAGGCATCGTGGCAGGAACGACGTTGAAATTCACCGGCACCACCGACAAAGACCTGCTCGGTAGCGTGGTGGTGGGTGGCGGAAGGCAAATATTTGTCGTCGAGCCAGGCGAAATCACAATCGACAGCGTCAACAAAGTCACTGGAACACCTCTCAACGCTGTACTCGACTCGCTCGACAGCAGCCTGTCGGCAGTGATGAACAATGCCGGAAGCCTGTATGAGAAATATTCGACTGGCGAAATCGATTCGCTCGCATTCACGCAAGAGATGGATAGCCTGCAAAACTCGCTCCTCGGTGAATTGAAATCGTTCTACCAAGCCAACAAAGACAAGTCGGTGGCAATCATCGCATTCATGCAATATATGCAATATGCCGAACTCGGGTTGGACGAAATCGAGGCCGAAGTGGCTGCTTCGCCGGCATTGGCCTCATCGAAGCGTGTAGCCAAGGTGGTTGAAGCGATGCGCAACAAAGAACGCACTGCCGAAGGGGCAATGTTTGCCGACTTCACCGTCACCGACGAGAACGGAAATGTGCAGAAACTGTCGGACTACGTGGGCAAAGGCGACTATGTGCTTGCCGACTTCTGGGCAAGCTGGTGTGGCCCATGCCGTGCCGAAATACCAAACATCAAGAAAATATATGACAAATATAACGGCAAGGGATTGACTGTGATAGGCATCGCCGTGTGGGATGACCCAGCCGACACACAACGCGCCATCGAAGAGCTGCAAATTCCATGGCAGCAAATCACCAACGCCGGCTCGGTGCCTACCGACCTTTACGGCATCAACGGCATACCACACATTATCCTCTTCGCTCCCGACGGCACTATCGTGGCTCGTGACCTGCGCGGCGACGATATGATAGCTCGTGTGGCCGAAGCGATGAAAAAGAAGTAACCCCACACCACAAAACAAATGGCCGCTTCAAAAGTGGCTATTTGAAACGTAGGACGCACGCCCCGTGCGTCCTTTTTTATTGCCCACACGTCAGGCCTGTTAAATATTTTGTAGAAGGTGTATCAAAATAATCTTAAAGCACAAAAAAACAGCGGCAACTGCACGTGCAGCTGCCACTGTTGTGACGGAATTACTATGTGTCAAAACATCAATGTTACTTGATTTCGATTTTCTTGGCTTCCTTGGCAGGTTCTTGCGACTTCTTGAGCAAGTCGATGGTGAGGACACCGTTTTCGACGTGTGCCGAGATTTTGTCACGGTCAACATCGTCAGGCAATATCATCACTTGGCGGAACTGCGAGTAAGAGAACTCGCGACGCAAGAAGTGACCGTTTTTCTTGTTCTCGTCCTTGTGTTCCTCTTTCTTTTCGAGCGATACCACAAGGTTACCCTCCTCGTCGAGATGAACATTAAAATCGTCCTTTGTCATGCCCGGGGCGGCTATTTCAACACTGTATTCGTTTTCGCGTTCAATCACATTGATGGCCGGAGAAGTGATGGCGTGTGTGCGCTCAATCCAGTCGTTGTTGTCGAATAAGTCATTGAAAACGCTCGGTAACCAATTTTGATTTCTTCTAATAAGTGCCATAGTTGTAATCTCCTATTTTTTATTTATTTATAATCATTTTCGGGGAGCTTGGCTTGTCAACCGCGCTCACCCTGTAAAAAGCAAATCGAGTGCCAATGCCACCATCGACACACAACTGGCAAAATTGTCCGAAAAGATGCCAAAACCTCACCTAATCGGGCGCGGTTTTCGCTAAATTGTCATATCCCGTCTATTGAAAGGCAAAAGTTACAGTAGCATTTCCATGCCCCAATGCCGCTGCCAAACCAGCAGGATTGTCGATGCTACCGAGCCGTGTATAGCTATAGCCCGACTGGAATGTATCGTAAAACAGCACCACGCACGACGAGCCATAAAGCATCAGGTCGCCAGCATGAATCGTACCAGGCCGCACACTATTGGTGGGCAAGTCGCTGTCCAAGTAGTAGTATTTCTCGTTGCCGTTAAGTTCGCTCATGTCAATTGTCATAGGCAGCATTGCGGCAAATGCCCGTGCCGACTCGTTATCGACAAGCGTGGCTGTAAACTCCATGCCATTCACTGTGATTGAGAGGTGGTCCATAATGCTTATCGTGTCATTATCGTTGTTTCCTCCACTGCTCGGCTCGTCGATTATGGCCGGCGCGTCATCTTTGGTACACGAGATTGCGCATGTAGCCGCAACGGCAAGAAACGCGATAAAAAACAGTTTCAATCTTATCATTTCAAATATTCATTATAAAATTCTTCGATTTTGTCGAACGGGATTTTGTCGAGGTTGTCATATAGGTCGGTATGGTTTGCACCGGGCACAATAAGCAATTCCTTGTTATCGCCTTTCAACTTCTTGAACGCATCCTCGCCGAAATAGCGCGAATGAGCATTTTCGCCATGCACGACAAGCACGGCACTGCCTATTTCGCTGCTGTAAGCAAGGATAGGCATGTTGATAAACGACAACGCCGATGTCATGTTCCACCCCTGCCCCGAGTTGACCGAACGAGGATGATAGCCGCGCCGAGTCTTGTAATAGTCATAATAGTCTTTCATGAATTGCGGCGCATCGTCGGCAGGCTCGGGATTCATCACCGTGCGGCGATAGGTACCGTTACGATAGTCTTCGGTGCGCTGGGCATTCAGGCTGCGGCGCATCGCGTCACGGGCAGCAGCATTGTCGCTGGCATCGAAGTAGCCGTTGGCCGAGCATCGGCTGATGTCATACATCGTCGAAGCCACGGTAGCCTTGATGCGCGTGTCGATAGCCGCCGCATTGATTGCAAACCCGCCGAAACCGCAAATGCCCAATATCCCGATGCGCCCAGGGTCAACATCGTTACGCGTGGACAAGTAATCGACTGCCGCACAAAAGTCCTCGGTGTTGATGTCGGGCGAAGCCACATTACGAGGCAGTCCGCCACTTTCGCCAGTGAACGATGGGTCGAAAGCTATGGTAATGAAGCCACGCTCGGCAAGCGTCTGCGCATACAGCCCCGACGACTGTTCCTTGACAGCCCCGAACGGGCCGCTCACAGCGATGGCCGGCAACTTTCGGCTAGCACCCTTGGGGGACATACAAGTCGGCAGCAAGCGACAGTGTCATGGACAAAATATTGGAACTTGATAGCATTGACAAGTACAACAAGTTATACGGGCTCGACACGCTGCACCCATTGGTGACAGTAGCAAACCTCAACGAAGCTACCCGCAGCGTAAACACCATACGGCTTCACTATGGATTATATGCCATTTTCCTGAAGCTCGAAAAAAGCTGCGACATACGTTATGGCCGGCGGCCATACGACTTCCAGGAAGGAACAATAGTGTGCTTTGCTCCCGGGCAATCGGCCGAAACGGTTAATACTGTCGGACGCACACAAACCAATGCCTACGGCATACTATTCCATCCCGACTTGATACGAGGCACACAACTTGGCAGAAACATCAACCACTACACATTCTTCTCGTATGAAATCAACGAAGCCCTGCACGTTTCGGAAGATGAACGTCGCACAATCCTCGACTGCCTGTCAATCATAAGCCGCGAACTACAACACGCCGTTGACAAGCACAGCAGGTCGTTAATCGTGACATACATCGAGCTGGTACTCGGCTATTGCATGCGATTTTACGAACGGCAATTTGCCACACGCAGCCACGAATGCAGCGATGTACTGGCCCGATTCGAGAAAATGCTTGATGACTATTTTGCCAACGGGCTGGCCGAAAGCATCGGGTTGCCGACAGTACGCTACTTTGCCGACAAACTGTGCCTATCGCCCAATTATTTCGGCGACTTGTTTAAAAAAGAAACAGGGAAAACAGCACAAGAAAGCATCCAAGATAAAATAATTGATGTCGCCAAGGAACGCATACTGGGCACAACCGACACCGTGAGCACAATAGCCTATTCACTCGGGTTTCAATATCCGCAACACTTGTGCCGCTTGTTCAAGCGGCGTGTCGGTTGCACTCCAAATGAATTTCGCCAACAAGAAAAACTCGACACATAGTCGCCACGCCACAAAAGCATAGACATGAAAAAAAAGAGGATGCGTTAACACCCTCTTTTTTTCATCTATAACATTGATATCGACTATTCCTTTTTAGCGGCAGTCTTCTTGGCCGGAGCCTTGCGTGTGGTTGTCTTCTTGGCTGCCGGCTTAGCTTCGGCATCGGCAGGTTCGTCGCTGTTGATGATGTTGGTGCGCAGCAACGAGATTTCACGGTTAAGCTGCTCGATTTCTTTCGACTGGTTGCGTATGGTGATGAGCAACGAGTTAAGCTCTTCGTTCTCAATAGAGAGCGGGTATTGCTCCTCGACACGTACAAGGAAGTCGGAAAGCACATTCATATAATTGATGAAAGCCTGGAACGGCGACTCATATGGGCTGTAATGCGAGTGTACTGCTCCATCGTTGAGGTGCTTTGTACTCATGTAGTAGAAATGGTCGGAAGCTTGCAGGTAATACCAGTCTTGCTTCAGACGACGGTCGGTACATAGGCTCACACGCTCGGCCACCGAATACAGCTTGTTGAACGCTTCGTTCTGCAAGTCGTTGCCAAGCCATGCGCTGGTGTCGCGCGCCTCATCGGCCCACGACATCGGGTATGGAACCGACAACTCGCCCACCGATTTCAACTTGGCCACAGTTTCGCTCGGAGTCCAGAACTCTATGCCCTTCTCGGCGGCAAAGCGCGGCAGGGCTTTCATAAATTCAAAGATGCCCGATTCGCGCGGCTGCAACTCGCCCAGCGTTTCGTAATTCATGAACAGGTTCACGATTTGCTCTTCTTGCGGCAGGTTGGCAATCCAGTCGATATATTTGTCGGCCGTGAGTGGGTAATCGCTCCACTCCGAGTTGCTGAAACGGAACGAAATGTCGTCGCTCATCTTGGAGTTTTTCAGCAACAGCTTCAATTGCGGCGCGGCAGCCGAGCTATACACATAGTTTGGCGATTTCCAGCCGAGTATGTGCTTGGCTCCGTCGGTAATGGCAGCCTTGAAGCCCATGCTTGCAACGACGGCCGAGATGTCGTCGCTATAAATAAGCTCGGTATTGCGGAACACAGTCGGGTGCTGTCCGAAGAGCTGGAAAATCTTCTCGTCGTGGCGTTTCACCTGCTCGATGAATTCCTCGGTTTCCTTAAGCGACGCGAGCGAGTGGGCGTAGGTCTCGGAAAGGAATTCCACGCACCCGGTAGCCACAAGCTCTTTCATCGATTCGATAAATTCAGGCACATATTGCTCAAGTTGCTCAAGTGCGGTGCCGCTAATCGAAAAAGCCACTTTGAACTGCTTGTTCGAAGCATTAATCATTTCGAGCAGAGTCTGGTTGGCTGGCAAGTATGAACGATGGGCTATGCGCGTGATGATTTCATCGTTGGCAAAGTCGTCGTAATAATAATGGTCGTTACCGATGTTGAAGAAACGGTAGGTCTTCAGGCGGAACGGTTGATGAATCTGAAAGTAGAAACAAATTGCTTTCATTATATTAGGGTATTTTAATTTCTATGATTAAGGTAAAATAAAATCTAAAGTGTATCGCCGTCGCAAGGCATCTTTACTTGCGGCTATTGATAACTTGGTTGTAAATATTGATGACCTTTGCTCCCGCCTTTTTCCATTGTATGGTATCGATTTCGGCAAGGCCCTTGTCGCGCAACTGGTTGTGTATGCCAGGGTAGCTGACCAGTGCAAACATTGCATCGGCCATAGCATGAATGTCCCAGTAATCGACTTTGATGACGTTTTCGAGGATTTCGGCACAACCCGATTGCTTCGAGATGATTGACGGCACGCCCATCTGCATGGCTTCGAGCGGCGATATGCCAAAAGGCTCGGAAACCGACGGCATCACATAAACGTCGCTGGCAGCAAGCATCTCATACACTTGCCGCCCCTTGAGGAAGCCAGTAAAGTGGAAACGGTCGGCGATGTCGCGGTCGGCTGCGAGGCGTATCATCTTTTCCATCATGTCGCCGCTGCCGGCCATCACGAAACGCACGTTGTGGGTCTTATGCAACACCATCGAGGCGGCCTCAACGAAGTATTCAGGCCCTTTCTGCATGGTTATGCGCCCCAAGAATGTAATCACCTTGTCCTTGCCGCGAGGCATCTTTATGCTGCGGATTTCCTCGCTCAGCGGCTCCACGGCATTGTGCACTGTAGTCACCTTGGCCGGGTCCTGGCCATACTTCTCGATGACCGTGCGGCGTGTCAGCTCGCTCACGGTGATGATGTGGTCGGCATTGTTCATGCCGTCGCGCTCGATGCCATACACCGTCGGGTTTACATTGCCGCGGCTGCGGTCGAAGTCGGTGGCGTGGACGTGTATAACCAGCGGCTTGCCAGTCACCTGCTTGGCATGTATGCCGGCGGGGTAAGTGAGCCAGTCGTGCGAGTGTATGATGTCGCAAGGCACAGTGCGGGCAATCACACCGGCCACAATCGAGTAGTTGTTGATTTCTTCGAGCAAGTTGTCGGGATAACGTCCCGAGAACTCGATGCACCCGAGGTCGTTGGTGCGCATATAGTTAAAGTCGGCATAGATGTGGTCGCGCAAGTCATAGTAGGTCTGCGGGTCCATCACATTGCCTATGCGGTCTTTCACATAATCCCAGTTGACATCCCTCCACACCACCGGGGTGGAGTTAGCTCCAAGGATGTGTGCGAAGTTTCGGTCTTCATCGCCCCAAGGTTTAGGGATAACAAACGTTATGTCCATGTCGCCGTTTTCCCACATTCCCTTCGTCAGGCCGTAGCTGGCAGTTCCCAAGCCCCCAAGGATGTGAGGAGGAAATTCCCAGCCGAACATTAAAGCTTTCATATCGTAAAAGAGTAATTCGAGGTTATAAATTCAAGTTTTTCAATTGTCGCAGCACGCGCAACACGCCGCCTACGTTGGCAGCGAAGCTCACTGCGCCACGGCCAGTAAAGGGAGGATTGCCGTCATACAGCTCGCTGAGCGAACCGATGCAGCCTTGGGTCATCTCGTCTTCGAAACCTATCATCATGCGCTCGATGAACGACACCCCGCTCATGCCGAACACTTTGGAATAGGCATCGGCATAGAAGCCCATGAGCCACGGGCGAGCCGAACCTTGGTAATAGGCATACTCGCGTTGCTCGGGGCTGCCAAGGTAGCACGGCGTGTAACCGAAGCTCTTCGGGCTGAGTGTGCGCAATCCCTTCGGTGTGAGCAATTCGCGTGTCACGATGTCGAGCACCGAACGGCGCTGACGACGGTCGAGCGGCGAGTAGTCAAGGCCTGCGGCGATAATCATGTTGGGGCGTACACTGAGGTCGGTAAACAAGCCCGAAACATAATCATACAAGTAACCGTAGTCATTAAGGAATGTATCGATGAACGAGTCTTTGAGATGGGTGGTGATTGATTCCCAACGCTTCACGTTCTCGGCCTCTTCGGCCTTGTCGGCAAACAATGCTTGTGCAAACATCAGGTCGTTATACCACAATGCATTGAATTCTACCAAGAACCCGGTGCGAGGTATGATTGGTGCGCCGCCCGGATACGAAGCGTCCATCCACGATATTGGCTTCGTCTTGCCGTTCGATGCGAGCAGCCCGGCATCGTTCAGTTCAAGGTTGGGATGACGGTTAGAGATGATGAAATCGAGGACTTCCTTGATAAACTCGCCATAACGTTTTATAGTTTCCTCGGCACCCACCTCCTTGTAATATTGTTGGATGGCCCACAATTGCCACAGTGGTATGTCGGGCAAGTCGATACCTTGCATCACACGGTCGAGCTCGCCAGTCGCCATGAAGTGCCTATAAACGCGTATGGCAGTTTCCATGATATTCTCGAAATCGGGGCGATGGTGAACCGACAGCGTGGTACCTGGCAATGCAATCATTTCGTCGCGGGCGCGGATTTTGAACCACGGATAGCCGGCAAGCAGGTAATTGCCGCTGGCATTGGTCACATAGAATTGCTTGGCGCAGTTTTTCATGCAATTGTAGAAGCTCGTGCGCGGTGTACGCGACTTGATTTCGGCCTCGTACAACTCGGCAAATTTTTCGGGGTCGGCTTCGGATGTTCCTGCCGAGAAAATTATGCTCTCGCCCTTCTTTATTTCCAATTGGAAATATCCAGGCACATAAAGGTCTTCACGGTAAGGTATGCCTCTTTCCTGGTCCTTGATATACTCTATACCCTTGTACCAGTTGGGATTGAACACAAATTCTGGTTTCTTGCTGAACTGCATGAACAGCGACGGGTAGCCCGGATACATGCAGGTGGATATACCATTGATGCACTCCTTGTACTCGCGGCTTGCCATACCGTTCTCCACACACAAGTCATTGGCATTGCGGAAAGCGAGGAACGGACGGAATTGCAATATTGTCTGCGAGTGCGCATCTACAAGAGTGTAACGTATGAGAATGCGGTTTTCGTGAGAGATAAAGATTTTCTCCTTAGTCATTATCACGCCGCCCACGCGATAAGTGGTGCGAGGAACAGTTTCGCAGTCAAACTCGCGAATGTACTTGTGCCCGTTTGGGCTGAAGCAGTTACCATTGTACTTGTGAAGGCCGAGGTTGAATGGCGCGCCGTGCTGGATAACGGTTTCATCTAACGATGAGAGAAGCACGTGGTTGTCGTCGTCCATTTCGGGAATAGGTATGACCAACAAACCATGCTGCTTGCGCGTATTGCAATCTACGATAGTCGTACAATGATACGCCCCCGATTGATTAGTGCGTAGCATTTCCTTTGGCAAGGATTGCTCAAGGTTAATCATCAGGTTCTTATCAAACTTTAAATAGCTCATCAATAAGAGATTTTAGGTTTTATAATGGTAAATGTTTATATATTAATTTCTAAGCAACGAAATTACGAAGTATGCAAGAAAATAACAAGAAAAACAACAGTTTTTTATCGCAATTTGCGCCATTTTTGGTTATTATCTGTTGCAAAACATATTATTATTGAGGAATTTGTGAGTTTGGCATGGTATGTGGCCCGATGTTTCAAATGTTAAGTTCGCCACGTATGGCGTTGACGAACCCCCAGAAGCCGTCCTCGATGGGTGCAAGCGGATTTTTCTTGGCACTCTCGCTGTCAGGCAGGAACACTTTTATGCCACCTTTGTGGCAGCGAATGTGCAAGTCGGCCGGCATCATCACCGGCTCGCCGTCGATATGCATCATTTCGGCTTTCGGGCGGTGGATTGTAAGCTCGGCGGTGCGGAACGAGTGTATGTTGGTGTCTTGGTCGAGATGCTTGGTAAATAGCAGCAGCCCCATTATGGCCGTGTCGATGGGTGTGAATGGCAATATTACAGTCACATCGACAAGCCCGTCGGTCATGCTCGCCTGCGGGGTTATGAATGCGTTGTTGCCATATTGCGAAGCATTGCCGCAAGCTATGATGAACGCCTTTTCGGTGATAACCTTGTCGGCAGTAGTGATGCTATACACCTCGCTGCGGTATTTGAGGTATTCGCCCAACGCCTTTTGCAAGTAAGTGATTGGGCCGCGCCGTCCGGCCTGGGCGAATTTCTCGCTCACCAAGGCATCAAACCCCACGCCGCAAGTGCAGAAGAACGGGCGGTCGTTGACAGTGCAATAGTCGAGGTCTTCGATATGGCGCAAGTTGATGATACCAAGCGCGCGCTCCACATTGAGCGGTATGTCCAAGTGACGCGCCAGCCCGTTACCCGACCCGCACGGCACTATGCCCAACGCCACAGGCGTGTCGCGCAAAGCCGATGCCACCTCGTTGATTGTGCCGTCGCCACCGATTGCCACCACGCCATAGCAGCCGTCGGCAATGGCCCGCCGCGCCAGCACCGTGGCATGCGAGGCATATTGTGTGGTTTCGACTACCACGTCGTATGTGGCATGGTCGATAACACGGTCGATTGCCGCCGGGATTGACTCTTTCCCCTCGGTACCCGAAATGGGATTGATAATAGCCATTAACTTCAGTTTCTCTGCCATGTGTCATGCATCTTTATCGGTCGTCGATGTGCAAAATTACACATTTTCCAGCAATTTGCCACGGCAATAACATTTCACAAACTTTGTATAAAAGCAAAAGTGTTTCTAACTTTGCCACCCAGAATAATACAACATAGGATAATGGCTAAAGAGTTAAAAGATTTGACCAAGCGAGCCGAAAACTACTCGCAATGGTACAACGAACTGGTCGTAAAAGCCGACCTTGCCGAGCAATCGGCCGTGAGAGGGTGCATGGTAATCAAGCCCTACGGGTATGCTATATGGGAAAAAATGCAACAGCAGTTAGACCGCATGTTCAAGGAAACGGGGCATGTCAACGCCTATTTCCCCCTACTTATCCCAAAATCGTTCCTCAGCCGTGAGGCCGACCATGTGGAAGGCTTCGCAAAGGAATGCGCCGTGGTGACACACTACCGCCTCAAGAACGACCCCGAGGGACGCGGCGTGGTGGTTGACCCCGAAGCACGATTAGAAGAAGAACTTATAATACGCCCGACATCCGAAACCATAATATGGAACACCTACCGCAACTGGATTAAGTCGTACCGCGACCTGCCAATATTGTGCAACCAGTGGGCCAACGTGTTCCGCTGGGAAATGCGCACACGCATGTTCTTGCGCACTGCCGAATTTCTGTGGCAGGAAGGCCACACGGCACACGCCACCAAGGAAGAAGCCATGGAAGAGGCAGTGAAGATGCTCAACGTGTATGCCGACTTTGCCGAGCGTTACATGGCAGTGCCGGTTGTCAAAGGTGTGAAATCGGCCAACGAGCGTTTTGCCGGAGCACTCGAAACCTACACCATCGAAGCCATGATGCAGGACGGGAAAGCCCTGCAATCGGGCACGTCGCACTTCCTCGGGCAGAACTTCGCCAAGGCATTTGACGTGAAATTTATCAACCGCAACAACGAGCTCGAATATGTGTGGGCTACCTCGTGGGGCGTTTCGACACGACTGATGGGTGCATTAATCATGACCCACTCCGACGACAACGGGCTGGTGCTGCCGCCACACCTCGCCCCCATACAGGTGGTCATCATACCCATCTACAAAAGCACCGAACAGCTCGACGAAATCAACCGCCGCGTGGCTCCTATGGTCGAGCAATTCCGCAACATGGGCATCAGCGTGAAATATGACAATGCCGACAACAAGCGTCCGGGATTCAAGTTTGCCGATTACGAGCTGAAAGGTGTTCCGGTGCGGCTGGCACTCGGCGCACGCGACCTCGAAAACGGCACAATCGAGCTGATGCGCCGCGACACACTCGAAAAGGAAACGCTGCCAATCGACGGCATCGAACAGCACGTGAAAGCGTTGCTCGAAGAAATCCAAGCCAACATCTACAAGAAAGCACTGGCTCTGCGCGAATCAAAAACCACCACTGCCGACACCTACGACGAGTTCAAGGAGAAAATCGAGCAGGGCGGGTTCATTCTCGCACACTGGGACGGCACTTCCGAAACCGAAGAGAAAATCAAGGAGGAAACTAAGGCCACCATTCGTTGCATCCCGCTCGACGGTGACAAGACTCCAGGCAAGTGCATGGTCACAGGCCGCCCATCGGCACAGCGCGTGATTTTCGCCCGCAATTATTGACACACATTCAGACAACGGCTGCACATAGCCAGCCATCATAGCACAAGGGAACGGCATTGCGTCCGTTCCCTTGCGTGTTTCAGAATGGTACATATCACGGCTATTTCATTTAAAGAGGGTGTATCAAAATTGGCAGTACCCACCTCGTAGGGACGCACGGCCCGTGCGTCCGTGTGCCTCAAGGCTCAATTAACCATCTGTAAATTAATAGAATATGTGCCTAATTGCGCAGCGGACGCACGGGCCGTGCGTCCCTACAAAATTGCACAAATTTGCATTTTGATACGCCTTCTTAAAGCGACATTGTGGGGCGCGAAACCGTCCGATTCCACCGACAACGCACTTTCAACATCACACAATAACGAACATTCTTCGTATAAAATTCTCACAAACACATTCAAAACACATACGGTACGCAACCACAATTTTCCACAAATTGCACAAAATTTCAATATTTTCAAAAAAATTACGGCAAAATGATTCGATAATCTGATTTTATGTATATATTTGCAACCAAGGTCTGATTATTAATTTAAAAAATTATTTATTATGAAAAGACTAATTACTTATTTATCGTGCGCTACATTGGTGGTAGCAGGGAGCTACGCTTTCCAGCGAGCCGCCAAGCAAGCGATTCCAAGCGCAGAAGTACCTACAACACAAATGCTGCAAAGACAAGGCAGCAAACAGGCCAACCTTCAATCAGAAGAGGATAATGCCATGGTGCAGAAGTTAGGCGAACGCAAGAAGATGCATGTCGCCGACCCAAGACTGCGTATAAAAGCGCAAAAGCGCACAAAGCAGGGTGCTACCACAAGTGTGAAATCGACTGCCGTGCGTCCACTCGCCGCTGGCGACCCTGTCGCAGCACCGTTTATGTGTGATTTCGATACCGAAAAGTCGTTCACCGACAACTGGACTACCATCGATGCCAACAGTGACGGTACCACTTGGATGCACGATAGCGACAACGGCATTGCCATTCTGATGTATAACTCGACCGAGCAATCGGACGACTACCTCGTCACCGCCAACCCGATTACCCTTGCAAGCGGCGATGCCTACGTGGCTATCGACTTCGGCGGCGCATCAACTTCGTACTACGAAAGCATCGAAATATTGTATGGTGCATCGCCCGATGTCAACAGCATGGAAACTATTGCGTCATATATCGACTACCAAGGCGGCTACATATATAGTGAACAAAAAGCTTTCACCGTTCCCGAGGACGGCGACTACTACTTTGCCATTCATGGATGCTCGCAGGCCGACCAATACTACGCATTCATCGACAAAATCGAAATCAACAGCGGGAAATTTATAGGGCAAGCCGACCTCGGCGTGATGCAAATAACCTTGCCGAATCCAAGCCCTGCGTTGACCGATAGCGAAACTGTGAGCGTAGCAATCGGCAACTACGGCACTTGCGACGTGGCATCCTACTCGTTAGCCATGACCGTGGAATGCAACGGGACACAGCAGACCAGCCCATTGCAAACCGTCAACGAAACATTGCCACGAGGCAAAATTGCAATAGTCGAACTCAGCACGCCAGCCGATATGTCGGCAGTAGGTGTACATACCGTCACAGTCACTGTGAGCGATGTCGTTCCTGCTGGAGAAGGACGCGAGGAAGAAGCTCTTGACAACAACTCGCTGTCGGCTTCGACCACACACTTCGGCACTACCGACGTGCCATTCGTTACCGACTTCACTACGGGCGAACAACCCGAATACTGGATTAGCAATGACAGTTGGGAATATGCGTCCGACTATCAGGCGATTGTTTGCATCGGAAATACCCCGCTCTATTCGCAAGGGGTGAACCTTGAGGCCGGCAAGAGCTACCGCATAGAATACAACTACATGGCAGGTTATGACTTCTTGGGCATCTATACGATGGCCGAAAGCTTCAAGCTGTCTGGTGGCATAGCTGGTGAGGAAATGAGCGTCATCG
This sequence comes from uncultured Muribaculaceae bacterium, assembly GCA_944321715.1. GTDB lineage: Bacteria > Bacteroidota > Bacteroidia > Bacteroidales > Muribaculaceae > Avimuribaculum. The sequence continues at coordinate 37,987 of CALUMJ010000013.1, read as the reverse complement.
ACGAAGCCATCGATGACTACACTGGCGATGTATTCATCGACCGCGAAGCCATATTAAATTGCGAGCAATCGGGTGTTTACCAATTTGCATTCGCTCAAGATTTACCTGGAGGCTCACTCTTCATCTCAAGCATCAGCATCAGCGAGATAAGTGGCTGCGACCTTGCAATCACAAGCGTAAGCGGCTGCCCGACGATGCTCCCGGCATCGCAGTCGGCACAGGCTACAGTCGTAGTATCCAACCGCGGAGCTGACAGCTATGGCGGCACATTGTCGGCAATTGTTGACGGCAGCACCATCGCCACAGCCACAGTTCCCTCAATCGCATCTGGCTCAACGGCATCGGTGCCAATTGAGTTCTCGCTCGCCGACGTCACCGGAGCTACCGATGTGCAATTTGTGGTTGAAGTCACTGGCGGCGAAGACGGCGATGCCAACAACAACACTGCAACTGCGACGATTACAGCCACCGAGGATGTACTCGCCTACGACCACACCACAGCCGACATGTACATCGAGGAGAACTGCATCGGTGTCGGTGGCAATGCCTACGTAGGCGGCACACTGATTCACTTGTCGGCCGAGGATGTCATCACTGGAGTTTCTATCGGTTGGGGAGCTGCCGATGGGCAAGACATCGAGCTGTCGCTCTACAAGTTCGACCCTACCGCAGTAGTTGAAGAAGGTGTTTATACGCTTGGCGAACAAGTGTTCACGACACAAGTCAACCAAGGCACCGAAACCGGGCAAATCGACTATGCTATAAGCCCGCGCATAATAGAACCAGGCGACTACTTGCTGTGTGTGGGCTGCTCGGGATATTGCCTCGTAACCGATATGGTGACACCAGGCTCGCTCTACCTCATCAGTGGCGACTATGTCGTTGACCAGTCATCTACCAACCTCGGCACCCCGGCAATCCGGGCAATACTTGGCGAAGGCACACCAGCAGCTCACGACCTGAGAGTGGAAGGCATCATATCGCCCGATGGTGAAAGCATATATGCAAGCAACCAGCCAATCGTCGTGAGAGTCGTCAACAATGGTAGCGAAACTGCCAACGGCACACTTGAAGTAACAGTTAACGGCACAGCCCTTGAGGCACAAACTATCACTCTTGAAAGGTATGCGTCGGCCGACTATACATTCACAGCCGACATGTCAACACCGGGCGACTACACAATCGTGGCCACAGCAACGCTTGAAGGCGACGAGAACCCTGTCGATAACAGTGTGGAAAAGACCGTAACAAGTGCAGAGCCGCTCGACCCATACACTATGGACTTTGAAGGTTGCGCAGACTTTGCCATCGATAACTTCAACCCGCAGTGGACCACCATCGACGGCGACCAGTCGGAAGTTTACGGACACTCTTACATTTCATTCCCGATGCCCGAAGACTACACACTCGGTTTCATAGCATTCAACCCCTACAACACCACTCCTTCGCTTTACGATATTGACGGAACCGCACCTTACGGCGGACAACGCTTCGGCGCATCGTTCGCAGCAGAATCAGGAGTGAACGATGATTGGCTCATCTCGCCACTGCTGCTCATGCCCGACGAGGGTGCAGCACTCGAAATGCAAGTACAGTCATACACCGACGAGTATGGACTTGAACTGTATGAAGTGTGCGTATCGACCACCGACAACGACCCTGAAAGCTTCACAGTCGTAGAATCGGGAAGCGCACCAGCCGGCGAATGGACGCAAGTCGATGTTGACCTCAGCGAATACGCAGGACAAAGCGTCTATGTGGCAATACATTGCGTGTCGGAAGACGCATTCATCTTCATGGTTGACGACATCGTTGTAGCGAAGCCATCCACGGGTGTAGGCTCCGTAGCTATCGACAAGTCGCTCAGCCTCTACCCCAACCCAGTAAGCGAAACTCTCGTGATATGCTCCACTGGCAGCGAGATTGAGAGCGTGTCTATCTACTCAATGTCGGGCGCGATGGTAGGTTCGGCAACCGTGGGCGGCAGCGAACTGCGCTACAACGTAACCGGCCTCGCAGCTGGCATATACGTAGCCAAGGTACAAACTGCCGACGGCACACAAGCCATGCGCTTTATAGTTAAATAATTGTTAGTAATATTATCAACCAATGGCTACCCTGCAAGCGTCGTCTTGCAGGGTAGTTTTTTTCATGCCCCACACCGTAGAGATGCGATAAATCGCACCTCTGGCCCTGCGCCAACAACCATCTGGCACACAACACATTGCATCACCATGTTGCAAAGCCGTGGCATGTCGCGGCTTGATAGTACCGTTTTGCAGTTAATTGCATTGCGGCAGTCACCGGGCCGCAGCGTGCCATGGCTCGACGAGGCGCCACATGCAAGGGAGTTTTCGACAAAATTTCTTAATCTGTTTTTCTATACGGGAATTATACGCTAATTTTGTGAGTTATAATTTTTAAGCGTGGAAACGAGGAAGAAAAAGATAGCTATTCTGGGCAGTACAGGGTCAATCGGACGGCAAACACTCGATGTGCTTGCCGACCATCCCGACCTGTTTTCACCATGTCTGCTTGTGGCAAACCGCAACGTCGAGTTGCTTGCTGCCCAAGCTGCCAAGTTCCGCCCTCACCGTGTAATCATAGGCGACGAAACTCTTCATAGCCGCCTCAAACAGATACTCGACGGCAGCGGAATAGAGGTGCTGGCCGGAGCCAAGGCAATAGCCGACTGCGTGACCGAACCCGAAATCGACACAGTGGTGACTGCAATGGTGGGATACAGCGGATTGGAGCCGACAATCAACGCCATTAAAGCCCACAAAGACATCGCACTTGCCAACAAGGAAACCCTTGTCGTAGCTGGCGAACTAATCACGGCTCTCGTGGAAAAATATGGCACTCACCTGTACCCCATCGACTCGGAACATGGCGCAATCTACCAGTGCTTAGTAGGCGAAGACCCCAGTTCGGTGTCGCGACTGCTGCTCACGGCCTCGGGCGGCCCGTTCCGCACTTTCAGCAAGGAGGCACTCGGGCGTGTGACCAAAGCCGACGCATTGCACCACCCCAACTGGAGCATGGGTGCAAAAATCACCATCGACTCGGCCACGATGATGAACAAGGGCTTCGAGGTAATCGAGGCGAAGTGGCTTTTCGGCATTGATGCCGACCGCATCGAGGTAGTCGTGCACCCGCAGTCAATCGTCCACTCGATGGTGGAATTTATCGACGGGTCGGTGAAAGCCCAGTTGGGATTGCCCGACATGCACCTGCCCATACGTTATGCCCTCGGACTTCCTGCAAGACGGCTGCCCTCGCACGATAGGCGGCTGAACGTGTCGGACTACGCCACACTCACATTCGAGCAGCCCGACACCGACAAATTCCCCATGCTACCAATGGCTTTTGAAGCAATAAGGCAAGGCGGCAACGTGCCGTGCGTGCTCAATGCAGCCAATGAAGTGGCTGTGGCGGCATTCCTCGACGACAAAATAGGTTTCATGGACATACCACGCATTGTAAATCAAGTGGTAACATCGTTCCCTGTAATAGCGCACCCAACGTATGACGACTACGTCGCCACCAACATCGAAGCTCGCCGCAGGGCGACAGAATTGCTGAACAAATGACAAAAAAGAACTGCGCATATACACACTAAAGACATATATATTTCACAATGGAAACATTTCTGATTAAGGCTGCCCAGTTAATCCTCGCATTTGCCATTTTGGTAATCATACACGAGTTTGGGCACTACCTGTTCTCTCGTATTTTCGGCGTGAAGGTTGAAAAATTCTACTTGTTTTTCAACCCATGGTTCACGCTGTGGAAATACAAACCCAAGCCCAAAGAAGGTGCCGACCCGGGCAAAGCATCGTGGCGAGATACCGAATATGGAATAGGCTGGCTGCCACTCGGCGGATACTGCAAAATCGCCGGCATGATTGACGAGTCGATGGACAAGGAGCAAATGAAACAACCGGCCAAGCCCTGGGAATTCCGCTCCAAGCCTGCATGGCAACGGTTGCTAATCATGGTGGGCGGAGTGCTGTTTAATTTCATTTTGGCAATCATCATTTATGCCGGCATGGTTTACGCATGGGGCGAACAATACATCACCTTCCGCGATGCCACCGAGGGCATGGAATATTGCCAGTCGGCGCAGGAAATCGGCTTCCGCAACGGCGACATACCACTCGCCGCCGACGGTGAAGAACTCTCATACCTCACAGGCGACGAACTCATCAAGATGCTCGGTGCAAAAAGCGTGACAGTGCTGCGTGACGGCACCGACACCGTGACAATCGACATTCCCGAAAATTTCATTTTCAAGGCCAATGCCGAGGCCGAAGAGGGCACACCATTCATGATGTACCGCTACCCGGTGGTAATTGCCGACGTGCAACCTGGAATGGGTGCAAAAAAAGCCGGATTGCAGAAATTAGACAAGGTGATAGCCGTTGACTCGGTGAAAGCAAGCTCATACACCGAGTTTACCGCCGAGCTTAACAAATATGCCGGAAAGAGTGTGCCTGTGACGGTGCTGCGCAACGGCAAACCTCTCACAGTGAATGCCGAAATCGACGACGCAGGGAAATTAGGCATAATGCTTGCCCCCATTACCGAGGTTTACAACACCACCACACGGGAATACTCGCTGTTTGAATCCATTCCTCGCGGCATCTCGCTTGGTGTCGAGAAACTGTCGAGCTATGTGTCGCAAATGAAATATGTGTTCACGTCCGACGGCGTGCAGCAATTAGGCGGCTTCGGTGCAATAGGCAACATATTTCCCGAGAAATGGAACTGGGAACAATTCTGGTCGGTAACGGCGTTCCTGTCGGTCATACTTGCTTTCATGAACATACTGCCCATTCCGGCACTTGACGGTGGCCACGTGCTGTTCTTGCTGTATGAAATCATCGCCCGCCGTCCGCCCAGCGAGAAATTCCTCGAACATGCCCAAGTGGCCGGCATGGCATTCCTGTTCTTGTTATTAATCTACGCCAACGGCAACGATATTTACCGGTACTTCTTTAAATAACGCGACAAATGACGACATACAAGAAAGTAACGCTGCGTAAAGGTAAGGAAGAATCGCTACGGCGATTCCACCCGTGGGTATTCTCGGGGGCCATCGACCACATCGACGATACCATCGAAGAGGGCGACGTGGTGGCAGTATATGCCGCCGACGGTACGCTCATCGGCAACGGGCACTTCCAAGTGGGCAGCATAACCGTGAGAATGCTCACTTGGGGCGACAGCCCGGTAGATGCCGATTTCTACGCCCAGCGACTCGAAGCCGCCGCCAAATTGCGCATGGCACTGGGGCTGATGCGCAGCGACAACAATGCGTTTCGCCTTGTGCATGGCGAGGGCGACTTCCTGCCCGGCCTGGTAATCGACGTGTATGGCTCCACGGCCGTGCTACAAGCCCACTCGCCAGGTATGCACTTCGACCGCTTCAAGGTGGCCGAGGCCTTGACAAAGCTGCCACAATTAGGCGTGAACAACGTATATTACAAATCGGAAACCACACTGCCCTACAAAGCAGCACTGGAGGCCGAGAATGGCTACATCGTGGGCAAATATGACACCGACATAGCCATGGAAAACGGGCTGCGCTTCCACGTTGACTGGCTGCGCGGGCAGAAAACCGGCTTCTTTGTTGACCAGCGCGAGAACCGTTCGCTGCTCGAACGCTATTCTTCGGGCCGCCGGGTGCTCAATATGTTTTGCTACACAGGCGGCTTCTCGTTCTATGCACTGCGCGGCGGTGCCGAAGTGGTACACTCGGTCGATAGCTCGGCCAAGGCTGTGAACCTCACCAACGATAATGTGGCACTGAACTTCCCCGACGACCCACGCCACCGAGCATTCGCTACCGACGCTTTCAAGTATCTCGCCGAAATGCAACACGGGCAATACGACCTAATCATACTCGACCCACCGGCATTTGCCAAGCACAAAAGCGCGCTCAAAAATGCCCTCATAGGCTACCGCAAGCTCAACGGCAAGGCATTCGAGAAAATCGCCCCGGGCGGCATCCTGTTCACTTTCTCTTGTTCTCAAGCCGTCACGCGCGAACAGTTCAGGCTTGCCGTGTTCAGTGCGGCAGCGCAGTCGAGGCGCAAAGTGCGCATCTTGCACCAACTCTCACAGCCAGCCGACCACCCCATCAACATCTACCACCCCGAGGGCGAGTACCTCAAGGGTCTTGTACTATATGTGGAATAATAAAGGAAATATAAAACATATAACGTAACAACATGAACAAACTACTTTTTTCAACAATGGCAATAGCTATCACAATGTCGAGCTGCGGCGGCCAGGAGCAACAGGCCGAGAAACCGTTTGATTACAGCGTCGATAAGTTTGCCGACATCGAAGTGCTGCGTTACCGCGTGCCTGGCTTCGAGGAACTGTCACTGCAACAAAAGGAACTCATCTACTACTTGAACGAGGCCGCATTGGTGGGCCGCGACATACTGTGGGACCAAAATGGCAAGTACAACCTCGCCATACGCAAGACACTCGAAGGCATATACACTAACTACAACGGCGACACTACCACGACCGACTACAAGGGATTCGTGGAATATCTGAAGCAAGTGTGGTTTGCCAATGGCATATACCACCACTACTCGATGGACAAATTCACGCCACACTTCAGCCAAGAATTTTTTGCCGAGCAGGTCAAGGCTGTCCCCGCCGAGCAACTGCCACTTGCCGACGGGCAAACGGTCGATGCATTAATCGAGCAGCTGTCGCCCGTGATTTTCGACCCCACAGTGCTGCCCAAGCGCGTCAACCAAGCAGCCGGCGTTGACCTCATCCAAACCTCGGCAAACAACTACTACGACGGAGTTACACAGAAAGAGGTTGAGCAATTCTATGCCAAAATGAAAGTGCCTGGCGACACCACGCCGATTTCATACGGCCTCAACTCCAAGCTCGTGAAGCGCGACGGGAAAATATATGAAGATGTTTACAAAGTGGGAGGACTTTATTCGCCGGCAATCGAGAAAATAGTTTATTGGCTCGAAAAGGCACAAGCTGTTGCCGAAACCGACGGCATGAAGGCCTATATCGCCAAATTAATCGAATACTACAAGACTGGTGACTTGAAACTGTTTGACGAGTATTCCATAATGTGGGTCGAAGAAACTGCCAGCACAGTTGACTTTGTCAACGGCTTCATCGAATCGTATGGCGACCCTCTCGGGCTGAAAGCCTCATGGGAATCAATCGTCAACTTCCGCAACGCCGAGTCGTCGCACCGCACAAGCGTAATAAGCGAAAACGCACAGTGGTTTGAAGACAACTCGCCCGTTGACGACAAGTATAAGAAACCCGAAGTAAAAGGCGTTTCGGCAAAAGTCATCACCGCCGCAATCCTTGCTGGCGACTGCTATCCGTCCACACCGATTGGCATAAACTTGCCAAATGCCAACTGGATACGTGCCGCTCACGGCTCGAAGTCGGTAACACTCGAAAATATTACCGATGCCTACAACAAGTCGGCAGCAGGCAACGGGTTCAACGAAGAGTTTGCCTATTCGCAAGAAGAAATCGACTTGATGAACAACTACCTTGAACTGGCCGACAACCTCCACACCGACTTGCACGAATGCCTCGGCCACGCTTCGGGCCAACTGATGCCTGGCGTACACGACGACGCACTCAAGGAACACGGCTCGACACTCGAAGAGGCTCGCGCCGACCTGTTTGCCCTCTATTACCTCGCCGACCCCAAGTTGATTGAATTAGGCATCGTCACCAGCCCCGACACCTATAAGGCAGAATATTACAAATACATAATGAACGGCCTAATGACGCAACTCACACGCATCGAACCGGGCAAGGACATTGAAGAGGCTCACATGCGCAACCGTCACTTAATCAGCCAATGGGCATACGAGAAAGGCAAAGCCGACAATGTGATTGAATATGTTACCCGTGACGGCAAGACCTATTTGAAAATCAATGACTACGAGAAGTTGCGCACGCTCTTCGGGCAATTGCTCGGCGAAATACAGCGCATCAAGTCGGAAGGCGATTACGCAGCCGGCAGCGCATTGGTCGAGAAATATGCAGTGAAATTCGACCCCAAACTGCACGCCGAGGTGCTTGAACGCTACGCCAAGCTGAACATCGCACCCTACAAGGGATTTGTAAACCCCGTTTACACGCTCGTGACTGACGAGGCTGGCAACATCACCGATGTAACAATAGATTACACCGAAGGCTACATCGACCAAATGCTGCGCTACTCACGCGACTACGCGACCCTGATGAAGTAACACAACACCCACATACGCAAACACAAGGGGCGGCCAATTGCCGCCCCTTGTGTTTGCGTATGCGCCCTGCCCGCCAACATAGTAACATCGTTTTGAAATCTAATGACCAATTGGGGCCAAATGAAAGAGCCGCAACTTGTGGTAAAAAAAATATGCGAATTTTTGTCGCCTATCCCGAAAGTCGTGCTAACTTTGCGCCCAGTTTTTAGAAAGATTGTTTTATGGTCGTACAATGTGCAATCATCTTCGGGTGCCTCGCACTCGGGGAACTTATAGTGTGGCTCACAGGCATAAAATTGCCATCGAGCATGATAGGAATGCTACTACTCACAGCCCTGCTGTACTTCCGCGTCATTCGCCTCAGTTGGGTCGAGGGCATGGCCAATTTCCTTGTCAAAAATCTCGGATTCTTTTTTGTTCCGGCAGCAGTGTCGTTGATGCTGTTTTTCGACATTATCCGCGCCCAATGGCTGCCTATCTTGCTCGCTTCGGCGTTCAGCACCATGCTCGTAATCATTGTCACTGGCTGGGTTCACCAACTGACACGCAAGCTCACTGGAGGGAGCAACCATGGAATATCTAAATAATATGTACTTTCTGCTGGCACTCACCTTTGTGGTGTATGCAGCCAGCCAGATATTGCAGTTGCGCACAGGCTGGACAATCCTCAATCCCATATTGGTGTCGGCCGTGGTGATAATCGCATTCCTCAAAACCACAGGAGTGAGCATAGAAACATATAACGAAGGCGGCCGCCTTATAGAATTTTGGCTTAAACCTGCCGTTGTGGCACTCGGCGTTCCACTTTACAAGGAGTTATCGGCAATACGCAAGCAACTGCTGCCGCTGCTCGCTTCGGAACTCGCAGGCTGCGTGGTGGGCATTATTTCGGTAGTGCTTGTGGCACAGCTACTCGGAGCTACGCAAGACGTAGTGCTGTCGCTTGCAGCCAAGTCGGTGACAACACCTATTGCGATGGAAGTGACACGTGCCGTGGGCGGCATACCGCCATTGACCGCAGCCGTGGTAATATGTGTCGGCATATTCGGCGGCATGACCGGCTTCCGCGTGATGAAACTCACCCACATCGGCAGCCCCATAGCACAAGGCCTGTCGATGGGTACGGCAGCCCATGCGATGGGAACATCGAGGGCGATGGACGTCAGCGGCAAATATGGTGCATTTGCAAGCCTCGGGCTGACTATCAATGGCATTTTCACAGCATTACTCACCCCCAGCATTCTCGACCTGATGGGAATATTGTGACCCTAATAGGGCAATCTCGTTCCGTAAGGACTTGGCTACCCTTAATTGTTTATAACAGTAAAGTCGAAATTGTCGGGGATAGTTATTGTCACCGTGTAAGTGGCCGACAAACCATCGGCCGACAGCTGTCGGTCGATTTTCAACCTCATTTGGCGTTCGTTGCGTTCATTGAGCAAATTGACTGTCTGCGTCACCACTTTCATGCCGGTACCCGTATTGCCCGCCGTGTCGATACGCGAGGTAGCATTACCTTCATTCTCCACGACGACTGCTATTTCGCCGCCCCTACGCTGCACGGCAATGTCGAGGTATTTTCTGCTCCCTTCATAGCCACGCAACCCATGCTTGATGGCATTCTCGACGAAAATCTGCACCATCATCGACGGTATGGTCACTTGACGTGTGTCAACATCGTCGGCAATATGCTTGGTGTACTTGAAATTGCTACCTAATGCCGGAGCCTCGATGGCGACATAGGTATCGACAAAGGCAAGCTCCTCGGCAAGCGAAACAGTACAACGGTCGCATAGCTGCAAATTAGTACGCAACAGGTTTACAAGATTTTCAACACCCGGGTGACCCACCGAAAGTTCCCGGTTAAGCACATTGAACACGAAATGCGGCGAAATGCGGTTGCGAATGTTTGCCAACCGCATTGCATAAAGCGATTGACGCAACTTTATCTCCTTCATCATGCGGCGACGACGGCGGCGCATTGAAAAAATCACCATTCCCAATATTGCCAGCAAAGCAACAATGACGATAACGAAGATTTGCACTTCGAGCGTGCGAACCTCGGTTTCTTTCTCCGAAATCACAAGCCGCTGCTGCATTATGGTGGTATCTTGGCGATAACGCAACTCAATCTCGGCAATCTGGTTGCGCATTGCATTGTTGCTTATCAAGTTATCATAATGCTCGGCACGCAATAAGTAGTGGTAGGCCTTAGCATAGTTATGCAAACCCGCATACAAGCGATGCAACCTCGAATAATGCAGAGCCATTTCTCTCGCTCCCACCGATGCGGTGTCGCCAGTTTGAGCGAAACGTCGGTTGGCTTCGGCTATGTCACCGTTTTTCAACGACAAATCGCCTGCCAGGCTATAAATATAAAACTTCATCAACTTGTCCTCGGGCAACTTGCCGAGCCAGTCGATGGCACTGTCGAGGTGCTTCTGCGCTTGAGGCAGACTGTCGAGCATCATATTTACCTCGCACAGGTTAATCTCGGCAATACATATAGCCGACGGCTGCTTCAAATCAGCAGCATACGGCGCGGCGAGCCTGAATTGCCTCAACGCATCATCATAACGGTGAGCAAAATACAAGCAATTCCCATAAGAATTGTGGTAAAGGAATTTATCGTAACCATTATCCACACTGCCAAGCATGGAACCAGCCAAGATGAAATAACGCTCGGCCTCGGTGTAGTTGGCTATTTCGGCGTAGGTCTGCCCAAGCCCTATATAAACGTTAAACAAGCTCTCATCCACTCCTGTCGAGTCGATTACAGCCAATGCACGGCGGTAATAAAGACTCGCTTCGGCAGGGTCGCCTGTGAGGCGGCATGCATCGGCAAGGTTGATTGCAATATTCACTTTCCTCGATGCCAAGCTGTTGCTACCAAGCAAATTATAAGCCCGGCTGTAACAAGCCCTTGCCGAATCGCGCAATCCGACTGTGAGCATTATGTAGTTTCCAAGGAAATTCCAGTATTGCAATTCAAGCTCGGTGTCGCCGCTCCTGCGGCAATATCCGAGAATTTTTTCACACACGGCATGTCCTGCCTTTTCATTTCTACCATAAAAAGCGACACTTGCCCTGAGCATTTCGAGCCTGTAATACTGAGAACTATCATTGGTGGCCGACTGCATTTGCTCGACACGCTCCACGACATATTGCGGATTGGTATAAACCGAATCGCGCAGCCGCCCGAAATCATCGTCAATAGCCGATACGGCACTTGTTCCAACGCGCATAAAGCACACATACAACATCAGCAGTACGAAAATGCCGACCAAGGCGGCGATAGAGATAATGCAAACTCGTCGTTTTATGGATAGCATTGTGTTAGAATTATTTATATAATTATTACTGGTATAGTAGGCAGCCAGTTATTTATGAGCTTGCCCCAACAATCCGTCACCCGGAATGAAAAGTATTTCGATGCGGCGGTTGGCCGCACGGTTGGCAACCGTGTTGTTAGGCAACAACGGACTTTCGCTGCCCATTGCGAAATCCATGATTTCCAGCCCTGGAGCTTCCTTGCCGAGCCAAGCAGCTACGGCGGCAGCCTGTTGTCCGCTGCGCCGCAGGCAATATGCTGGCGAGCCGGTGTTGTCGGCATACCCAGCCACGGCGATGCGGTAGAACCCCGGTTCGCCCATGTATGGTACGATTCCGCGCAACAATCGCGCACCCTTGCCAGTGACTTCGGTACCTCCGGGTGCAAAAAGTCGGTCAGTGGTGATAATCACAATCACGACCTCGCGACGCCGCATCATTTCCACGCTGTAGCCAGCCTTTGCAATCGACTTGGCACGTGACAGTTGGTAGTCGCAGACATAATCTTGCACATCATCTTCCACAACCGGATATGATATGTACTGGTCATATCCCGCGTCAGAGCCACCGCTCATGGCAAAAGTCTGCATGGCCGACAAAGCGACCATGCAGACAACAGTCATCAATAATATGTAAAATTTATTATTCGTCGTCGTCCAATGTATTTTCATATTCCAATTCACCTTCAACCAAGTATTTTATATCATCTACTTCGATTTGATTGTCGGGGTCCTTGCGCAAGTTCTTTTTCACATAGTTGACGATTTCGTTGATGTTGTTTTCATCCACCACATCGTCGTCATACAGTATCTCGTCCTCGTCGCCCTTTTCAAAGTAGTCAAACATAGTGTCAATCAAAAGCAATATATCATCATCGCTATATTTGTTTTTGATTGCGTCGGGTACATAACTTCTGATGAACGCAATTGCATCGTTTTCATCAAATTCCTTAGTTTCCATTTTGTTGTTTTCTAAGATTTTAATAAAAAATAGTTTTCAATTTTATGTTATTAAATCAGGTTTTGCATGTTCTTTTAAAGTCCTTCGGGCAGCGACATTGTTATCACCTTGTCGTCAAGGTCGATGTTCTCCACCAGGTCGTCGGCGGCAGGCACGAGCATCGTCGAGCCATCGGCGCGCTGCACTATGAATAGTACATTTTCGGTGGCATCGTCGATGTCGATTATTTCACCCACAAGCTCGTCGCCGTCGTATAACGAGAAGCCTATAAAATAGTCGGTGGGCACTTCGTCGCCATCTTCAAGCTCGCCTTGCATTTGCTCATATTCGCGTTTAGGCACATACACAGTCTTGTTGACAAGGCGGCGCACCGCCTCTGTATTATCGAGCCCGTCGAATTTAAGCAACAGTGTCATTGCCCCTTTGTTACGCAGCGATGAAGCAAAGAATGGCACGAAAATGCCGTCAATGTCGCACACAAAGCAACTGAACTGCGCAGCCATCTCAGCGTCACAATCAAATGTGGCACTGATTTCGCCTTCCACGCCATGAGGCTTGTTAAAGACACCTATCTCTACCAGTTCGTCACGTGTTATCATGAAGTTCTTATAATGTTAGCTCCGATGGCATTGAGCCGCTTGTCGATGTTCTGGTATCCACGGTCAATCTGGTCGATGTTGTGGATATAGCTTGTACCCCTTGCCGACATCGCAGCGAGCAACAATGCTATACCTGCACGTATGTCGGGCGAAACCATATTGGACGCACGCAACGAGTTGCGGCGGCCAAGTCCGATGACTGCGGCGCGGTGCGGGTCGCACAATATGATTTGCGCACCCATGTCGATAAGTTTGTCAACAAAGAACAGTCGGCTTTCAAACATCTTTTGGTGTATCAGCACACTGCCCTTGGCCTGTGTCGCCACCACCAGCATCACGCTCAGCAAGTCGGGGGTCAATCCCGGCCAGGGGGCATCGGCAATAGTCATGATTGAGCCATCGATGAAAGTTTCTATTTCATATACGTCTTGTGCCGGGATATGGATGTCATCACCCTCGACATCGAGCTTTATACCGAGCCGCTTGAAGCTATCGGGGATTATTCCCAAATCCTTGATTGACACATTTTTCAACATTATATCCGAGCCTGTCATGGCAGCCATTCCTATGAAACTGCCCACTTCAATCATGTCGGGCAGTATGGTGTGTTCACATCCGTGGAGGCTTGCCACGCCATGCACCGTCAACAAGTTAGACCCGATGCCACTGATATTCGCCCCCATTGCCACAAGCATCTTGGAGAGTTGTTGCAAATAGGGTTCGCAAGCGGCATTGTATATAGTAGTTTCGCCTTCGGCGAGGACTGCCGCCATCAATATGTTGGCCGTTCCGGTCACCGATGCCTCGTCGAGCAGCATATAAGTTCCACGCAACTTCTCGGCACGGATTTCATACAATTTGCGGTCGGCATCATACTCAAATGTGGCACCAAGTTTCATTATCCCTTGGAAATGCGTGTCCAAGCGGCGGCGTCCAATCTTGTCGCCTCCCGGTTTTGGCAATATTGCATATCCAAACCGGGCCAACAGCGGCCCGACAATCATCACCGAGCCACGCAGCGACGACATTTTTTTACAAAACTCGGGAGTTTCGAGATATGCAATGTTTATGTTCTTGGCTTGGAATGTGTATGATGATTCACCAGTGCGAACCACCTCGACACCGATGTCTTTCAGCAACGAAATAAGGTTGTTCACATCGAGGATGTCGGGCAAGTTATGGACTGTCACCACATCATCGGTCAACAACGTGGCACACAATATTTGCAATGCCTCATTTTTGGCACCTTGCGGAATAATTTCGCCACTCATCTGGTGGCCTCCTTCAACGACAAACGTACTCATGGCTTTTGCATGTTATTAGGTTAGTAATTACTTTCTTGCGTTATGTGTGTGGTGTCGGTCGTGAGCATTGATAGCGCCTGCAATGGGGGGCGCAGTTTATTTTTTCTTTTTCTTCTTGTTGCTTGCAGCAGGGGCTGCGGCAGGGGCTTCCTTAAACTCGCGCAACTTGTAGGTTGCAGCATCAAGGTTGATTTTCCCATGCGAATAGTGGTACAAGTCTTTCAAAATTTTTTCATCGTCCACACCTTCTTTGTTGATTGAGAAAATCTGCTTCTTCATGTGGTTGGCTATAAGCGACACGAGTGCGTCACGCTCGGCACCCTCGGGGTACTTGCATGCCTCGGCAATCATCTGCTCGATAAGTTTGCCGTAGTGGCGGTATTTTATATGGTCGAGCTTATACTCTACTTTCTCGGGCTTACTTAGCAAGTTTTCCTTTTTCACCACTTCATAGGGGAAATCGATGTCGAGCTTGAAGTCCGACATTATTGCCAAATGGTCCCACAATTTGTGCTTGTAGTCGTCCGAGTCCCTGATTTGCGGAAACAAGTTGCCCATGATTTGCACTATCGTGTAGGCACACCTTGTGCGTTCCTCGCGGTCGGGTATAGTCACACAGTAGTCCACCATTTGTTGCACATTGCGCCCATACTCGGGCAAAATCAATTTCTCCTTTTGGGTGTTATATTCTAAATTCATCTACAGTATTATAAAATACACTGGCAAAGATACGATAAAAAATAAAATCAACGCCTATCTTTCCGTTTCAAAAAACATATTTTTTGAAACAATAATAGTGCTAATATAAACCATCGTTGCCACACAACCACACCAAACGCCAACTTTACAGCCGAGCCACAACGCGGTTAAGAGGCTGCACCAATATGTAAATTCGGTGTGTACGAGCCGTGCGTCACAACAACATGGGTGAAAACCTATTTTAGAAACTGTTTTACTTTTTTTGTTCAATGGTTTGAGATGGATTTTCAAGGCGATTTTGATTATTTTTTGAATACGTCTAAAGAGCTAAACATTGAAAAAAATAATCTAAAGCGTCTGAAAAGACTCTCAAAACATGGACAAAGAACTTCCCTTAAATTTTTTCTGTAAAAATTCAAAACAGTTTCTTAAAACACCCGCTAAAACATCTTCTTGGGCGTGGTGGCTTGGAATTCCTTGAGGTACAAGGGAGTGGAATAGGCTACGTCCAAGAAGCGACCCTCGCGGAAGTGCTTCTCGGCGAGTGCCATCATCTCCATTGCCACTGGCTTAACGTCGGGCAGGAAATGCAGCTTCTCGCCCTCGCCGGCTGACGATAGAATTTCACGCGCCTTGCCAGCACCGTTGCCCATCAGCACCAATGTGTGGCCCTTGCGAAACTCTGTGAGCGACGAGGCATCAAGCACCATAGGCTGTGGTTCGAGCATGGCCTCCAATGCCGGCGTATAGACAGCCGTGTACACCTCCTTGCGACGGGCGTCGAGCATCGGTACATATAGCAGATTGTCATCGTCGAAAAAATTGGAAAACATCGCCGACACTGCCAACAGTTGCAACGTATTGACACCAATGAGTGGCACCGACAACCCGAAACACAGCCCCTTAGCCTCGGAAAGCCCGATGCGAAGCCCCGTGTAAGACCCCGGGCCGATGCTCACCGCAACCGCATCAATCGCAAGCTGGCGGGTGCGTGCATACGTGACGCAACTCTCGACAAAGCGGCTCAATACCACCGCATGATTGCGTCCGTCATAATCTTCATGATGTTCAAGCACCATTCCATCTTGCGTCAATGCCACCGAGCAAACGTCGGTCGAAGTTTCAATGTTCAATATCGTTGCCATTTTCTATTCTATGAATTTTGTGCAAATATAGTGCAAGTTAAGCGCAACGCAAAAAATCAAAGAGTTGATTTTTGCATTGCCGAAACGCTGCCTGCATTATCAAAAATTAGTGGTTTGCAATATATAGTCGCCCATTATTTCGCATCACCAGCACTTGCAGGTGCAAAAATTTAGCTACAACTATATATTGCTACAGTGGAATTTGCTAATTTTGTGATGTTAATACTTAGAAATTAAAATTATGCAATACTGGGTACATATAGACGGGAAGCAACAGGGCCCGATGCAAATCGACGAGCTTGCCCAAATGGGAATTACCGGCGACACATACGTGTGGCGCGAAGGACTTGAAGACTGGGTAAAAGCCAGCGAAGTGGCTGAATTGTCGCATCTCTTTGCCTCCACCATAGCACCCGACACCGAAGGAAACGATGCCGCAGCAAACGGAGATTCCGCACCGCACGAAGCTGATAACGACGGACAGCCTGCGGCCGATAACAGTGCCATGCCGCCCGAAATGCCAGCCCCTCCAGCCGAAACTCCCTGCGTGCAGCCACAGCCACAATATGCACCACAATACATGCCACCGCAACCACAACCCATAATGCCGCCACAAAGCCAATTGCCCCCATGCCCACCTACCAACTTGGCATGGGCAATCATCGTCACCGTGCTTTGCTGCCAGATATTGGGAATCATTGCGATAGTATATGCCGCCCAAGTGCGTTCAAAATACGACATGGGCCTATATGAAAAAGCCGAAAAATACAGCGAACTCTCGGCATTGTGGTGCCAGCTGTCAATCGCACTCGGGTTGGTGTGGATTTCGTTCTACTCGGCAATAGCCCCATTGATGGGTTTGCTATAAAAATAATCCATCTCACAAGCAACACTACGAAACCGTGTACCCTTGTGAGATGGATATTATATATATTGCTGCCGTCTGTGCAGTGATATGTTTATTACCGTTTACTCGGCACTTTCAGGGACAGAAGGTGCTTCCATAAGCACACCATTGCCAGGCAGGTGCATACCGGCAATGACCATGTGCTTGCGCGCCGCAAAGCCGAAGAAAAATTTGCGCGTCGCTGCAGCCTGCTCGGGATTAATGTCGTAGCGCGGCGATATATCCATATTTTGCCGCTGCAAATCATAACCATGCATCAGGTCGCCAGCAATCATCAGCCTTTCGCCCACACGGTAGGCAGTGTGGCCAGGCGTATGCCCGATAGCCGCCATTGCACGTATGCCTAATGGCAGAGCCGTGGTATCGGTATAGCTGAACAAATGCACACGGTCGCCATACGCTTCGACTGTCTTCACTGCAAGTTGCCCATTTGCCGACGATTGGGTAAGCCAATATTCATATTCCACTTGCGGTATATACACCTGTGCACGTGTAAACACCACGCTGTCGCCACTTAGCATTCCACCTATGTGGTCGCCGTGCATGTGCGTCAATATCACATAATCGATATTCTCGGGGCCGAAACCTACAGAGTCGAGCCGTGCAAGCAACATTCCACCCTTGGCGATGCCATTGCCTGTGTCGAAAAGCGCGAGTTTATTGTCTTTCCGTACCAAAAACGCATGCACCGACGATGGCACACTGCCACTTGGCGACAATTGCTCTACAAGAGCCGAATCCTTGTTGTCAAGACCATAAAACAGGCTGTTGGGCTGGGTTGCCGGCAGTGCATTGTCGCGCAGGGTTATTAACGTTGTTGCCGAATCGACTTTCACCGAAGCCACACCATCGGCAACCGATTCAACCACAGGTACAGGCAACTCACCACCTGCATTACTCGAAGTGTTGCCACACGATGTAGCACACACCGACAGCAATGCTGCCGCCATCAATAATATGCTATGCTTCATATTTATTATATTGTTTTAATATTGTGTGCAAATGTAACAAATTTGGATATTCCGCCAGCATTTTAAAGCGTGAACATACAACAAGAAATTGCAATATTTGTAATTTTGCGACAATAACAGCAACACATTTATATGGAACAAGAACTACAGGCAAGCGGCAAAGGTGATGAGCCGATGAAACTCATATTCAACTATGAAGACATATTCTACAGTTTCTTCTACGACGACGTGAGCGGATGCATACACCGCTCGCGCGAGTATGCAATGAACTATGTGTATTCGGGTGAAATGGTTTTAGACAATGGCTCGAAACAAATCCACGTGGGCAAGGGCGAGTGCGTGTATATCCCACGCGACCACCAAATCACGATGTACAAGAAGACCGCAAACGGCGAACGTTACTGCGGCATTTTCCTCAACTTCACCCGCAACTTCCTGAGGGAGATGTACTCGAAATTGGGGCAAAACAAGGTGCCAGCCGATACCCCGAAACTCAAGAGAGGGGTAATAAAGTTGCCCAAAACAGCCGAAATCACGAGCCTTTTTACATCGTTGGTGCCTTTTTTCGACCCCGAAGTGAAACCATCGGACGACTTCATGCACCTGAAGCTGCAAGAAGGCTTGCTGGCGTTGCTGCACATCGACAAGCGATTTGCTCCTACACTGTTTGACTTCAACGAGCCATGGAAAATCGACATTCTCGATTTCATGGACAAGAATTACATGTATGACTTATCAATCGACGACTTGGCGCACTACACTGGCAGAAGCCTTGCCACATTCAAGCGCGATTTCAAGAAAATAAGCGACCTGACTCCCGAGAAATGGCTAATACGCAAACGGCTCGAAGTGGCGTATGCCATGATGCAAGAGAGCGGAAGCAAAGTCGTGGATGTTTATGCGAAAGTAGGTTTTAAGAACCAGTCGCATTTCTCGGCAGCGTTTAAGAAACGATATGGCATAGCACCGACGGCAGTTGCCGCAATCATGTAGCTATTTGATATTGAGGTGAGAGCATTGCATTCGTGAAATTATGGAAAAAGATAATAAAGAAAATAATAGACCAGACAAAATCAAAGTGCACGGAGCGAGAGTTCACAATCTGAAAAACATCGATGTGGACGTGCCGCTCGGAAAGATTGTCGGCATCGCGGGGGTATCAGGCTCGGGCAAGAGTTCGCTGGCACTCGGAGTGCTATATGCCGAGGGGTCGCGCCGTTATTTGGAGTCGCTTTCGACCTATACCCGCAGGAGAATGACCCAGGCCGCCCGTGCCAGCGTGGACGAGGTGCTGTACGTGCCAGCTGCCTTGGCCATGCACCAGCGTCCAGCCGTTCCAGGCATACGCAGCACATTTGGAACGGGTACTGAACTGCTCAACATATTGCGCCTAATCTATTCCCGCCTGGGCTCGCACCGCTGCCCCAACAGCCATTACGTGAAGCCTTCGCTGAATGTCGCTGCCGGACTGGAACTAATATGCCCGGAGTGTGGGGCGCATTTTTTCGCCCCCAGTGCAGAGGAATTATCCTTCAACAGCAGTGGAGCCTGCCCCACATGCGACGGCACAGGAACTGTCCGCACCGTGGACGAGGCCACCCTCGTGCCTGACGAAACCCTAAGCATCGACCAGGGTGCCGTGGCTCCGTGGAATACACTGATGTGGTCGCTTATGACCGATGTCTGCCGGGCGATGGGTGTACGCACCGACGTGCCTTTCAACCAGCTCACCCCCGAGGAGCGAGAGATTGTATTCCACGGACCGGCCGAGAAGAAGCATATTTTCTACCATGCGAAGAATTCCAATCAAGCGGGAGAACTCGATTTCACCTATTTCAATGCAGTCTATACTGTGCAGAACGCCTTATCCAAGGTCAAGGATGAGAAAGGGATGAAACGGGTGGAAAAATTCCTGAAGACTGGACCGTGCCCCGACTGCGGTGGCTCTCGTTTCTCCGAGGCTGCCCGCGCTCCGAAAGTCCGTGGCATTTCCATCGACGAAGCCAGCCGAATGAGCCTGCGAGAATTGGTAGAATGGGTGCGTGGTGTACCGGCTTCACAGCCAGAGGAGATGCGTCCGATGGCAGAACGAATTTGCGAATCCTTCCTCGATGCCTCGGTGCGACTGTTGGATTTGGGCGTGGGCTACTTGAGCCTCGACCGTGCGGCCTCGACCCTATCCACTGGGGAACGGCAGCGAATGCAACTTGCACGGGCTGTGCGCAACCGCACCACGGGGGTACTCTACGTTCTGGACGAGCCTTCCATCGGCCTGCACCCGGCCAACATCGTGGGATTGGCCGGGGTGATGCACGACCTTATAGCCGACGGCAATTCCATTGTGCTGGTTGACCATGACACACAGATACTTTCGGAAGCCGAGTGGCTGATAGAGATGGGGCCGGGAGCAGGTTCAGCGGGTGGACGGGTAATCGCCGAGGGGCCGATAGAGGATATAGAGCGAAATAATGACTCGAAGATAGGTCCATTTTTGAGTGGAACTGCTGTGGCGAATGTCAGGCAGCGAGCTTCGAAGGCGGAGATGTTTGCCAAGGGGCGCAT
The DNA here is from genome assembly GCA_944321715.1 of uncultured Muribaculaceae bacterium. Lineage (GTDB taxonomy): Bacteria > Bacteroidota > Bacteroidia > Bacteroidales > Muribaculaceae > Avimuribaculum. Next base: position 17,240 of record CALUMJ010000013.1, on the reverse strand, counting down.
ACACCTGTCCACCGGTCCCGTACACACAGTCAAGCCCTTGGAGGTGGATATTCCCAAGGGGCGTCTGACCGTGGTGACAGGTGTTTCGGGTTCGGGCAAGACTACCATCATATTGGAGAGTCTAGTGCCAGCCTTGCAGGCAATGACCACTGGGAGCAAAATGCCCGAACACGTGCGAGAAATATGCGCCGATGGCATCTGCCACGCCAAGCTGATAGACGCTTCGCCCATAGGCATCAACATACGTTCGACCGTGGCGACCTATGCCAACGTCCACGACGAGCTGCGCAAAGTCTATGCCAAGACTCCCGATGCCAAGACCGCAGGGTGGAAGGACGGGGATTTCTCCTACAATACTGGCCGATTGCGCTGCCCGACCTGCGACGGCACGGGGGTAATAAGCCTCGATGTGCAGTTCTTGCCCGATGTGGATATTCCATGCCCCGACTGCCGGGGCTCGCGGTATTCCAGAGCGGCATACCGTGTCCGCCGCGAGAACAGCGAGGGTGCATTTCATTCTCTGCCTGAGCTGATGGCAATGGACGTGGACGATGCAATGGTGGCCTGTGGTGACCTGCGGACTGTGCGTCAGCGTCTGCAAGTGCTGCATGACCTCGGACTCGGGTATCTGACACTCGGCGAGCAGACCCCTGGACTTTCGGGCGGTGAGGCCCAACGTCTCAAGCTGGCCAGCGAGATGGGCAGGGGGCAGGACGATTCGGTATTCGTGTTTGACGAACCGACCATCGGTCTGCATCCATCCGATGTGCGGACACTCCTGCAAGTATTCCAGCGGCTGATTGACCGTGGAGCCACTGTCGTAGTCATCGAACACGACATAGATGTAATACGCTCGGCCGACTATGTAATCGACATGGGCCCGGGCGGTGGCGAGGAGGGCGGCCGCATCGTCGCCACCGGTACTCCCGACGACATTCGCCGCTGCACCGAAAGTGCCACCGGGCGGTTCATCTGATTTGACCTTAGGCAATTTTCGGGAACCATTCGCATTTCGCAGCAGCGTCTAAGACCAATGTGGCATCGCACCGAAGGCCAGTTGCCGTTGATTAAGAATTGACCTTTTCAGCAATGTTATTTGAGCTTCACAGCAATTGCGTTGTGGGGCTTTTGCTTTACCTTTGCATCGTGACAAAAATCAAACTGGCGAAGATTATGAAACGAAAATTGCTATTCCTCACGATACTATGCTGCCTGACTTTTTCGGCAAATGCTTGTGGCACGGAGGTAACTCGTCAGCCAACGGCGGAAAATGAGGCCGTCACCGACAACGACACGGTGGCAAGCGGCAGCGGTCTTTTTCACCTGACCCAAGGCGAGAACGGCAAGCCGCCCGTCATCACGCTCAGCAGCGGCTACACCATGCCTGTGCTTGGATTAGGCACGTACAGCCTGCACGGTGACGAGTGCATCAATGCCATACTCTCTGCCATCAAGTTAGGCTACCGCAAGTTCGACACCGCCACTTTCTACGGCAACGAGGAGGAAGTGGGCGAAGCCATACGTCGCTCGGGAGTGCCACGTGAGGAGTTTTTCATTTGTACCAAGCTATACCCCAACGAGTTCGCCCATGCGGAAGAAGCCATCGAGGCATCCCTCGCAAGGCTCAATATCGGCTATGTGGACTTGATGCTGCTGCACCATCCGGGTCGTAACGATGTGGAAGCCTACAAAGCTATGGAGCGTGCCGTGGCCGCAGGCAAGATACGCTCGCTCGGCGTTTCAAACTATTATATCGAGGAGATGACCGAGTTTCTGCCGAAAGTGAGCATCAAGCCCGTGATGACGCAGAACGAGATTCATCCCTATTATCAAGAAAAAGAGGTGCGGGAATTTATGCACCGCAACGGCATCGTCATCGAGGGGTGGTATCCTTTCGGCGGCAGGGGCTATACAAAGGCAATGTTCAGCAACGAAACCATCAAGGAAATTGCCAAGGCGCACGGCAAATCAACCGCACAAGTCATCCTGCGCTGGGACTTGCAGCATGGCGTGGCGGTCATTCCCGGTTCGAGCAATCCCGACCACCAGAAAGAGAATATCTCCGTGTTCGACTTCGAACTAACACCAGAAGAAATGGCACGCATCGACGCACTCGACCGAAACGAGAAACATGATTGGTATTAATAATAAGAAATAAAAATGATGAAAGTATTACTGATTAACGGAAGTCCGAGGGGCAAAGGAAACACTTACATAGCCCTGTCGGAAGTTGCAAAGGCTCTGGAGGCTAACGGCGTGGAAACAGAAATCATCTCTATCGGCACAAAAGCGGTTCAGGGGTGCATCGCCTGCAACCGTTGTGCCGAATCGGGCAGGTGCGTGTTCAGCGATACATTATACAACACGGTTCGCGAGAAGTTGGAAACGGCCGACGGCATTGTCATCGGTTCGCCAGTCTATTATGCAGGGCCAAACGGCTCGCTTTGCGCCCTGCTCGACAGGTTGTTCTATTCTGCGTCGTCGCTGTTGCGTTACAAACCTGCAGCCTCCGTAGCCGTCTGCCGCCGAGGTGGGGCAAGTGCCACATTCGACCGGCTGAACAAGTATTTCACGATAACCGATATGCCTGTCGTTAGCTCTCAATATTGGAACAGCGTACATGGCCGTCTGCCGGGCGAAGCTTTGCAAGACGCCGAAGGATTGCAGACGATGCGTACATTGGGCAACAACATGGCATGGATGCTGAAAAGCCTGAAAACCGGAGGCATGCCAATGCCTGAAAAAGAGCATGGAATCATGACGAACTTTATCAGATAACATTCCGAGAAACAACATGAAACATTCATTTAAAACAGCATTCATGGCCTTGCTCGCCTGTTTATGCGGCATGGGCAATCTATATGCACAAGAAAATCAACTTAATCACAAAAACAATATGGAAGAAAAGCTTGAATTAACCCAAGAGTGGGACAAGGTGTTCCCACAAAGCGACAAAGTGAACCACAGTAAAATCACATTCCACAACCGTTACGGCATCACGCTTGCCGCCGACCTTTATATGCCAAAGAATGCTACGGGCAAACTGCCAGCCATCGCCGTTTGCGGCCCATTCGGCGCAGTAAAGGAACAAGCATCGGGATTGTATGCGCAGGAATTAGCCAAGCGTGGTTTCATCACCATCGCCTTCGACCCCTCGTTCACCGGCGAGAGCGGCGGCCAGCCCCGCTATGTGGCATCGCCCGACATCAACACCGAGGACTTCTGCGCAGCAGTGGACTACCTCGCAACCCGCGACGATGTGAATCCCGAGCAAATCGGAATACTCGGCATCTGCGGCTGGGGAGGCATGGCAGTCAATGCCGCTGCTATCGACACACGCATTAAAGCCACAGTTGCCGCCACCATGTATGACATGAGCCGCGTGAATGCCAACGGCTATTTCGACGCAGCCGACAATGCCGACGCTCGCCACGAACTGCGCCGCCAACTGAACGCTCAGCGCACGGCTGACTACCGCAATGGTGCGTATGAACTGGCCGGAGGCCTACCCGACGTAGTGCCAGCCGACGCTCCGCAGTTCCTGAAAGACTATTTCGCCTATTACAAGACCGAGCGCGGCTACCACAAGCGTTCGCTCAACTCCAACGGCGGATGGAACAAGACATCGACGCTCTCGTTCCTGAACATGCCCATTCTGTCATACGCCAGCGAAATACGCAATGCCGTGCTGCTCATTCACGGCGAGAAAGCACACTCGCGCTACTTCAGCGAAGACACCTACAAAAAACTGACCGGCGACAACAAGGAGCTGATGATTATTCCCGGTGCCAACCACACCGACCTGTATGACAACTTCGACAAAATTCCTTTCGATAGAATCGAAGCATTCTACCGCCAATACTTGAAATAAGTAAACCGTGGCAGTGGTGTATCAAAATTGGCAAGACCCACCTCGTAGGGACGCACGGCCCGTGCGTCCGTGTGCTGTAAGACACTGCCAACTATTTGTAAATTAGCAGAATATGCGTCTGGTTGCGCAGCGGACGCACGGGCCGTGCGTCCCTACAAAATTGCATAAATTTGCATTTTGATACACCTTCATGGCGGTAAATAATCGCTTGCAGTGTTACAATTCCTTAATAAGTCTGTAACCAAACTTTAATCACGCCTTAACCAAAATGTAATCGAGCCACCATACTTTTGCCCCCGAAATCATAACTTCAATTACCAAACAGACAAAGTATGGATAAACGTAACTTTAGCCTGCTGATATTTCCTATGATTCTCAGTGGGTATGCATTTGGACAAACACCCTCCATCACAGGAGCAGATGTCATGAAAACAAATGAAACGCAAGTTTTCAGCATCGCAGCCGACAACTCCGTCAAAAATTACCATTGGCAAGCACCCAACGGCTGCCGCATCGACGAAGGGCAAGGTACCAACACAGTGGAAGTGACTTCGACTTGGCTGGCTCGCAACAGCCGCATAAGTGTAAAGCGCACTTTTGCCGACGGAAGCCACAACATTATTTATGCCGACGTGTCGTTCATGCCCTACGTGAAAGAGTTTAAAGACTACACAATCGCCCCGGGCGAATCGGTAGAAATAGGCGGTGAGGAACGTTCCGAGGCCGACATTTACTACACTCCCGCCGAGGATGGCGACGGCTACCAAGTAGTCGCACATCGGCTGACCGTAGAGCCGAAGGCTGGTGAATATGTCGATATTACCAAGCCGTATTTGCAAACGGCAGGTAGCAATTCTATATGGATTAGCTGGAAAACATCGTTTGAAACCACACCGACAGTGCGATTCGGCACGAGCCGCGACGCGCTCGACGAAACTGTTACCGGGACTACCGATGACTTGTCGGAAAGCGGATTTCCCTATTATTGGCATTCGGTGCATCTCACCGGGCTTGAACCCAACACCATCTACTACTACCAAACCATAAGCGGCGACCGCGGCGAAAGCGAGATATACCGCTTCCGCACAATGCCCGAGCCGGGAAGCAAAACGCCCATGCGCATATTGCTGCAAGGCGACCACCAAATAAAGAGCCGCAGCGGATATGAGTGGCTGTTGAAGGCTTCGCAGCGCAAAATCATGGAAAAATATGGCGACAGCGGCGACATGACCGAAAACATCAACATGGTGATGAACATAGGCGACCAAGTGGATGTAGGTTCGCTCGACCAATACGAGCAAATACACCTGTTCAAGTCGCAGCTGATATCGCCCAACCTGCCAATTATGACTGCCGTAGGCAACCACGACACCTACAACGACCCCGGCATGATGCGCTACAGCACTCATTACCACTACGAAGACCTCGAATATCAGGGCATCAAGAGTGGCACCGAAAACTACTATGCCTACCAAGCCGGCCGCATACTTTTCGTGGTGCTTAGCACCGAGCATACGGGTAATGAACAGAAAGCGTGGGTGCGTCGCATAGTAGATGCCGCCAAAAACGACGATTCGGTTGACTTCATCATCAGCGTCAACCACAGGCCAATACAAGCCGAGCAATACATCGGCGACATATCCTCGTGGGTGCGCAACGAAATCATTCCCATATTGTGCGAAACTCCCAAGCACGTGTTCAATTATGGCGGACACCACCATTTATACCACCGTGGGCAACTCACCGAGTGGCCACTGTACCACATAATCAACGGGGCGGCATCGTGGGACCAAATGTGGGGAATGTCGTCGGAACAGGATTATGACGACGTACAGAAGACAATAGACTACTGGGGTTACCAGATACTCGAATTTGACTTCGACAAAAAAGAAATGAAAGTGGAATGCTATGCCATAGGTAACAAGGAACTGGTGGTTGACAACATCCTCATCGACTCGTTCTCCCGCACCCTTGGAAAGGCTGCCCCCGAAAAACCAGAAATCAACGAAATTCCTGCCACAATCACGCTGCCTTACACTTTCGAAGGGAGTGCTTACGCTACCACTACCGACGAACCACTCAACACTGTTCAATACCAATTCTCGTTTACCGAAGATTTTGCGTCGATAGATTATGAAGAAATCGCCGACGTTGAAGACCTTTATGGCTCAACTGGCAGTCCGCTACATATACCAATTGACCTTAACGAGAACCGCGACATCACAAAACTGACTGTCGAAAACAACAGGTTGAAAAACGGAGTTTACTACGTGAGGGTGCGCTATCGCGATGCCAACATGGAGTGGTCGGAGTGGTCGGAACCACGCAGCTTCACGGTAGAGGGAAGCATCGACGGCGACCCCTCCATCTCGCTGGAAGATAATTCCGTAACACCGGGCACGCAGATTGTTATCAATTACCAATACGCACCAGTAGGGCAAAATGCCTGGATAGGAATATACCGTAAAGGAGAAAACCCGAATACAGGAGGAGCCCTCTCTTACCGATGGAACTACACTCCGTCGCAATCAGGCACCATGAGCTTCACCATTGACGAAGTGAACGAATATTATGTGGTACTATTCGAAGACGAAGGCTACACCGAAATCACCGAACGCCTGCCATTATATGTTGGCCCCGAAATCGAGATGTCAATCGAAAAGACTGCCTACGACGAGGGTGAAGATATTGCTATTACATATTCCAACGCCCCCGGACTCGGAAGCGACTGGATAGGCATTTACCGCATGGGTGAAGTTCCTGGCACCGCCGACACCTCTGATTCATGGGATTACCTCAACGGACAAACATCAGGTACGCTGACTCTTACTAAAGACCTGCCCAAAGGTTACTATTTTGTCAACTACTTCCTCAAAGGACAGTATTTTGAACCGCGCGAACGTCTGTACTTCTCGGTAGGCGACATGATTTCTTCGGTTTCGACCGACAAGACAGTTTACTCGACCTCCGAAGACATTGTGGTTCATTACCAAGACGGTCCTGGTACACCGAAAGACTGGGTAGGCGTGTTTGCCGAGGGTGAAGACCCCAATGTGGATGAACTGGACGCATTCCTATACACATACGGAGCTACCGAAGGAGATGTGACAATCGAAGCTGGCTCGCTGAAACCGGGAGATTATTTCTGCGCCCTGTTCATAAACGATTCTTACGATGAAGTTTCTCCACGAATTCATTTCACAGTGGAAGATGAAACTACAGGCGTGGACAACATTGAAAGTGTGGCATCGGCGGTTTACCCCAACCCTGTTGATGAAGTAATGCACGTAGTGGTTAAAGAAGATACCGAAGCTGCATTGTATAACATGGCTGGCGGCAAAGTGATGCAAATGCACCTTGTAGCAGGAAAAAATACCATGTCGATGGACGGAATACCTCAAGGCATCTACTTGCTACGCTTGGACAATAGCAACATTTGCCACAAAATCGTGAAACGTTAACGACGAACACATAATCAACTCAAACGGCAATCCCGCACGGCAAGCAGCCATGCGGGATTTTTTGTTTTACCCTCGACTTTCGCTATATTTCGAGAATATAGGATGCGCCTCGGCAACACGAAAAAAAAATCGTCAAGCCGTTTTTTTCGTATTGCTCTCGACTTTCACTATATTTCGAGAATATAGGATGCGCCTCGGCAACACGAAAAAAAAATCGTCAAGCCGTTTTTTTCGTATTGCTCTCGACTTTCACTATATTTGTAGTAACTTTGCGTTATAACGCACGGTGATGATAGCCATTGCTATATGTAACATACTATTTACATTGAAAATCAGTCGATATGAAAATTTTTACCACAAGCGAAATACGTAAGATTGAAGAAAAGACGCTCCGTTCGGAGGGAATCAGTGACATAGAATTGGTGGAACGTGCCGCATCGGCAGCCGCTTTCGAAATCATGTCGAGATGGCGACCCGGTAAACGGTTTGTGGTGTTTGCCGGACCCGGCAATAATGGTGCCGACGCACTTGCCGTAGCGCGCATATTATCCCAGCAGGGCTACAACAGCATCGAAGTGTTCTTGTTCAACACACCCACGATGAAGTTGTCGAAAGCCTGCGCACACAACCGCGACAAACTCGCCGAGATGGAAAACGTCAAATTCACCGAAGTCGTCAACGAATTTATTTTTCCTCCGCTTGGCAAGAACGATGTGGTCATCGACGGATTGTTCGGCTCGGGGCTGAACGAGCCGCTCAAAGGGGGCTTCACATCGCTCGTGCAGAACATAAACGAGTCGCAAGCCTATATTGTTGCAATTGATGTTCCGACAGGACTCTTCGGCGAATGGAACACAGGTACCGACCGCCGTAACATAATCAGGGCTAACCTGACACTGACTTTCCAATTGAAACGCCTTTCATTCTTTTTTGCCGAAAATGCAATCAACATCGGCGAATGCAAGGTGCTTGACATCGACCTCAGCCGTGAGGCAATAAGCCAAGCATCGACCAGCTATTGCTTAGTCGAAGAATATGAAGTGAAAAACTTGTTGCGCCGCCGCCCTGCCCATTGCAGCAAATATGACTTCGGGAGCTTGCTGCTTGTGGCCGGACGATATGGAATGCTCGGTGCGGCTGTGCTTGCCGCTCGTGCCGCCATGCGCTCCGGAGTGGGTGTCGCCACAGTCCACAGCCCACGATGCGGCTTAGATGTAATCCAATCGTGCGTACCCGAGGCTCTGTTTGATGCCGACAAGAACGACATAGTGACGACCGACATCACAATGTCGCGGCGCTACAATGCCGTGGCGTTGGGTCCAGGCCTTGGCACAAACGAAATGACCATTGATGCCATCGACCGTTTTTTGAAAAACCGCAACTTGCCATGCGTGCTTGATGCCGATGCACTCAATTGCATAGCCGCACGACCGATGCTGTTTGAAAGCATTCCGCAAAAGTCTATTCTTACGCCCAATGCCGCCGAGTTTGAACGCTTGTTCGGCAAGTTCGACACCGAGGAAGAGCGTCTGAAAAAAGCTGTGGACGTGGCCAAAGAATACCGACTGATTATCGTATTGAAAGCCCACCACACAATGGTAGTTGACAACACAGGCAAGGTGTACATCAATTCCACAGGCAATTCGGGCATGGCCACTGCCGGGAGCGGCGATGTGCTCACTGGTATTATATCAGGATTGCTGGCACAAGGCTACAGCTCGCAACTAAGCGCGATAATCGGCGTGTACATTCACGGTGCCGCCGGCGACCTCGCACGAAGGATACACGGCAGCTATGGAATGGTGGCAAGCGACATTATCGACAACATCGGCCGCGCCATCAGCGACGTAATGATGCAATAGTCGTCCGCACCGACGGCATGTGCAACGTGGCTATATCAGTGTAGAGTCCTATATATGAAGCTGCGGCAAATGCCCATAATAGCATTTTACCATTTTTCTAAGGAATAGACGATGGCGGAGCCGTCGGCGGCGGTCATGGACAGCTGCACGTTGTTGCCCTCCTTGCTATCGACATGCACAACGTTCTCGCCCATCGACATTCGGGTGACTTCGAGCGGCTCGTAGAGGCACACGAGGTTGCCGTCGTCGTCATACAGCGGGTTGCCGTCGGCATCGGTTTCGTAGGGGAAAGTTATAACGAAGTAATCACCACGGTCATCCCAGTTGGCAAACCGTGGCTCATATCCGTGGTAGTCGTCAATCAAGCGTTGACCGAATACCTTGCCTTGGAACGAGAAGAACACGTTGCCCTCGTAGTCGCTGTCGGCGACTCCATCGACAGTTATCGCATTTACTTTCCAATGGCCGAACCATTGGCCTATGTTTCCGTTGTTCTGTGTGCATGATTGCAGCATCACCACAACAGCCGCAACCATGAATATTATAGTCTTCTTCATCATACGTGACAATAATTACAAATTAAGCAAGCCTTCATAGCTGACGGTTAGCAATCCACCGAAATTGTCGCCAAGCAGCGAGCCGCGGTCGATGGCAAGTTGCGCCTTTACCGACAAGCCCGGCACCGACGACGGTCGGTATGTTCCCTCGATTGAGGCCGAGGTGCCGTGCGTATTTTCAAGCGACGGCACGTATGGCGTACCCCATGAATAGCGGTACGAGGCAAGAAGCCTGTAGCTCACCTGCGGTGTGATATGCCCCATCAGTCCCACGTGGAAGCCACGCAGACGGTTGTCGGTGATGCGCATGTGTCCGTCGGTGTTGTATATGGGCGACTTGATGAACGGCGAGCCGATTACTTGCCCATAAACCTGATAGCCGTTGTAATCAACATTGTTGTAATAATCATCGCTACCGGTGGCCTCGTTTGGAATGAGATAACCGAGGTCGAATTGCCCCGGAGCCCAGTGCATGGGGCCACTTTGGTTGGTGAGGTCGATATATTCCACCACAGCCCCTTCGACAATTCCGCTGCCGTTGCTACGGTACTCTACGCCATAAAGCCCGTCGAAGCCATTCAACTTGCCAATGCCAGAGCCGTCTTCCCAAGGCGACTGGTAATAAACCTTCAGTTCGCTGCCATTGCGAAAACGGTAACGCCCCAACACATCCCACGACCCCAAGTGGTTGCCCTCGTAGTAATTGGAGTTGCCCACCATGGGGATTATTGCTTTAAAAAACGAGCCTATGTTGAGCGACCTGTCCTGGTAATAGCTTTCAGCCTCGTTACCATTGAAATACCGGTGGAATTCGCCACCAAACTGGCAGGTTGACTGCATACCGACCAAGAAGGAGAACGGTTTGTCGGGATTTGTGCGGAAATGCACATATTTATAGCAATACCACTCCTTTGTGCATATAAATGCGTCGTGGTAATTATAGTGATTTTCAAGCCAATCGGCCGACACTCCGCCGTAACCGTAGCTCAGCTCGCCACGGATTTGCACCCAGCCGCGAGTGAGCGGAATATCCTGGAAATCGACAAAACCCATCCTTACGCCGGGAATGGGGCGGGCGTTGGCCGAATAGGTCATGTCGCCACTGCTGAGTGCGTCATTCACAAGCACCGAGCCACGTTCCTTCATGCCTGCCGATATGAACAAGCAACGATATTTCACCTCGGCGTAAAGCTGTTGCAACCACACTGGAGCAGGACCTTGCTCGTTGACATACCACGACTTGGACGAATTGTCGTAACGTGCATACGAGGTATTTGAAGTATATCCGCCGATGACATCAACGCCAAACCCATAGCTGAACCGTTGCGACGAATCCATTTTCTTCTCGGCCGAAGCCCGCAGCAAGGTCGAATAGGGCTGCGTGAGTGTTCCATGCACGTTCGACATCATGTAATATGGCGCAAAGTCGCCGCTCCCGGCATTTGCCGTCAGTGCCACGCGGTAATCTATCTGCATCTGCGGCATGGCAGGCAACCAGCCCAAGACTATTGCTATGCCAGCCAACAACGCGCGCATGCATTGTGAAATATTTTGCATATCTGTATTTATGTGTGTTTTCGTTATCGTGCGCCACAGCACCTGCTGTATGACGCAGCTTCGGTGCAGTCAAACGTGTTGATGTGGCGGTTTTTCTTTTCCTCGGTAATTTCGGCTATCGAGAAAAATATGCCGCTCTCCTCCACTTCGCCGAACTCGTGGTTGATGGCGGTACCGAACATTCGCATCGTGGGCGAAAGGCTTATGTAGGCGTTGACAAGCGGCGGAATATTGTAGCCGTGAAGCCTGACAAACTTGTTGACACGCAAATAATCGCTCTTGAAATCCTCGCCAGTCACCACTTCCTGCATGGTGGCAGGGTCACTGTCGATAACAAGCGGAACCATAGGCCATACCAGTTTGTCGGGGTCGGGAAAATATTTGTGCAGGAAATACAGCAGCACGTCACGGCACTGCCGTGAATAGTTGGGGTACATGGTCACTTTCCCAAAGAGATATTTCGTACTCGGGTGTATAACCGTGAGCGCGCCAAGTCCATCCCACAAGTTGTCGAGCGCGTAAATCGACTTGCTACCCACTTTTGTCGATTGGTATTTCAACGACACGAACGAGCGTCCAAGCTCCATGGTGATGGGCAGATATTCGTTCAGGAATTTCTCAGAGAAATTAAACATGTGCGAAGTGGCAATCCGCGGCACGTTGCCATTTATTTCGATATTTTCGCCAAAAATGAAGCGGTAGCCGCCGACAATTTCCTTCTCCTCGGGGTTCCACACGATTAACTGCTGGCATGGCTGAGGCATGGTGTCGAACTCGTCGATGTCGCAAGCCTTGCCAGTGCCGCCTCCCGCCGAACGGAAAGCCCATTCACGCAACCGCCCGATTTCGGCCATTGTGCATGGCGATGTATGGGCATTTACCACATATATTTCATTCTTGCCCTTGTTGGTGTGCCGCAAAAAGCGTTCTTGCGTCAGCTCGGCGGCAACGGCATCCTTGTCAACAGGGTCGATAATAGATTCCATAATCAGGATTGGGTTATTGATTTTGTTTAAGGTTATATACTATGCGTTTCACTTCTTGCGCCAAGCCACGGTGCGCCCGTCCGCTGGTGAACGTTTGCCATGCAATGGGCTTGCCGACGTAAACGGTGAATCGTTTCCCCCGGTTCTTGAACATTTCATCGGGCAACAATATCATCTCGATGTTGAATTTGATACCTATCCGCTCACGCAATCGCGCCACTTTGTAGAAGAAGTCGGAATTAAGCCCGTCAAAGAATATCGGCACGACATCGCGCTGGTATTCTATGCTCTTGCTTATGAAGCCCTTGGTCCACTCAAGGTCGCAGACCGTTCCGTCGGAGCCGCGCCGCGAGCACAACCCGGCAGGGAATGTGGCTATCTGCCAGTCGCCCTCCATTGCATCGTTGATGTACCGGGCCACATCGTGCGATTGGCGCCCTACCTTGTTGGCAGGCAGGAACACATCGCGCAGCGGGGTCACTTGCATGAGCATGTCGTTGACAATGAACTTGAGCCGCTTGTCATAACGATGCCCCAGCAATGCAATCAATGCCATACCGTCGAGGCCGCCAAGCGGATGATTCGAAACAAAAATATAACGGCCCGAGCCATTGGCCGGCAAATTGTCGCCGCCGACGATGTCAACCGATATGCCGAGGTCGGCAAGGGCTGCATCGGCGAAGTCCACACCCGTCTTGTCGTGGTTTGTGAACAATATGCGATTAAGCTCGTCTTGATGTATGATGCGTTCGAGCCACCTCACTACAAACCGCGGCACGTAACGATGCTTCTTGGGCATTTTTGCCTCAAGCACTTTCGACACGTCTATTTTCAACGTTTCTCCCATTTACAATAGAATTGCCAAAACATTGGAAATCTATTGCAAAGTTATATAAAAAATCTTTTTTTTATATCTAATAAACAGATATTACACCCACGGCTTTCAATTTAAGTGTAAACGTCGAAAGGCATTAAGCATGATTGCAAGGGTGGCGAAGCCGTAGAACTATTGCATTGCGGTAGTTTATTTTTTGCGGCAAACGTTGTATATTTGCAACCACTTTTTAATGGAACGACAATGGTTGACAACGGCGTAAACGACAAGAAATTATATATCGAAACATACGGCTGCCAAATGAACGTGGCCGATAGCGAAGTTGTCGCATCGGTAATGGGCATGGCTGGCTACAAAACAGTAGAAAAAGACGACGAGGATTTCGACGCTATATTCCTCAACACCTGCTCTATTCGCGACAATGCCGAACAAAAAATACTGGCACGCCTCACACAACTAAATGCTTTGCGGCGCAAACGTGGCCGCCACTTCTTGATAGGCGTACTGGGCTGCATGGCCGAACGTGTCAAAGAACAGCTAATCGACAAATGCGGCGTTGACGTGGTAGCGGGTCCCGATTCCTACCTTGAACTGCCGGCTCTCATCGCCGCCGCCGAAAATGGAGAAAAAGCCATAAACGTAGAGCTATCGACTACCGAAACTTATCGCGACATAATACCCCGGCGGCTTGGAAACAGCCGCATAAGCGGATTCATCAGCATCATGCGAGGGTGCAACAACTTCTGCTCTTATTGCATTGTACCCTACACTCGCGGACGCGAGCGCAGCCGTGAGCCGCAAAGCATCCTCAACGAACTTGCCGACCTGCGCAGCCGAGGCTTCAAAGAGGTGACACTGCTGGGGCAGAACGTGAATTCATATAATTATACCGACCCCGAAACAGGCGACAGTATATGCTTCGCCACACTGCTCACAATGGTGGCCGACGCTGCCCCCGACATGCGTGTGCGCTTCACCACATCGCACCCCAAGGACATGAACGACGAAATAATCGCCGCCATCGCCAGCCGAGCAAACATCTGCAACCATGTGCACCTGCCAGTGCAGTCGGGCAGCAACAGCGTGCTGAAAGCCATGAACCGCAAGTACACACGTGAATGGTATCTCGACCGCATACGGGCTATCAGGGCTGCAATTCCCGACTGCGGAATATCGACCGACATGTTCACCGGCTTCCACGGCGAAACCGAGGAAGACTTTGAGCAAACCCTCAGCCTGATGCGCGAGGTGGGATTCGACTCGGCATTCATGTTCAAGTATTCGGAACGCCCCGGCACATACGCATCCAAGCACCTGCCCGACAACGTACCCGAAGAGGTGAAAATCGAGCGGCTCAACCGCATGATAGCTCTTGAAAACGAGTTGTCGCTGGCCAGCAACCGCCGCGACGTGGGGCGCACCTTCGAGGTGCTTGTAGAGGGATATTCCAAACGTTCGCGCCAAGACATGTTTGGCCGCACACAGCAAAACAAAGTGGTCGTATTCAGAGCATCACCAACGACACGCCCGGGCGACTTGGTTACGGCCCGAGTGGTTGACTGCTCGTCGGCGACACTGCTCGGTGAGTTACTACAAGACAAATAACCACACCAAAACATACAAAACACGCCATGGAAGAGGTCAAAGAACGCCTGTGGAACCGAAACTTCGTGAAAGTGTGCACAGGCAACTTCATGCTGTTTTTCTCGTTCTATCTGATAATGCCGCTGCTACCGCTCTACCTGCACGACACATTCCAAGCCAGCGAGCAGATGATAGGCATAGTGCTTGCCGGCTACACGGTGACGGCATTGATTATACGCCCGTTCGGCGGCTTCATGGTCGATAGCTACCCGCGCAAGGCGGTATTGATGGTGTGCTACTTCACATTCTTCATATTTTTTGCCGGCTACTTCTTGGCGTGGACTGTGCTGCTGTTCGCAATAATCCGCACGCTGCACGGCTTCTCGTTTGGCTCGGCAACGGTGGCCAACAGCACCATGGCAATCGACGTGCTTTATCCCAGCCGCCGTGCCGAAGGCATTGGTTATTATGGGCTTAGCAACAACCTCGCAATGGCCACAGGCCCGACAATTGCCATTTACCTGTATGGCATAGTTCCCGACTTCCACTATATGTTTGCACTGTCGCTCGTGACATCGGGCATCGGCTTCTTTGTGGTTTCGACCGTCAAGCCGCGGCAACGCGAGGTGATACGTGTGCGGCAACCGTTGTCGCTCGACCGCTTCTTCCTGCTCAAGGGGTGGCGCGAGGGCATCACGCTGGCATGCTTCTCGTTCAGCTACGGCGTGTTATCGACCTACCTTGCCATTTATGGCGAAAAAGAGCTTGGCATCACCAGCGGCACAGGCACATTCTTCATGCTCATGGCAATAGGCCTCATCGCCTCACGGCTGCTCGGCAGCCGTTCGCTGCGGCAAGGCAAAATCACCCAAAACGCCGCCGCTGGCATGGTGATGTCGCTAATTGGATATTCGCTATTTGCACTCGTGCAGCACCCCATCGCCTATTATGCCTCGGCATTAATCATCGGCTTAGGCAACGGTCACATGTGTCCTGCCTATCAAACCATGTTTATCAACCTCGCTCCAAACTCTCAACGCGGAACGGCCAACAGCACTTTCCTCACCTCGTGGGATGCAGGATTAGGATTAGGCGTACTCATAGGCGGTTGGTCTGCCGAATTTCTTGGTTACCAGTGCGCATTTGAAATCTCAGCACTCGTCAACGCAGTAGGCGTTGCAGGCTTCTTCCTGTATGTCCGCCGCTCCTACCTTGCCAGCAAGCTCCGCTAATCCATAAAACGTGTTATATCATTAAAACAAAATGATTCGCCGCAACAAAGCGTATCAATGGTGCGGTAGAGGGTGTATAAAAATATAAATTTGCACAATTAGTAAGGACGCACGGCTCGTGCGTCCGTGTGCTGCAAAGCACCGTTAAATCATTATGTTTCAGACTGATATACACTTAACTACGCAGTGGACGCACGAGCCGTGCGCCCCTGCAAAATCACACAAATCTGCATTTTTGGCACACCCTCGCTAATACCTCAATTACAACATATTACGACCGCCATCTGGCCACCGTCGAGGGCTTATCATAATTGCATTTAGCTGTTACAGAATGCACCGCCGTTGCCAGAAAGCAACGGGAGGAGCTGCGATGCCACTTGCGGCGATGCCACCAGTACAGATATGCCGCGGTCGTCGCGGAAATGGTGGTATGTGGCACCAGCTTCCTCGGCAATGAGCAACCCTGCACACACATCCCATTCATGCAAATTCAATTCCCAATAGCCATCAAGTATTCCTGCTGCCACGTATGAAATATCGACAGCTGCAGCACCGAGCCGCCTCATGCCACGCACCAGCGGCAAGATGCGCGCCACATTGTCGAGGTTGTTATCGGGATTCACATCTTTATCGACAGGAAAGCCTGTCGCCACCACGCAGCGGTCGAGCGATTGCCGCGAGCCACAACTGATGCGCTCGCCATTGAGGAAAGCCCCTTCGCCACGCACGGCGTGGAACAATTCGCCCAGATAGGCAGCATACACTACCCCCACCACAGTCACTCCATTATGGCGTATGCCGATTGACACATTGAACTCGGGCAATCCCGAGCTGAAGTTGGTAGTACCGTCGAGCGGGTCTATCACCCACTGAAACTCGGCAACGTTACCCACCTCGCCCGCTTCCTCCGACAGAATGGAGTGGTCGGGGTAGCGGGCGCGGACGAAGTTGATAATGTGTGCTTCCGACGCCTTGTCGGCCGAAGTCACTATGTCGCTCTCGTTGCCATGCTTCGCTTGTATGTCCAAGTTGCCTTTACGGAAGTATGAAAGGTGTATTTTCCCAACTTCTTGCGCGCACTGCACGGCATCGAGCAACAATGAATTATAATCACTCATTGTTAGACAAATTGTCGTAAATAGGGATTTGGCGTTTAAACACCTGCTTGAACGAAATGAGCGTTTCGGTGCGGGCGAAGCCTATCGACTGCAACTGGTCGTGAATGAGTTCGAGCAGATGTTCGTTGTTGCGGGCATACAACTTGATGAGCATGTCGTATTTCCCTGTAGTATAAT